>JAYWDK010000328.1:0-26592 GCA_043779845.1 Betaproteobacteria bacterium | reverse complement strand
CCAAGGCGCAGGCCACCGCGCGGGCTTTGTTGGACATGGGCCTGGTGCACGCAGTAGCCAGTGACTCGCACAACCTGACCGGGCGCCAACCGCGCATGCGAGAGGCCGCCACCTGGCTGGCCGCCCACTACGGCGCCGCGCTGGCGCAAGAGTTGACGATGAGCGGCCCGGCCAGCCTGTGCGGGTTGGCCCTTGGCGGTGATCTGCAAGACGACGAAGACGATTTGCCGTGCGATTGAACGCCAACACCACCGCCAACGTCCGCGCCGGGCAACTTTGGCGCAACGCCCCGCTGCTGCTGTTGGCCCTGGGTTTGGCCGCCTGGGCCTGCTACGAGGGGCAGCGCTTGATACGCGCCGACGCGCTGGCCATGGGCACCAGCAAACAAGTCAGCAGTTGGGCCAGCGGTGCCACGTTACCGGCCTCACAGCTCGAATGGGACCAGGCGCGGGCCAACTTGCTGGGGGCACTGGAGATAACGCCCGACAACGCCGCGCTGCACGGTGATTTGGGCGATTTGCACGCCGTGGCCGCCAGGCGTGATTGGGCCGATGAGCCCGCGCGCGTGCAGCACTTGCGCGCGGCGCTGGCCCAATACCGCCTGCTGTTGGCACTGCGCCCATCTGACCCCCAAACCTGGGCCAACGTGGCATCGTGCTACCAGGGCATGGGTGAGAACGGTGAGGCCATGCACCAAGCCTGGGCCAAGGCGCTGGCGCTGGGCCCCCATGAGGGTTACGTGCAGCCCACACTGCTTGAAATAACCCTGGCCACCTGGGCCACGGCCACGCTGGCGATGCAAGACTGGGCCAAGGATTTTTATGCCGGCAGCGCAGCACCACAGCGCAAGGCCATCAACGAGATGGCTGATCGTTATGGCTTGCACTTTGATGCAGAGCCCACGGCTGCGGCGGGTTATCAACCCGGTGAGCTACCCCCCAAGTAGGGGGGAACGCTTGAATGCCGCAGACTGTTATCTTTGATACGGATAGCTGGTATTTTTTGGCATGCCATGTGGGCCGATGTGGGCCGATGTAGGCCGATGGCAAAGCAAAAAGCAAGCGACTTAAAAACTTTCACAGAGGTTCCATGAACACAATGATCCGCAAATTGGCTGCTGCCGCAGCCCTGGCTTGTTTGGTCCCCGTGGCCTCAGCCGACGTGCTTAACTTTGACGACATGACGGGCGGCCCTCTGCCTTTCTCGTCGGCTTACCACGGCTTCACATTCACCTACATCACGGGCAGCCGCACCGCAGCTTGCAGCTATTGCGTTGGATCCTGGTATTGGGACGATCACAACGACGTGGCGCCAGACGCCAAAAACTACTTCAAGTCGCCGTCCACCAGCATGTGGACTGACTACGATCAGTTTGCCGTACCGTCGCATAGCGAGTCGAAGGACATCAAGGCAGCGGCCCCGGTGACGTTTGACGGCGCTTATTTCACCAGCGTCTTTGATGGTGGTGACGTCACGTTCAACATGTACCTTGGCGGGTTGCTGGTGCACACGTCCGCCACCTTGTTGAACATGCAGCGGGCTGATGCCCCGGCCTACTTGGCAAGCGGCTACGCGGGCTTGGTGGACACCATCACCGTGACCGGCTGGAACGGCTATTACGCCATGGACAACTTCACCTTCACCACCGTCACCGTGCCCGAACCCAGCAGCTACGCGCTGATCTTGGCGGGTTTGGCTGCACTGCGCCTCACCTACCGTCGTCGCCCGGCCGCCAAAGCCTGAGCTAAAGCGCTGCCGCACGTTCTGCCGCAACAGGCGGCCGTATGCAGCCTTACAACGGGCCAGCACCCTGCTGGCCCGTTTTGCGTTGGTACGCGCACATGCAGTGACACCCGCACGCACGCCCATACACGCACGCCCTCACCCACCAAGGTTGATGTTGATCACCCAGGCGTTGGGGCTTTGCACTGGCCTGCGGTTGGCGCTTCAGACGGTGTTTTATAGTCCCCTGCTCACAACGCCTACTGCCCAAGTGCCTGCTCCCATCGCTCCGCTTTCGATCAGTGCTTTCACCGCCACCACAGCCGCAGGTTCTGGCCTGCAAAGCCTGCAAGACGCCCTGCAAGCCCATCGCAGCGGCCTGAGGCCCAATGACTTTGGCGGCGCACCGCTGGCCACCTGGATTGGCCGGGTTGACGCGATCGAGACCACCGCCCTGCCCGCCGCGCTGTCAACCTGGGACTGCCGCAACAACCGGCTGGCCTGGTTGGGCCTGCAAGCCGACGGTTTTTTTGACGCGGCAATAGCCGTGCGCAAGCGCTATGGCGCCCACCGCGTGGCGCTGGTGCTGGGCACGTCCACGGCCAGCATCGGGGCCACCGAAAACGCCTACACCCGGCTTGACGCCGAGGGCCGGTTTCCGCCAGACACCCGGCTGCCAGCCCTGCACACACCCCACTCGCTGGCTTTGTTTGTGCAAGAGGCGCTGGGGCTGACGGGGCCTTGCGTCACGGTGTCCACCGCTTGCTCATCCAGCGCCAAGGCCTTTGCCGACGCCGAGCGCCTGATCCGCCTGGGCCTGGTGGACGCCGCCGTGGTGGGTGGCGTTGACACCTTGTGCGGCAGCGTGTTGTTTGGCTTCAATTCGCTGGAATTGGTGTCGCCTGAGCCTTGCCGGCCGTTTGACGCGCATCGTGCCGGCATCAGCCTGGGCGAGGCCGCCGGCTATGCGCTGCTGGAGCGCGGCCCCGGCGCCCTGCAATTGCTGGGCTACGGCGAGGCCAGCGACGCGCACCACATGTCAACGCCGCATCCTGAAGGCCTGGGCGCTGAGCGTGCACTCAACGACGCGCTGGCCCGCGCCGGCATCAGCTGTGCCGACATTGACTACATCAACCTGCACGGCACCGCCAGCACCAAAAACGACGAGGTGGAGTCGGCCCTGGTGGCGCGCCGCTTTGGGCCCGAGGTGTTTGCCAGCTCCACCAAGGGTTTTGTGGGCCACACGCTGGGTGCCGCCGGCATCGTAGAGGCCGTTGTCTGCCTGTTGGCGCTGCGCAGCGGATTCATGCCGGGCACCGTGAACACCCGCACGCCTGACCCTTGCTGTGGCCCCCAGATCCGCCTGGCGCCGGCACAGGGCAATGTGCGGCGCGCGCTCAGCAATTCATTCGGTTTTGGGGGCAACAACTGTGCGCTGATCTTTGGCCGTGATAGCAGCGATGCTGCCGAACCCTCATGAGCCAACCCATGGCCCCCTTGTTCATTGACGGCATCGCGCTGTGGGCGCCCAGCTTGCCCGGATGGGATGCAGCGCGCCTGGCGTTCCGCAGTGAATCGCCAGCCGCCGGCGCGCCGGTGGTACCGGTGGCTCTCGCCAAACGGCCCGCGCCGCAGATGTTGCCGCCGGCTGAGCGGCGCCGTGCGCCCGACACCGTGGCCGTGGCGCTGGAGGCAGCAGCAGCCGCCGTGGCCGCGTCAGGCCATGACGCCCGCCAGCTGCCCAGCATCTTCACCTCGGCCCATGGGGATCTGGGCGTGAATGACTACATGTGCGCCATGTTGGCCACCACGCCCAGCTTGCTGTCGCCCACCAAGTTTCACAACTCGGTGCACAACGCCGCCGCCGGCTACTGGACCATGGGCTGCGGCTGCCACGAGGCCAGCACCGCGCTCACCGCCTTTGAGCACAGCTTTGCCAACGGCCTGTTGGCCGCAGCCGTGCAGTGCGCGGCCGATTCACGCGCCGTGCTGCTGGTGGGTTATGACGTGGCCGCTGTCGGTGCGCTGGCATCCGTCACCCGCAGTGACGGGCTGCTGGGCGTGGCCCTGGTGCTGTCGCCCGAGCGTGGCGCCAAGAGCGTGGCGCGCCTGGATTGGTCGCTGCAAGACGGGCCCAGGCCCGCAGTGCGCTTGCAATCAGCTGCGGCCACCGCCCTGTCGGGCAACGCCATGGCCGATGCTTTGCCACTGTTTGAGGCGCTGGCGCGCGCCGCCGATCAAACCACCATCAGCCTGCCCTTGTCGGCGTTTCAATCGCTGCACCTGACCCTGAGTTTCGATTGACCAACCTGCCAACCCAAAGCCCCACCGTGCCCACCCACCCGGCCCAGCGTGACGTGGTGATCATGGGCGGCGGCTTGGCCGGCCTCACGCTGGCGCTGCAACTCAAGCAACGCTTTGCCGACATCAACATCCTGGTGATCGAGCGGCGCGCTCACCCGGTGCCGGTGGCGGCGCACAAGGTGGGTGAGTCCACGGTAGAGCTGGGCGCGTACTACTTTTCAGAGGTGCTGGGCCTCAAAAAGCACCTCGAAGAAGAACAACTCAAAAAGTTCGGGTTTCGGTTCTTCTTCTCTGAGGGCCGGCGCGACATTGCGCAGGTGCTGGAGATTGGCGCCAGCCAGGCGCTGGCCATGGTCAGCTACCAGATTGACCGGGGCATTTTTGAAAACTTTCTGGCCCAGGAGGCTCGGCGTCTCGGCGTGCAGTTTCTGGATGCCACCCGCACCACCACGTTTGCCCTGGGCGAGGGGGCGGTGCCCCATGAGGTGAGCTACCAGCAGGGCGAGCAAGCGCCCGTCACCGTGCAATGCCGCTGGCTGGTTGACGCCTGCGGCCGCGCCGGCCTGATCAAGCGGCGCCTGGCGCTGGCCGAGCCCAGCGCGCACCAGTGCAACGCGGTGTGGTTTCGGGTGCAGCACCGCATCAACATCGATGACTGGTCTGACGACCCGAGTTGGCGCGCGCGCTGCACGCCGCCCGAGCGCTGGCGTTCGACCAACCACCTGGTGGGCGCGGGCTACTGGGTGTGGTTGATTCCGTTGTCGTCGGGCTCGCATTCAGTGGGCATCGTGGCCGATCCGCGCTACCACCCGCTAGAGGCCATCAATACGTTCGAGAAGGCGATGGACTGGCTGCGCACCTACCAGCCGCTGCTGTTTGACGAGCTCGACGGCCAGCGCGATCAGTTGCAAGACTTTGCGTTTTTCCGCAACTTCTCCTACGGCTGCAAACAGGTTTTTTCAGACCAGCGCTGGGCGTTGACCGGCGAGGCGGGCTTGTTCCCCGATCCGTTTTATTCACCCGGCAGTGATTTCATCGCCATTGCCAACACCTACATCACCGAGCTGGTGGCACGTGACCGCGCGGGCGGGCGCCTGGGCGCGCACGCCACTATTTATGACCAGGTGTTCCACTCGTTCTACGACAGCACCATGGCGCTGTACCTTGACCAGTACGGCATTTTTGGTGATCCTGAGGTGCTGCCGGTCAAGGTGATCTGGGATTACGCCTATTACTGGGGCGTGTTATCGCAGTTGTTCATGCACCAGCGCCTGGCCGATCTCAAAACCCTGGCCGCGCTGCGCGATGAGCTGGCCTGCTGCCAGCGCATCAACATCGAGATCCAACACCTGATGCGCGCCTGGAGCGGCCTCAGCGCCAAGCGCAATGCCCCGGTGATGCTGGACCAGGCGAGCCTGCCCTGGTTTGCCCAACTCAATGCCAGCTTGCAAGACGATCTGGACGAAGCGGGCTTTCGCGCCCGGCTGCGTGAGTCAAGCCAGATGCTGCAGGCGCTGGCCGCCGAGATTGCCGCGCGCGCCGTGTCTGACCACCCGGCGCTGGATACCAGCGCGCTGCGCGCGGCCATCGGCCCGTTGAGCGTGCCGGCTGGCGGCACTGATGAAACTCGGCTTTTTGACCCCGTCAATTGGCCCAGCGCATGACAACGCCGACACTCGACCTCAGACAAGAGCCCGCCTGATGTTGGTGCTTGATGGCGCGCAGTGACCCGCCCAGACACGGCCTTAGTCATACTTTTGTGTGACAATTCGAGCCTTGAATCACTCCCCCTTACCTGGAGAACACGTCATGCATACCGCAACCCTTCGCGCCGTGGGCGGGTCCGTCTCCGTCACACTGCCTCGTCAGATGCTGCGCGCGCTGGGCCTGACAGCCGGTGCATCGGTGGCCGTGACGGTGGAAGATGGCCGCTTGGTGCTGTCACCCGCCAGGCCGCGCTACACCCTGGTCGAACTGCTGGCCGGCATGAAGCCCGGCGACATGCCCACCGCCCCGGGATGGGCCGATGCCCGTCCCGTAGGGCGCGAGGCGTGGTGACCAAGCGGGCGGCATGGGTGCCCAGGCGTGGCGACATCATCCGCCTGGATTTCGACCCGAGCGCCGGGCATGAGCAGCAAGGCACGCGGCCGGCGCTGGTGCTGTCGCCTGAAGCGTTCAACCGCTTCGGGTTGGCGCTGGCCTGCCCCGTGACGCGCGGCGGCGCCTTTGCGCGCGGGCATGCCTGGACGGTGCCCCTGGCCGGCGCCGGGCTGGTGACCGATGGCGTCGTGCTGTGCAATCAAGTGCGAACCGTAGACCTGAAGGTTCGGCGTGCGCAGTTCATTGAAGTCGTCTCGCCCGAGCTGGTGGCCGACGTGCTGGCCCGCGTGGCAACGCTGATCGAGTGAGCACCTGACCTATTCGCCACGCCCGGCCCGAGGCTGATTCCCGAGGGCGAAAACCGGTTCACCTTCGCCGACTGATCGGCGGGCACAATGAAGTGACGCGATGAGCTTTCGTGTAGCTAGAAGTCTGTTTAACTTATCAAGTGACTGATTTAAAAGGGATTTTCAGAACAATGCGAATCGCCACCTGGAACGTCAACTCCCTGGCCGTGCGCCTGCCCCAGCTGCTGGACTGGCTGGCCGTGCATCAAGCCGATGTTGTGGCGCTGCAGGAGACCAAGCTCACCGACGATAAATTTCCGCATGCCGAGATCCTGGCCGCCGGTTGGCACAGCGTCTGGTTTGGCCAAAGAACCTACAACGGCGTGGCGCTGCTGGCGCGCACCCCACCCACCAATGTGGTCAAAAACATCCCCGGCCTGGACGACCCGCAAGCCCGCGTGATCGCGGCCACCGTGGGTGATTTGCGGGTGGTTGGCGCGTACTTTCCGAATGGCCAAGCGCCGGGCAGCGACAAGTTTGCCTACAAGATGGGTTGGCTTGACGCCCTGCACGATTGGCTGAAAGCCGAGATGGCCCAGCACCCAAAGCTGGTGCTGTTGGGCGACTACAACATCGCGCCCGAAGACCGTGACGTGTATGACCCCGTGCTGCTGGCGGGCACCATCCATTGCACGGCTGAAGAGCGGGCGCATTTTCAAGCCCTGGTTGGGCTGGGTCTGATCGACGCGTTCCGCCTGTTTGAACAGCCACCACGCACCTGGAGCTGGTGGGACTACCGCAACCTGGCGTTCCGCAAGAACCAGGGCCTGCGCATTGACCACATCCTGGTGAGCACGGCCTTGCTGCCGAATGTTGCGGCCTGCGTGGTGGACAAACTGCCGCGCAAAAACGAGCGGCCCAGCGACCACGCGCCCGTGATGATGACCTTGGCCGACTGAGAGGCTGAGGCGCACGTTGCAGCCCAGGGCGCGGGCACTGGCTTGGTGGGCGCGCCGCCCTGCTTCAGTCGTCCAGCCCCAGCTCCTGGATCTTGCGGGTGATGGTGTTGCGGCCGATGCCCAGCTTGTGCGCCGCCTCGATGCGGCGCCCGCGCGTCACCTCCAGCGCGGTGTGGATCAGCTGGCCCTCAAACTGGCGCGTCAGCGTGTCCCAGACCTCGGCATCACCCGACTCCAACAAGCGGCGCGCTTCACGTTGCAGATCCTGCAACCAGCCGCTGCCAACCCCCCCCGCCGCCGGCCCGCTGACCACCGGCACCGCGCCGACCAGGCCGCTGGCGCTGATGCCGGCGCTGCTGCTGCTGCTGGTATTGCTCATTGCCGTGGCGGGCTGCATTTCGGCGCTGCCGCCGTGAGTGGCCACCGACAGCCTCGACAAATCACCGCCCATCAGTTCAGGCGGTAAATCCTTGGGCTCGATCACCTGGGCGGGCGCCATCACCGTGAGCCAGTGGCAGATGTTCTCGAGCTGGCGCACGTTGCCCGGAAAGTCAAACGCCATCAGCCGCTCCAGCGCGGCGTCGGTGATGCGCTTGGCGTCCACGCCCAGCTCTTTGGCGCTCTTGGTCAAGAAGAACCGCGTGAGCTGGGCCACGTCTTCGGGCCGCTCGCGCAGCGCCGGCAGCCGAAGGCGGATGACGTTCAGGCGGTGGAACAAGTCTTCGCGGAACGCGCCATCGCGCACCCGCTGCTCCAGGTTCTGGTGGGTGGCCGCGATCACCCTGACGTTTGACTTGAGCGGCTGATGACCACCCACGCGGTAAAACTGGCCGTCGCTCAACACGCGCAACAAACGTGTCTGTAGATCAAATGGCATGTCGCCGATTTCATCCAGAAACAGCGTGCCGCCGTCGGCTTGCTCAAAGCGGCCCCGGCGCATGGTTTGCGCGCCGGTAAAGGCGCCGCGCTCATGGCCAAACAGCTCGCTCTCAAGCAAGTCCTTGGGAATGGCGGCGGTATTGATGGCGATAAATGGGCCGTTGCTGCCCGTGTCGCCACGCGGGCTGTGTTTGTGCAGCGCGCGCGCCACCAGCTCTTTGCCCGAACCCGATTCACCGGTGATGAGCACCGTGACATTGCTTTGGCTCAGCCGCCCGATGGCGCGAAACACATCCTGCATCGCCGGTGCCTGGCCCAGCATTTCGGGCATCTCGGCGCTGCTGGTGTCGCGCACGTCCTCGCGCAGGCTTTCTTCAACGGCACGCCGAATCAGCTCAACTGCGCGCATCAAATCGAAGGGCTTGGGCAGGTACTCAAACGCCCCGCCCTGAAAGGCCGAGACGGCGCTGTCCAGGTCGGAGTAGGCCGTCATGATGATCACCGGCAGCCCGGGCAAGCGTGCCTTGACCTTGGCCAGCAAATCGATGCCCGACCCCCCCGGCATGCGGATGTCGCTCACCAGCACCTGGGGTTCGTCGTCATCGAGCGCGGCAAGCACGTCGCGGGGGTTCGAGAAGCTGCGGGTGGCGAACTGCTCACGCGCGAGCGCCTTCTCAAGCACAAAACGGATGGATTGGTCGTCGTCTACGATCCAGATGGGTTTCATGCGGCGGCGGCCTGGTTACTTGAACTACAAGCTGCTTGATCAAGGCAGCGGGATCACGATCCGAAATACGGTCCGGCCTGGCTCGCTGTCGCACTCGATCATGCCCTGATGCTGCTGCACGAATGTTTGCGCCAACGTCAGGCCCAGTCCCGATCCGCCCTCTCGCCCCGATACCAAGGGGTAGAAGATGCGGTCTCGGATGTCAGTGGCCACGCCGGGTCCGTTGTCTTCGATATGCAATTCCAGTGCCAGTTTGAAGCGCTGCTTGCCAATGGTGACCTGACGAGACACGCGGGTGCGCAAGATCAGGCTGGCGTCGCCCTCGGCAATGCGATCAACCAGGGCCTGCGCGGCGTTGTGGGCGATATTGAGCACGGCCTGGATCAGCTGCTCGCGGTCACCCCGGAAATCAGGAATCGAGGTGTCGTAGTCCCGCTTGACCAGCAGGCCACGCGGAAACTCGGCCAGGATCAAGGACCGCACGCGCTCGCACACCTCATGAATGTTGACGTCGCTCACCACGTGCGGCTTGCGGTGCGGTGCCAGCAGCCGGTCAACCAGCGCTTGCAGGCGGTCGGCCTCGCGGATGATGACCTGCGTGTATTCCGTCAGCTCGCGGGCAGTGAGCGCGCCCTGGCCACCGGCCGCAGCACCCGCCCCCCGCGCTGGCACGTCATCCTTGGCGCGGCCCGCCGGAAAGTAGCTGGTCAGCTCCATTTCCAGCAGCTGCGCTGACCCGCGAATACCGCCCAAAGGGTTCTTGATCTCATGTGCCAGGTTGCGTATCAACTCCTTGTTGGCCTGCACCTGGCCTAAGGCGCGCTCTTCACGGTCTTGCCGGGTTTGCTGCTCGATCTCCAGCAACTCCACCAGCACGCGGTCGCGGCCGGGGTCGATCTGGGTGACGATGACATGCACTTGCAGTGACTCATGGGCCGCCACGGGGGCCCGGCGCATGACGCTGTCAAACCGGCCCGTGGCGATCTCGTTGCGCATCACGGACGCCAGTGTTTCGCGCAGTTGCCGGCTATCGACAAACCAGTCAAACAAGCTGCTGCGCATCAGGGTTCGGCGCGAGAGGCTGGCCACGTTTTCAAACATGGCATTGACAAACAACATGGACCCGTCGGGCCGCACCACGGCCACCATGGTGGCGAGCAGATCAAAGGTGTCGTAGGGCGATCGGCCAGCGGGTTGGTCGGGGACGGATTCGAGGCGGGGTTTCATGGTGGTATTTCTGGGCATCAATTTGAGCGAGGCGGGCCGCAGGAACCCGCACGACAGGCCAGTGATGCAAGTCAAATCAAGACGGCAACTTGCCCAACTCACGCTTGATGGACAAGATGTCGCTCTCGCTGCGGCTGATGTTGGCCTTCATCAACGCCACCCTGTCGAGATAGTTCTGGAAGTTGCGCTCGTCACCCCGGCGCTCGGGTTCGCCGTTGTTGTAGTCGCGCTTCAGGGCGGCGAGCTTGTCTTCTTCGCGCCGCAACTCGGCGTCAAGAATGCGGCGGGCGTCGCTGTCGCGCTGGCGCTGGGTGGCAGGTTCAATGCGCGCCTCGATACGCGACTCACCAGCGCGCGCGCCCGATCCCGCGCCATTGGGGTTGCTGGCCGCTGGTGCCCGTGGCTTGACGGCCTGGATCACCGTGACGGGCGCGCCCTCGATCGTGTGGCAGCCCCGGCTCTTGGCGTCTTCAGGCGTCAAGGCATCGGTGTAGAGGATGGGCGGGCCAGGGCAGCGGTACACCGTGCCCCCAAGCGCTGCCCCCGGCAGCGGGGCCAGCAGCGCCAAGCCGGCGGCCAATAACAACAACAGTGAGCGTGCGCAGCAGGTCATCAGGTCTTGTCAGTGAAAAAGGCATCAACCCGGGTTGTCGGGCGTGTGAATTGTGGCCCAGCGACCCCATAAAAAAAGGCAGCTCGCGCTGCCCTGGGTCCGCCATTGATCAGCAAGGTGGCAAATGCCACCACCCGGCCCGATCAGAGCGTGTAGTACATGTCGAACTCAACCGGGTGCGTGGCCATGCGGAACCGCGTCACTTCTTGCATCTTCAGCTCGATGTAAGCGTCGATGTACGAATCGGTGAACACACCGCCTTTGGTCAGGAAGGCGCGGTCCCGGTCCAGATGCTCCAGCGCCTGGTCGAGGCTGTGGCAAACGGTGGGGATCTTGGCGTCTTCTTCGGGCGGCAAGTGGTACAGATCCTTGGTGGCGGCTTCGCCCGGGTGGATCTTGTTCTCGACGCCGTCCAGCCCAGCCATCAGCAGCGCGGCAAAACCCAGGTACGGGTTCATCAGCGGATCGGGGAAGCGGGCTTCCACGCGGCGGCCCTTGGGGTTGGCCACGTACGGAATGCGGATTGAGGCCGAGCGGTTTTTGGCCGAGTAGGCCAATTTCACCGGCGCTTCAAACCCAGGCACCAGGCGCTTGTAGCTGTTGGTGCCGGGGTTGGTGATCGCGTTCAGGGCACGGGCGTGCTTGATGATGCCGCCGATGTAGTACAGCGCAAAGTCGCTCAATCCCGCGTAGCCGTCACCGGCAAACAGGTTCTTGCCGTCTTTCCAGACCGACTGGTGCACGTGCATGCCGCTGCCGTTGTCGCCGACGATGGGCTTGGGCATGAAGGTGGCGGTTTTGCCGTAGGCATGCGCCACGTTGTGGATCACGTACTTTTGCAGTTGCACCCAGTCGGCGCGCTGCACCAAGGTGGAAAACCGTGTGCCGATTTCCATCTGGCCGGCGTTGGCCACTTCGTGGTGGTGCACTTCAACCGGGATGCCCACTGATTCAAGAATCAGGCACATTTCCGAGCGCAGATCCTGGCCCGAATCCACCGGAGGCACGGGGAAATAACCGCCCTTGACGGTGGGCCGGAAACCCGAATTGCCGTGCTCGTATTCTTTGCCGGTGTTCCAGGCCGCTTCTTCGGATTCAATCTTCGAGAAACAGCCCGACATGTCGTTGTTCCAACGCACGCTGTCGAACACAAAAAACTCGGGCTCAGGGCCGAAGTAGGCGGTGTCGCCCAGGCCGGTGCTCTTCATGTAGGCCTCGGCGCGCTTGGCCAGCGAGCGAGGGTCACGCTCGTAGGGCTTGCCATCAGCGGGGTCGACCACGTCGCAGGTCAGGATCAGCGTGGGCTCTTCGAAGAACGGGTCGATGTTGGCCGTGTTCGGGTCAGGCATGAGCTGCATGTCCGAGGCTTCGATACCCTTCCAGCCGGCGATCGAGGAGCCGTCGAAGGCATGGCCCGAAATGAATTTGTCTTCATCAAAATGGGACACAGGCACGGTGACGTGCTGCTCCTTGCCACGGGTGTCGGTGAACCGGAAATCAACAAACTTGATTTCGTTTTCTTTCACCATAGCCAGCACGTCGGCGACGGTCTTTGCCATCAAGAATCTCCTAGCGAATCACGCAAAAAAAGGGGGATGGAACGCGGGGTAAAGCAAAAAGCAAAACTTTGGTGCAAGCCTTTGTGGGGAACCCCCCACGTTGAGCGCACAAGAATGTAGCAGAAAGCGTGCCCAGAATTGGCGGGCCACTGGACGCTGTCGGCATGGGGCCGAGGGCGCTCACAAACCTGTTTTTTACCCGGGCCGCACCAAACAAATGCAGACCGAAGCTTGATTTTGGTGCGTCTGCAATGGATGAGACTTAACGCACCAATTCAGGGCCTAGCTCGGCGCCAACAGCGCGCAAACCCGATAGCAAGGCCTCAAACGCCGGCCCGGTGGCCGCGGCTGAGCCTTTGACGCCCAGCTCGATATGGCGGCCCCACTGCGGGTGGTCCACGCTGGGCAGGCTGAACACCTTGATGCCGTCAAATCGGGCTTCGATGTCTTCCATCAGCGGCGTTAGCGTGGCCTCCATGGCGCCCATCACGATGACCGAACGCTCGGCCACCACCTGGCTGCCACGCAGCGCGGCATAACGCCCATCCAGCACGGCGGCAATCATCGGATGCGCCATCACCGGAAAGCCCGGCACGAAGTGCACGTCGCCCACCGAAAAGCCGGGGATCTTGTTGTAGGGGTTGGCCACGATAGCCGCACCCTGCGGGAACATGCCCATGTTGAGCCGGTGCAGGTTGTCGGCGCGATCAGGTGCGTAGGGCAGGCCTTGCTCTTTGGCCACGTCTTGCATGCGCTCGCGGATCAGCGCCTCGGCCTCGGGGTGCAGCACCAGCGGCAGGCCCAGCGCAGCCCCCGCGCATTGGCGGGTGTGGTCGTCGGGCGTGGCGCCAATGCCGCCGCAACTGAAGACGATGTCGCCGGACGCAAACGCGTCTTTCAGGGCGGCGGTGATCTGCCGGCGGTCGTCGCCCACGTAGCGCGCCCAGGCCAGGCTCAAGCCCCTGGCGTTGAGCAACTCAATCACCTTGGGCAGGTGTTTGTCTTGGCGTTTGCCCGACAGGATTTCGTCGCCGATGATGATGAGGCCGATTGTGCGCATGGCGTGGTTTGGGCGAGTTTCAGGTCGAGGGTGGCGGCAGCGCGGGAGGCGCGGCGGGCATGGGCGGAGGCGGCGACGACGAGCCCAGTTCGATCACCTCGCTGGCGCCCACGGGGCGGGCCACAGCGGCGCGCGCGGCCTGCTCGGATTTTTCAGCTTCGGCACGCAAGGCTGCCAGCGCGGCCAGCGCAAAGTGCGCAAACCACAGCGCTGAAAACCCAAACACCAGCGTATACAGCCACACCGCCACCACGATGAGCACCGGCGCAAAAATCAGCGTCATGGCGCTGGCGGCCCACAGCAGCGAGGGCGCGGCGCCCAGGTAGCCCGACACCACGCCAATGCCCAGCAGTTGCAGGCGGTGGCGCCTCATCAGCTCGCGCCGCTCAGCGGCGCTGGCGTGAGCGGCCAGCACGTCAAAACTCATCACCCGGTAATTGAGCCAGCCCCAGATCAGCGGGGGCACCACCAGGACCAGCGGCGGAATGAACCAGGTGGGCAAGGTGATCAGCAAGGCCAGCAGCGCGCCCAGCGTGCACAGCAGCGACAACATGAAGCTGCTGAAAAAGCCCGCCCCCTGCTTGCGCTCCAGTTTGGAAAAGCGCCGCGTGGCCACCAGTGTGACGATGGCCGGCGTCATCAACCAGGCCACCAACAACACCGACAGCACCACGATCACGGGCGCCGACAAGGCCACCACGATGAGCGGGGCCAACACCGACCGGAACGAGCTGCCCACCAGGGCCTCAATCCACTTCAGGCCGGCGTCCACCAGCAGCCAGCTCTCCAGCGTGGACCGCACAAAGGCCACCGCCGACTCCCAATACAGCCAGCCCATGCCCAGCGCCAAGGCCGCGCCGATGAGCAGCGGCAGCAGCGACAGCGCGATGACCTTGGGGTGCAGGCAATACGCGGCGGCGCGCCAGAACGAATCAAGAAGTTGTTTCATGGCGCAGCCTAAAAAATGCGACGAAGCGCGTCAGCGCAGGTTGCCGGTATGGCCCAGCGAATAACGGCCGGGCTGCGGCCACACGGTCAGGCCGTGGGGTTCAGAGCCCACCTTGATTTGCTTGACGTCGCCAGTGGTGGTGTCGAAGCGGTAGATCACGTCATCAAAGCGCGCGGCCAGCCACAGCCATTTGCCATCGGCGCTGACGTTGCCCATGTCCGGGCTGCCACCACCCGGCACGGGCCAGCGCGCCACTACTTTTTCAGTGGCAAAGTCGATCACCGAGACGCCGCCATTGCCCAACCGGCTGCCGTGGATCTTGTGCGAGCCGCGGTTGGCAACAAACAGGCTTTTGCCGTCGCGGCTGGGGTACAGGCCGTGCGCGCCGATGCTGGTGGTGATGAAGCCCACCTGGGCGAACGACTCACCGTCAACGATGTGCACGCCGTCGGCATGCATGTCGGCGATGTAGAACCGCTTGCCATCGGGCGAGCTGCGGATGTCTTGCGGCATGCCGGTCTTGACCGTGCAGATCTCGGTTTCGCCCGGCTCCCACACCTTGCCCGGCACGGGCACCACCGGCGCGCGCGCCACTGCTGTTTCTTTGAACCGGCTCTGCGGCATCTTGAGCGTCAGGTAGCCCAACACCTTGCGGTTGACCAGGTCGATCTTGACGATGCTGCCCGAAAACTCACAGGTGAAGATCGCGAAGCGGCCGTCGATGGAAAAGTCGGCGTGGTTGATGCCCGGGCAGTTTGGGGTGTCGATCGTGTACTGCAAGGCCATGGTTTGCGGATCACGGAAGTCAAGCCGCTTGCGCGCCTCGGCCACCACGATGGCCGACTTGCCATCGGGCGTGAAGTACATGTTGTAGGGGTCGTCCACCGGGATCGCCTTGCCCGGTTTGCCGGTGTGGGGGTCAATCGGCGTCAGGCTGCCGTCGGTGCGGCCTTCGGCATTGTTGGTGACCCACAGCGTGCGCAAATCCCAGGCTGGCACGATGTGCTGCGGGCTGATGCCCACCTTGAACTGGCCCAGCACCTTCAGCGTGGCCGGGTCGATCACGGTCACGTTGTTGGAGCGCAGGTTGGGCACGTAGATGCGCTCCAGATCACCTTGCAGCCTGGGGCTGATCTTGTCGGCCGTGGTCTCGCTGTACAGATTGCGCGCGTCGCTCACGGGCGGCATGCCTGGCACCGTGCTCACTACGCCAGTAGCCGGCGCAGCCGAGGCGGCAGGCCCCGCTGCTTGCGCGGCTGGCGCCATCAGAGCGCCCAAGCCCAAGCCCAGCAACGCCACGGCCACCCGGGCCCACTGTTTGTTCAATTTGGAAACCATAGTCACAACCTGCTTTTACCGAAAGTTCAGCCCTTCATTCTATGAAGCCAGGCTGGCCGGCGTTTGGCGGTGCAGAGGTGGTGTGTTTTCGGTGCGGTGGTGGCGCGTTTGTGGTGCGTTTGTGGCGCGATGGTGACGCGTTTGTGGCGCGATGGTGACGTGCATCGCCGCGCTCAGCGCCGCTCGCCAGTGCGTTGCCGAATGGCGGCCACCGACAGCGCCACGATGTGGTCCACGCCGAGCTGGCCTAACTCGGCACTGGCGCGACGTGGATCACCGTAAGTGCCCTCGCGCTCACCCGCCTTGGCCGCGTGTGGCAGCGCGTCGCGGCGCACCAGTGCCGGGTCGATGGCCAGCGTCAACGAGGTGTCGGCCAGGCCCGCATGGGTGCCGATTTCGGACTTGGCAAAACCGCGTGCGGCCAGCAGCTCGGCGTGGCCCGCCACCGACGCACGGTAAAAGTCCAACAGCGCAATCACCCGGCAAGCTGCGGCGCCACCACCGGCCCACTCGTGGTTGAGCTTGGTGGCCACGCGCTCCATGTTCCTTTGGTAGCTGCCGTGGTCGCCCAAAAACACCACGTCTTTGAAGCCATGGCGCTTGAAGCTGCGGGCGCTTGACTCAAGCACCGCCTCAAACGCGGCGTCGGGGATGGAGATCGTGCCGGCAAAGCGCATGTGCGCGGCCGGGGGCTCGATCGCGCCCTCGGGTACGTAGGCCAGCACAGGCGCCACCACCGTTTGGCCCAGGCTTTTTGCGATCAGGCCCGCCAGCGCATGCACACGCACGTTGTGCTTGCCCAGCACCATGTGCGGGCCGTTTTGCTCGGTGCCGCCGATGGGCACGAGCACGGTGGTGCTGCCCGCCGCCACGCGCTCGGACAGCTCCGTCCAGGTCAGCTCTTCAAGAAACAAACTGGCGCCGGGCAATGCTGCGGGCGCCGCAGTCGCCGCAGTCGCCGCAGTCGCCGCAGATGCCGCGAAGACTGGCGCGCCCAACATCGACGCCATCAACAGGCCCAGCCGCAAGCCCGACAGGCGCCTAATCTTCATCACCGCCCCCCAGCAAGCCGCCCAACAGCCCCCCGCCCACCGTGCCACCAGCCAAACCGCCCAGCAGCGAGCTTTCTTCACGCGCGCCACCACGCTGCGGCGCGGCAGCAAATACGCGGCTGGCCAGGCGCGAGAACGGCAGGCTTTGCAGCCACACCGTGCCCGCGCCGGTGAGCTTGGCCAGGAACAAACCCTCGCCGCCAAACAGCGCTGTTTTGACCTTGCCCACGTACTGGATCTCAAAACTGACCTTGGGCGTGTAGGCCACCAGGCAACCAGTGTCGACCATCAGTATTTGGCCGGGCAACAGCTCACGCTTGACCACTGTGCCGCCGGCATGCACAAAAGCCAGGCCGTCGCCTTCAAGCTTTTGCATCACAAAACCCTCGCCGCCGAAAAAGCCGACCGACATCTTTTGCTGGAAATGGATGCCCAGCGACACGCCGCGCGCGGCGCACAAAAAAGATTCTTTCTGGCAGATCAGCAGGCCTCCGAGCTGGCGCAGATCCATCGCCACGATCTTGCCGGGGAACGGCGCGCCAAACGCCACACGCTGCTTTTGCTGGGCGTGGTTGGTGTACACCGTGGTGAACATCGACTCGCCGGTGATGAGGCGCTTACCCGCGCCCAGCAGCTTGCCAAACAGGCCGCTGCTACTGCCGCCGCCATCGCCAAACACCGTGTCCATGCCGATGCCGCCGTCCATGAAAAACAAGCTGCCGGCCTCGCCCACCGCCGCCTCGCCGGGGTCAAGCTCGACCTCGACAAACTGCATCTCCGAACCCTTGATCTCGTAGTCCACCACGTCCATGGCCATGTCGCTTGCTCCCAAAAAGTTGCTCAATTCGAACGGCGGCGATGGTATCGAAACAAGCCCGGCCACAGCCCCAAGGCTGCCACTGCCAGCAGTAGTGCCGGAAACCCCAGCGTGGGCGCCCATTGCAGCATCAGCCCGCCCGCAGCCGGCGCCAGCAAGCCGCCCGCCGTGTAGGCCAGCACCAGCACCGAGGTGTTGTTGACCAAGGCCACGCCCTGGTGGCGGTGGCCAATTTCCACCATCGCCAGCGTGTAAAGCGCCGCGCCCGCCCCGCCCCACACAAAGGCGATCAACCAGGCCAACCCGCCCTGCTGGGGCACCAGCAACAAGGCCAACGTGGCGAGGGCGCAGGCCAGCGCGCAGGCACGGCGCATCAAGGCCGTGGGCAGGCGATCGGCCAGTTCACCCACCAAGGGCGCCACCAGCGTGCTGCCCAGGCCACTGGCCGACACCAGCAGCGCCGACAGGGCCACCGAGAACCCGATAGCCAAGCCCACCAGCGGCAAGGTGCTGGCCAGGCCGGATTCAAAAAACCCACCCACGAACCCCGTCAGCATGACCACGGGCGCGGCGCGCAAAGCCGCCCAGATGCCGCGCCAACCGGTGTTGGGGGCTTGTGCCGAGTTTTGGGCTGAGTTTTGGGCTGCGCCTGCGGCCTGGGCGCCCGGGCGCACCGGGATCAGCAACAACAAGCCCAGCCCCACCAGCGCCACCGCCAGCCAGCCCACCCGGTCGGTTTTGAAGCCCGCCGCCAGCAGCGCCGACAACAGCGCCGGCCCGGCCATGAAAGTGGCGCCGATCATCATGGCGAACAAGCCCATCACGCGGCCGCGCTTATCGGGCGGCGCCAACTCGGCCACCGTGGCCTCGGCCAGGATCCAGCGCAATGCCGACGCCATGCCCGCGATGAAGTAAAGCCCCGCCCACAGCGCCACGTTTTGGGTGGCCACCATGCCCGCCAGCGCCACAAAGGGCACGGCGCCACTGGCCAGCAAGGCCGGCCGCGCGCCCAGGCGCTGCACCCAGCTGGATGCAAACGGCGTGGCCGCCAGCAAACCCGCCCATTGCAGCGCGCCAAAAGCACCCACCGCCGCCGTGCCCAGGCCTTGCGCCTTGAGCGTGAACAGCAGCAGCGGGCCGAACAGAAACAGCCCGGTCAGCTCGACAAACGTGGCGGCAAACAAGGCGACGAGGCTGCGCCGCGCGGCCCTGGCCTGCGCCGCGTCCGTGGGCTCGGCCTTGGCCAAAACCTGGCCGATGTCAGCCTCCACGCCTCAAAGCGTGCCCTCGTCCTTGGTGCCGAAGATCTTGTCGCCGGCGTCGCCCAGGCCCGGGATGATGTAGCCGATCTCGTTGTGATGGCTGTCGATGGCGGCGGTCCAGCAGCGCACGTCGGGGTGCGCCTGGTTGAGCGCTGCAATGCCCTCGGGCGCGGCCACCAGCACCAGCGCGCGGATGTCCACGCAGCCCCGGGCCTTGAGCAGGTTGATCGTGGCGATCATTGAGCCGGCTGTTGCCAGCATGGGGTCGACGATGATGGCGGTGCGCTCACTCAGGTGGCCCACGAACTTCTCGAAGTAGTGCACGGGCTGCAAGGTCTCGTGATCACGCGCCAGGCCGACCACGCTGATCTTGGCGTTGGGCACCATGTCAAGCACACCGTCCAGCATGCCCAGGCCCGCGCGCAAGATCGGCACGATGGTGACCTTGCGCCCGGCGATCTGGTCGATCTCCACGGGGCCGCTCCAGCACTGGATGGTGGTTTTTTCGAGCGGAAAATCAGCGGTGGCCTCGTAGGCCAGCAAGCGCGCCAGCTCGTGCGTGATCTCGCGGAATTTTTTGGTGGAGATCTGGTCTTCGCGCAGCAGACCAATCTTGTGGCGCACCAGCGGATGAGAAACAGCGATCACGGGCATGGCGGTTGACCAGTGGCGGGGATGCGCGCCAGTGTAGCGACAGGGCTCAGGCCAGATCCGGCACCCCGGCATCCACCAGCGGCAAGCACACCGTCACCCGCGTGCCCACGCCCGGCTCGCTGTGCAGCAGCAGGCCCCCGCCCAGCAAATCCAGGATCTCCTTGACGATGCTCATGCCCAGACCGGTGCCAAGCACGTTGCCGGATTTGTCGGCCCGGAAAAACCGCTCGGTGACCCGCAGCAGATCGGACGCGCTCATGCAATGCCGTGATCCAGGTTTTTTGGCGATCAACAGGCACCCGGGCGTCGTCGGCATGCACGGCCAGCTCCAGGATCCGGCGCGTGGGGCGCTCCAGCGCTATGCACTGCTTGCCCTGGTGCAAGGCCGCCAGCGCCAAAGGCTGGGCCTCGGGCCCGCACGCCTGGCCCATCAGCGCCAGCAGCCCCTTGGCAGGCTGGCCCACGACCTGCCCCACGGCCAAGCCCGTGAGCCGCAAAAAGGCCGGACTCACATAACGCGCAACATCGGCGACATCAAACGACACAAAACCGTCGGGGCTGAGCGCAAAAATGGCGGTGAGCTGATCGCTGCGTTCCTGCAGGCGCTCGATCAGCAAGCTCACCAGCTTGAGCAAGGCCTCGATGTCGGCCGCCGCGTGCGAGCCCACCACCACCGGTGGCGCATCGCCGGCAAAGTCTTCAAGCAAACGGCGCACGGACTGCATGGCCAGCGCGCGTGCCTGCAACTCGTTGTTGAGCTGGTCTTCAAGGGCCTGCTGCTGGCTTGCATCTGCTTGCCAAAGGCACGGATGTGATCCAGGCTGCCCAGCCAATGCTGCAAAGGCCAGCGCACGGCCAACATGCTGGCCATCAAGGCCGCCAGCGCCACGGCCACGGCGGTCAGCATTTCGCGCCAAAAACCGGCGGCAATGCGGTCCACGGCAAAGGTCAATTGCAGCTCGCCATAGTGTTTGCCACCCACCGAGATGGCGTGGCTGATTGGCGGCAATTTTTCAGTGATCGCGCGCACCTGCACGCCGGGCGCCGCGTGGTCGACCGATGGCGGTTTGACGGCCGTGTCTTGCGCGCCGGACAGACTGTCTTCATAGCTGCGCTGCGCCCACCAAGCCATGCCCGCCCCGGCGATCAACAACATGGAAAGCGAATAGAGCAGGAACACCCGCCCGATCAGGGTTTGTGGCAGCAGGCGGGCACCAGCGATCACGGGCGTCAACTCTCAGCGCAGCGAGGCGGGCGCGGTCTGGAAGAACCGGCGGTACGGCGCGTATTCGCTGCCGTCAGAGGGGATGAAATAGGCCTCGTCGGTGAGCCCGATCAACAACGACACCTGTGCCAGGATCGCGCGCCCCGCTGGGTCTTTGGCCATGCCCGAGAAGGCCTTGGCCACGGCCTTGACGTCGCCGTCGGGCACCCGGGCCGAGGCCATCAAGGCCAGATCGTGGAACGCCTCCGACGACCACAACACGCGGTACTTTTTGTGCTCGCGCCTGGCATAGGCCTCCACCAGTTGCGAGTTGGCGCCGGCAGCCACCACCTTGCCACTGAAGAGCTGCGCCAACGCGCCGTCCATGTTGCCGCCGAAGCTGGGCTTGACGCTCACGCCCAGTGATAGCAAGTGGGCGTACGGCACCTTGTAGGCTACAAAAGCCTCGGGGCCGGGGAACACCACCTCCAGGCCATTGAGTTGTTTGAGGTCGGTGATGCCGGAGTCGGCCGCTACCACCACTTGGCCGTGCAGAGCTGGCGTCAGGCGGCGGCCAAAAACTCGCCAACCCAGTTTTTCGCGCTCGGGGCTGAAGAGGTGGTTGGAGAACACAAAATCAACCTCCTGCGCCATCACGAAGCGCGTGGTGTCGGCCGAGGTGCGGCCAATTTTCAGCGCCAGCTGCACGCCGCTTTTTTCGCTCACGTAGGCCATGATCGGGTTCCAGTAAGCCGCCGCCAAGCTGATGTTGGCTTGGTTGACGGGTGAAAACTGGTAGCTCGTCGGGGCGGCAACGGGCACGGCTGACGGCGTTGGCGCCTGCGCCCCCACTGCGACATGGCAAGCCAGCAAAGCCACGCCCCAACAGCGGGCCAGCCGGCGCAAGAATGAATGTTTCATGCCGTGTCTCCAGGAATCGGATGGTTCTGTTTGGCCAGCGGCGGCGGGCTCGCTGGCGTCTCGGGCACCAGCCCTTGCAAGCCCTGCACCACAAAGTTGACATCGTCGACCGCCGTGCTCAAGTACTGACGCACGGCCAACACCCGCTGCGCGTCAGCCCCATCGGGTTCGGCGAACAGGGCGTGCTCAACGCCGGCCATCAGGTCAGCCAGGCGGTTGATGCCCAAGGTAGCGGCCAAGCCCTTGAGCGAATGCGCCGACATCGCCGCATCGGGCCGCCGCTTGGCCGCCAGGTGGCCGGCGAGCTCGTCGGGCCACTGCTGCGCCTTGATGGCAAACCCGTTGAGCATGCGTTGGTAGATGGCCACTTTGCCCAGGCAGCGCTCCAGCGCGGGCGCCAGGTCAAAACCCCGCTCGGCGGCTTGCGCCGCCAGGCCGGGCGGCAAGACCACCGGCACCAGCTGCGACACCTTGGACGGTCTGGGCTGGGGGCGCGCGGTCAGGCGCAACAGCACCTCAATCAGTTGCCTCAAGTCAAAGGGCTTGCCGATGTGCTCGTTCATACCGGCGCCCAGGCAGGCTTCAACATCACTCGGCATGGCGTTGGCGGTCATGGCGATGATGGGCAAGCTGCCCAGGCCCAGGCGCTGGCGAATCATCGCCGTGGCGGTGTAGCCGTCCATCACCGGCATCTGCACGTCCATCAGCACCGCGTCAAACCTTGACTCGGCCACGGCGTCCACGCCCTGCTGACCGTTGTCCGCCAGCTGCACCCAGGCGCCCTCGTCTTCCAGCAGCTCACGGGCCACTTGCTGGTTGTTGGCGTTGTCTTCAACCACCAGCAGACGCAGGCCGGCAAGCGGGCGTTGGGCGGCCCCAGGCACGCCCGGCACGCCCGGCACGCCCGGCGCGCCCGGCGCGCCAATCGGCACCCCCGACATCGGCGCGCTATCGTTGCCATCGGCGCAGGCGGGCATCGCCGCCGTACCCTGCATGGCGGGCAGCTCAACCTTTGCAGCGGCAGGCCGGTGCAAATCGACTGGCATCAAGGCGGCAGCGCTCATGACGGCATCCACCCGCAAGGGCAGCTGAAACTCAAACCGGCTGCCTTGGCCGGGCACGCTGTGCACCTGCAAATCACCGCCCATCAGCGCCACCAGGCTTCGGCAGATGGCCAAGCCCAAACCGGTGCCGCCAAAGCGCCGGGTGGTGGAGGCCTCGGCCTGCGAAAACCCGTCAAAAATATGCGCCTGCTGCTCGGCGGTGATGCCCATGCCGGTGTCACGCACGCTCAAACCCAGCAGCACCTCGGCGCCCTCATGCGCCAGCACCCGCACTTGCACCACCACCTCGCCCGAGTCGGTGAACTTGAGCGCATTGCCACCCAGGTTGATCAGCACCTGCCGCAGCCGCGTCGCGTCGCCCACCAAGCCCAGCGGCAACCCCGCGTCAAACTCAAACCGCAGGTCAAGCGGCTTGTGCCCCATGTTGGCTTGCAGGATCACCTCGACATCACGCATCAGGTGATCAAAGCGGAAGGGGTGCGGGTCAAGTGTCATCCTGCCCGCCTCCACCTTGGAGAAATCCAGGATGTCATTGAGCAGGCCCAGCAAGGATTGCGCGGCCCCTTCGCTCTTGCTGGCGTAATCAAGCTGGCGCGGCGACAGATCGGTGCGTTGCAGCAGCTTGAGCATGCCGAGCACGGCATTCATGGGCGTGCGCAGCTCATGGCTCATGTTGGCCAGAAACTGGCTCTTGGACTGGGACGCGTTCTCGGCGGCCTGGGTGGCCTTCACCAGATCAGTGATGTCGATGCGGAACCCCACCGTGTGGCCATCGGGCATGCGACGCTCGATCACCCGCAGCCACGTCCCTGTCTCGAGTTGCTGCACCGTTTGCGAGTGGGCGCGGCGGTGGAGCGCCAGGCGCTCGGCCACCCAGGCCTCCACGCGCCCATTGGCTGCGGCGTACTGCCCCAGCTCGGCGCCGCCACGCACGATGTCTTCAAACGTGGCACCGGGCACGATGAGGTGGGCTGCGGCCGCGTAGATGGCGCGATATTTGTCATTGCAAAACACCAGGCGGTCATCGGGGTCGAAGAGCACAAAAGCTTCGTTGACCGCCTCGATGGCGCCGCGCAAGAGGGCTTGCGCGCGGCTGCGCTCGGTCTCGGCGGCCTGGCGATCGGCCTCAATCTGGCGGCGCTCGGTAATATCCTGCACGGCGCCAAAGATGCGCAACGTGCGGCCGGCCACCTGCTCGGCTTCGCCCATCGAGCGCACCCACTTCATGCGCCCGCATGCGATGTTGATCGGTAGCTCGATGTCCCAGGGAAGGCCGCTCTCGACCGCGCCCATGAAGGCCTCTTCGAGCTGCGTGCGCGCGCTGCCGCTGTAAAACGACAGGGTCTGCGGCAGGTCCGTGACCTCGCTGGCCTCCAGACCGTGCATGCGGCAAAGTTGGGCAGACCACGACATGCTGCCGTCTCGGGTGTCAAACTGCCAGCCTCCCATGCCGGCGATGCGGCTGGCGCGATCCAGAAACGCCTCGCTGTCGCGCAGCGCCAACTCGGCGGCCTTGCGGGCCGAGATGTCTTGATGGGTGCCCGCCATCCACAGCGGGCGGCCATCCTCGCCGCGTCGCGACACCCGCCCGCGCGACAGCACCCACACCCAGTGGCCGTCTTTGTGACGCATGCGCAGCTCAAGGTCGTACAGCACCTGCGCATCGGCAAGGTGTCGCTGCAAGAGCCCTTCGGCCCGCGCCAGATCGTCGGGGTGGCAGTTGTCGATCCAGGTCTGCTGGCTGATGGGCGCCAGCTCGGCCCGCGCCCGGCCCAACAGGCTGGCCCAGCGCTCGTTGACAAACATCTCGTGGGTCTCGAAGTTGATCTCCCAGGTGCCCACCTGCGTGCCTTCAAGAATGGCCGCCAGGCGCTGCCGCTCGTCGGCCAGAGCCCGCGTGGTGGCCTTGCGGTCACTGATGTTGGTGCGTATCGACACAAACTTCTCGATCTGCCCGTCGTCGCCCATCAACGGCGCCACCACGCTGTCGACCCAATACAGCGTGCCGTCCCTGGCGCGGTTGCACACCTCACCGCGCCACGACCGACCGGCCACGATGGCTTGCCACATGTCGGCCCAGAAACCGGCCTCGTGCTCACCCGAGTTGATGACGCGGTGGTTGTGCCCGATCAAGGCCTCGCGGGCATAACCGCTGATGCGGCAAAAGGCATCGTTGACTTCAATGATGCGTCCCGCCGGGTCGGCCACCGAGACAATGAACTGGTCCTGGATCGTCGACAGCAGCCGGGCGGCCGTGCGCTGCGCCGCCTGCTGTTGCGCCAACGCGCCGCGCAGTTCGGTGATGTCGGTGCCAATGGCCACATAGCCCAGCAACTCGGGCACGCCGCCCGGGGAACTTGGCGTTGGGGTTGGCGTGACCAGGCGCGGCTGCAGGTCAAGGTCAAACCAGTACAGGCGGCCATCACGAGCCTGGCCTTGCACCACGCCCTTGAACCCGCCACCCTGCGCCAACGCCTGCTCAAACGCCGCTTGCACGCGTGGGTTGGCGTCGTTCCAGCGCAACGCGTCAAAGGCCGGTTGGCCCACGGCGCCCACCGCGCTATAGCCTGTGAGCCGCTCAAACACCGCATTGGCCCAGCTCACCCGGTGTTGGCGATCCAGAAACATCACCGGATGGCTGGTGTGATCGGCCAACAGCGCCAGTCGATCCCGCTCGACGGCGATGCGCTCGGCGCGGCTTTCAGCGCGCCGCCGCCCAAGCCACAACAACCAGGCGGCAAAGGCCATCAACAGGGTGAGCACTGCGCCGCAGGCAGCGGTGATCGCGGGCCGATTCGAGTCCATGCCGGCGGCAAACCTGGGCGCGAGTTCACCCAGGCACGAAACGACGCACGGTCGCGCGCGGCGCCGCTGTTGTAGGTGGCCGCCAGCCCGTGCAAGCCAAACGTGGGCTGGTTGAAGCGGCGCTGCACCTCGGCGCCAATGCGCTCGACATGGCGGTCGAATCGGCTGGTGGTGTGGGCCGCAAGCGTTTGACGCGCGTCTTGCACCGCCAGGGCCGTCAGCGCGCCGCCCAGCAACAGCAGTGCCGCCGGCAACCACAGGCCCCGTTGGCCTTCTCGAAAAAGATATTGCATCGGGCTGCGTCCGTCTGAAGAGCTCAAATCTGCCCAGTGGTCAAAGGCTCAAGTCGATACCCTGCGGCACCACGCGAGCGCACGCGCGCTCGGGCAGCGGCCAGGGTGCTTGGTGTTGGCGGTGGCGGTGGCGGTGGCGAGAAACGCGCTCAAATGAGGCGTCTCACGGTGTCAAGCAACAGCAGCGGGCTGAAGGGTTTGCGCAACAACGCGCTGGCACCAGCCTGCTGGCCCAGGGCCTCGTCCCCAGCCTGGCCACGAGCGGTCAGCATCACCACCTTGGTGGCCTGGCGGTCGGCATCAGCCTTGATGCGCTGGCACACCTGGAACCCGTCCAGGCTGCCCGGCATCATCACGTCCAGCAACACCAGTTCAGGCTTGAAGGACGCCACCATGCGCAAGCCACTGTCGCCGTCCTCGGCCTCGGCGATCTCGTAGTCATCGAGCTCCAGGGTCATGCGGATGATTTCTCGGATCTCGGCCTGGTCTTCCACGATGAGGATGCGCTTCATACCGTGCTATCGGCCGTCGCCCGCAATTTTTGAGGCCTGATCCTGAATCCAACTCGTCAAGGGCGATGGCCGGTGCAAGCCTGTCAAGACCAGTCGATTCAACGCAAGAAGGCCGCGCGGGGTGCTGACCCCGCGCGGCCGCGCAGTTCATTGGCGTGATTTCAGGGGCCAGGTGCGCCGCTTGGCCTAGCCCAAGTTTGTCATTCAGCACCACAACCCTCAATGAAATCAACGGGTTAGAGACGTAATTCGGCGCGTATGGCACTACTTTTGTGTAGCCCGGC
>JAYWDK010000327.1:0-3945 GCA_043779845.1 Betaproteobacteria bacterium | reverse complement strand
CCATGGCGGGGGCGCGGTCAAATGAAGCCAAGGTCATTTTGGCGCAGACGCCGACACGGGCAGGCGATGACGGTATGCCCCACCGGCTTAAAAAACCCAAACGACAAGGGCGGATTGGTCTTGACCATGTCGGTCTCCTGTGATCCGCAGCCGTTGCAGCGGGGTCAGAGCGATCGTGACCAGCGACGGCGATCAACGCAGCCGGACAATCGTGCGTTCGCCTGTCAGAGGATGCCCACAGCGCAAAGGCGACCTCAATTCGCCAGCGGTGTGTTCGCTGGCCGGCGCTGGCTCACGTTGGACGGCACTGGCTGACGCGCCTTTGAGTCGGTAGGTGCTACCGCACAGTCGAGCTAAAGCCTGTCCCTGACAATGAACCGGCGTTCGTGAGCCCTGCCAACGTCGGTGCGTTCGATGTCAAATCAGCCCTCAGGCGTGGCGCCAACCCATCAGCAAATCCCCACCGGTGGCCGAGGGTGGCGGTCGTGCCGTCAATGGCATTCAATTGCCGAGCTGTCGTTTCAATCAGTCTCACGCCACCGGTCATATCGCGCCATAACCCCTGCTGATGAACCGTCCCGCACACCTTCGGATTTCCGCCCCACTGGCGCATCGCTTGGGCCCGGGCGCCGATGCCGCGCAAATTGCCGACGTGATGATCACGGTGTGGAGCGGCATTGACGACGCGCTGACGCCCATTCTTGGCAGCCAGAGCGTCGTGGCTCTCTACCAGCGCAGCCTTCATCTCCAGCAGGCAGTCAACACCCCGGAAATTGGCCGCTCTCATGGTTTGATAGGTTTTGGTTGGATGCGCAGTCCGACGACCGGCGTGGCACGCAGGCGATGGCCGGGCCTCAGCGGCCCGTCCATACCGGCTTGCGCTTCTCGTTGAACGAGGCCAGGCCCTCTTTGGCGTCTTCGGTCATGGCGAGCAGGGCAATCTGGCCCTCGGTGAAGGCGATGCCCTCGTCAAACGACATCGCGGCCAGCGCGCGCATGGCGTATTTGCCACGTCGCAAGGCGGTGGGTGATTTGCCGGTGAGCCGGTCCAGCAGCCACTGGGTTTTGGCGTCCAGATCGGCGGCGGGCACCACGTGGTTCAGCAGCCCCGCGTCCTTGGCCTCGGCGGCGCTGAAGGGCTCACCCGTCAGGCACCACTCGCGCAGCACGCGGCGCGGCACGATGGACTGCAACAGGCTCAGCACCTGCATCGGAAACAGGCCGATCTTGACCTCGGGCAGGCCCAACACCACGTGGTCTGCGGCCACGGCCATGTCCGTCATGCACAGCAGGCCGATGCCGCCCGCCATGCACACGCCGTTGATGCGGGCGATGGTTGGCAGCGTGGCGTTTTGGGCGTCGCGCAGCATGTCGGCGTAGTCGATGTTGGGTCGCGACAAATCAAACGCAAAACCGGCGCCGGGCTGCAAGTCGCCACCGGCGCAAAAAGCCTTGTCGCCCGCGCCTGTGAGCACGATGGCCCGGATGTTGGTGTCGGCGTGGGCCAGCCGATAGCCTTCGCGGATGCCGGCCACCACGTCTTTGTTGAGGGCGTTGCGCTTGTCCGACCGATTGATGGTGATCCACATGGCGTGGTCACGCTTGTCCAGCAGCACACTGGGTTCTTGATCGCTTACTGACGAACCTTCGTGCCGCGCACGCCGGAATTCGCCCTCGGGGCGGCCCGGCGGGCTCATGCAGCTTCTCCCAAGGTGGCGGCGGCCACGGTGATGTCCGTCAAGGTGATCTCGGCCACCACGCGGCCCGCGGCCACCTGGTCACCCAGTTGCACATGCAACGCGGTGACAACACCGGCCGCGGGTGCAGCGTGCACGTGCTCCATTTTCATGGCCTCCAGCGTGACGATGGACTGGCCGGCTGACACCGTGTCGCCCACGGCCACCAGCACGGCCACCACGCGCCCATTCATCGACGCGCGCAGCCGGCCGTCGCCCGCCGCGTCGCCTGGCTTGGCTGATGCGGCGCGGGTGGTATCAAACACCTGCACCGGCACGCCCCGGTAGTGCAGATGCAGCACCTCACCATGGCGGCAGTAGGTGGCGTGTTCACCCAGGCCGTTGCAGACAAAACGCAGGCGGGTGTCGTCAAGCGCCAGCACCTCGATCTCATGGGTTTGATCAACCAGGCTAACGCTGAAGTGACGCGGCCGGGTGAGCACCAAGGCGGCGTTGTGCACTTGCCCACCCAGCGTGAACCGCAGCGAGATCGGCAGCGTGTGGCCGATGCGGCGCCCAGCGGCGCGGTGTTGGCGCTCACCGGTGGTCTCAAACAGCAGCACGGCGGCCAGCGCGGCGGCGCGCGCGGCAGTGGGCTTGTCGGGCGCCAACAGCTCGGCCTGGTGCTGGCCAATGAACGCGGTGGTGGCCTGGCCGGCCGCAAAGCCCGGGTGGGCCAGGCAGCGCTGCAAAAACGCCTGGTTGGTGGTGACGCCCAGCGCCACCGCGTCGCTCAAGCCTGCCAGCAGCTTGCGCCGGGCTTCATCGCGCGTGCGACCGTGGGCCATGATTTTGGCGATCATCGAGTCGTAGTAGGGCGGGATCTCGGCGCCGCTGGCCAGGGCATGCTCTACCCGCAAAACGTCACCGAATGAAGCCCCACCCGTGGGCGCCGGCATGTGCCACAGCGCCATGGTGCCGCTTTGCGGCATGAAGTTTTTGTCGGCGTCTTCGGCGCACAAACGCACCTCGATGGCGTGGCCTTCAAACCGCACCTGATCCTGCGACAGTGGCAAGCGCTCACCAGCGGCGATGCGCAGTTGCAGCTCAACCAAGTCAAGCCCGGTGATGGCTTCGGTCACCGGGTGCTCCACCTGCAAGCGCGTATTCATTTCCATGAAGTAAAAATCGCCCGCGCTGTCGAGCAAAAACTCCAGCGTGCCCGCGCCTTCATAGGCAATCGCCTTGACTGCCGCCACCGCCGCAGCGCCCATGCGCTCACGCAGCTCGGCATTGACGGCCGGTGATGGCGCCTCCTCGATCAGCTTCTGGTGGCGGCGTTGCACCGAGCAATCACGCTCGCCCAGGTGGATGGCGTGGCCATAGTGGTCAGCAAAAATCTGGATCTCGATGTGCCGCGGCGCTTTGACGGCACGCTCCAGGATCACCTCGGGGTTGCCGAAGGCGCTCTGCGCCTCCGAGCGGGCGCTGCGCAGCAGTTCGGCAAACTCGGGCGCCGAGTTCACCAGCCGCATGCCACGCCCACCCCCCCCCGCCGTGGCCTTGATCATCACCGGGAACCCGATGCGCTCGGCCTCTGACGCCAGCCGCTGTTCGCTCTGGTCGGCGCCCTGGTAGCCGGGGATGCAGGGCACGCCCGCAGCTTGCATCAGCGTTTTGGCGCCGGCCTTGTTGCCCATGGCGATGATGGCCTCGGGCGACGGCCCGATGAACACCAGGCCGGCATCTCGGCAGGCCTGTGCAAACGCGGCGTTTTCGGCCAAAAAGCCATAGCCCGGGTGCACCGCGTCGGCGCCGCTCAGCTGGGCGGCCTCGATGATGGCCGGGATGCACAGGTAGGACTGGGCCGGCAGCGGCTCGCCGATGCACACGGCCTGGTCGGCCTCTTTCACGTGGCGGGCATTGGCATCGGCGCTGGAGTACACCGCCACCGTTGGGTAGCCCAGCGCGCGGGCGCTGCGCATCACGCGCAGCGCAATCTCGCCGCGGTTGGCGATCAGGATCTTGCTGAAAGGGGTGGGCGTGGCGCGCAGGGCACCGTGTTCTGGGGTGAGTTGCATGGGCAGGGCCTCGGGGTTCAGGGGCGTGAGGCAGACACCGCATCTTTTGCAGCGGGTGGCCTTCGGTGTGGTGGCCGCTGGGTGCCACCTTGCATTTTCAGCGCTCAGCCTCAATGAGGGGATGGCCGCAGCTTAGGCAAGTCCGCGCAAGCAGTCTTGTGCCCAGGCGCTGAAACCGCCGCTCAAGG
>JAYWDK010000326.1:0-3973 GCA_043779845.1 Betaproteobacteria bacterium | reverse complement strand
TCAGCTTTGAATAACTGAACTTACCAGGGCCAAACGAGATGACGCCGTCACTCTTCGATGTTGTCACGGCGGTTTCGTAGTCCCAACCCAGCAGCGTGCCCTTGGCGCCGATCAGGTAGCGATCCATCGTGTCGTCGGTGATGTCCGAGCGGCCGCCGCCGGCCACTGTGCGCCAGGTGCCGGTGATCGGGCCGGTGGGCGTGACCACCACGTCAGATGCCAAGACTTCAGTGGCTGCCGTCACCACTTTGCCACTCGGATACACGAAGCCCTTTTTGACCGTCATGCCCTGGGGAAGCGTGATGGTTTTCGGGTAGAACCGGCCGGCGGCCGGGTAGGTCATCGTCAAGGTGTAGGGCGATGGTGAATACACCGCGACGAAATGGTTCTTGACATGCATCGCCTCGGCGAACACTTCGTTGTCCGCATTGAGCCGCATCACGCCACGGGCCATGATGTTGTCGTGATCTTGCTTCGGGATCAGATCAATGAATTTGACGTAATCGGTACCGCAAGTGGACGAGTCACGGACGACCAAGGCAAATTCAGCGTTGTCGCAACCGTTGTTGCGGAATGGGTTGACCAGTGGGCCTACGCTGTTTCCCTTATTGCCGTAGCCGTTGCCCAGCGTATCGGTGAAATTGATATTGGGCACGCCGTTGCGCGGCGAGGCTTTGTTCACGCCCAAATCCGGCCGGGTGGCGCTGCTGGCAAAGCTGCGGTCTTTGGCTTTGAGGGCGTCACTGGACTCGGTGCTGGCGCTGATCAGGACATTGAAGCCCTGTGTGTCCAGATTGCCGAACCCGCCGGTGATGTTGACCGAACGGGTTTCACCACCGCCCTTGGCCACGCTGTTGGCATAGCCAGAAATCTCAAGCCCGATGTAATCTTTGCGCGTGATGAAGTTGATCACCCCCGCCACAGCGTCGGCGCCATAAATTGCGGAGGCGCCGTCACGCAGCACATCCACACGCTCGATTGCCGACAGCGGAATTGAGTTCAGGTCGACGGGTGAGTTGCCGAAGGCGTAATTCGCGATCCGGCGGCCGTTCAACAGCACCAGGGTGTATTTGGAATCCAGACCGCGCAGGCCTGCCGACGACGCATTGCCGGTGGAGCCCACGTTGCTGGCCACCACCAACCCACCAAACACCGACGGGATCACGGCGACCAAGTCTTGCGTGGTGGTGGCACCGCTGCGCTCGATGTCGGCACGAGTAATCACCGTAACCGGCAAGGCGGTTTCTGAATCCGCGCGCTTGATTGATGACCCCGTGATCTCGACACGCTGAGCGGTTTGTGCCAACACGCTGGCAGACACCATGCCACCAACGGTTAGCGCCACTGCCAGGCTGATTTGTGATCTCTTGAACATGAAGACTCCTCTAGGGAAGGACGATTGATCTGTAGACCGAGTAGTCAGCCACCCGAAGCCTCTTGGCTTTGTGAACCAACGGTGGCCGGATGCTGACCGTTTGTAAATTCATTCTCACTGAACCATTGAAAGGCCTGGTTCTAGGGAAACCCTTGCCGGTGCGCGCGGGTGTTGCAGGCCGGTGCGGCAGGGTGTCGGCATGCACTGAATTCGAGCTAAAAAGTGTTTGTTGACAAGCGCTTGCGAAGAATCAACGACCGCGCCAGGATGCAAGCCGGTCTCGCGCTTAGAGCGCGGCATCTAGATCGGAGCGTCCTGCGCGTTGGTTGCGTGCAACACCCCGCAGTTGGATGCCACAAAAGTGCACTACATGGTTTGGGCATCCGCCTTAGCGGGTCACCCAGTGAGGCCAGGCGCAGCGGTTGAGGACTGGTGATATCTGGTTTGCGTTGCCAGCTTGTTCTCGGACGGCCCAATGCATGTGGGCGCACAAACCGCCGGTCTGAAGGTGCAACGCAGTGGCCACGCTCGTGGGTGGCGTCAACGGCCAAATGATTCGGACTTGGCTTGCTTTGTCGATTCACGTTGCGGGCAAGTAGTCTCGAATTCGAATGGCTGCCATGCTAACCCTCACATTAAGCGACTGGTCGACAAAATGGCGGCGATAAAGCCCGTTCACTGCGGCACCACATTCTGAAACTCACTTGCCGAACGCCACACCCGGCACGCATCAGCCTGGCCCTGGTGGTTTGCCACTTGGCTTGCGGTGACTCTGACAGTCGTGCTCGATATACTGATTTGATGAGACTGACCGAAACCGAAAAACGCGATATCGCCCAGGCGTCAAGGGCAGTGCTGCCGCCTGGCACGCGCGTGTCGCTGTTTGGCTCACGCACCAACGACACCAAGCGCGGTGGTGATGTTGACCTGCTGGTGGAGCCGCCTGAGTTGGTGACCGCGCAGCAGATCGTTGACATGCGCACGCGGCTGGCAGCCCGTTTGTACCGGTTGATGGGCGAGCGCCGAATTGACATCCTGGTAGCGCCGGCAGACGTGGCCGACAACAGGCTGATCGTCAGCGAGGCGAGACGCCAAGCCATTGAGCTGGTGCAAACATGACTGACACTTTGCTGGACGCGCGTCTTTCAGCGGCGATTTGGGAATGTGATCGACACCTTGCCGCGCTGAACGACGCACTTGCAGAGTGGCACACGCGGCCCACCCCCAGCAACGACGAACTCGAACACGATTCGGTGCTGCGCAGGTTGACTGACCAGATTATTTATCGGTTCACCAAGCTGCAAGATGCCATGGGTGAGCGTTTGGTGCCGGCCACCCTGGGCTGGCAAACCGAACCTCATGAGGCCTGGCCGATGCGCGACCGCCTGGATCGTCTCGAAAAGACCGGTTACCTCGACGTTGAGGCTTGGTTGAAGTGGCGGGACGTGAGAAACCGCTTGGCGCATGAGTACCCTGGATCGGAAGACTTGCGCCACGCCGCTGTGCTGGCCACCGTGGCGGCCGCCGGTGACATGGTGGCTGCTTTCGAGTTTTGGAAAGCTCGCTTGCCAGCCGCATCGCTTCGTGGCCTAGCCTGATCCCGCAGGCGGTCAGATCACATTCAAGGCACCGTCACGGGGTCGAGGCCTGCTATGGCCGACACGGCCTCACTTGTTCCTGACGTCGCGCCGGTACGTAGTGACGCTGCAAAACGCCTTGCCCATACCCGTGCCATGCGCCTTTCTCCCCACGCCCGCGACTCCGTCATCGCCATGCTTGGACCGGGCGCCAGCGTGCGCTTGTTTGGATCGCGCCCACGATGGCGTGCCTGACTTGGTGGCTGCGGCAAGCGCCATGGCCGACCGGGTAACCCGGTTGCTAGCGCCACCCTCGTCGCCTTTGGCGTGAGTCGCTAAAGCGCGCCGCCCATCAGTGCAAGTTGGGTTGGTGCATCACGCCAAAGCGTTCTGCCAAAACGCACAGTCGCTTGTCCAAGGTCCACAACTCGACACCGGGCGTCATCAGAGTGGACGCGAGCAGCAGCATGTCCACCAAACCGCAGCCAAGGCCGAACAGGTTTTCGCGCTCAATAAAGATCAAAGCTTCTCTGATGCTGGACTGTTGAGGCTGCTGCAAGCTGTTGAGATCGGCCAGCGTTTGAAGCCGAGAGGGTGGTGTTCCACACGCGATTTCGCCAACCACCAGCGGATGCACCATCACAAGGTCAAGCTCCAGCAACTCAATCAACACATCGTTGTGGTGCCGGAAGTGATCGACCCACACCGAGGTATCAACGAGAACACCTTTCATCGCTGAGCATCCTCGCGGCGCCGAGGAATTGCCTGCATCTCGGGCAGCGTCGCTCCAAGGGCGGCCAGTCGCTTTGCTGCCTGAACTCGCACAAAGGTTTTGATGGCTTCACGGAATAGGTCTGCCTTGTCCATCGTCGGATCGGCAACTTCCATTGCCCGCTCATACAGGGCGTCATCAATCGTCACTGTCGTTCTCATAGTCACCTTTCGTCATCAAATTAGATGTCGCCATGCATCATACAAGGTGTTTTCGTGAATGATTCGGACTTCGCGTGCTGTGCCGATT
>JAYWDK010000325.1:0-3976 GCA_043779845.1 Betaproteobacteria bacterium | reverse complement strand
GGCCGCGCAGCGGCAGCGTGGCGGGGTCCAGGCGCAAGGTGACGGGCCCGGGTGGCGGGCCCTGCGCGAGCAGCGTGCGGGCCATCACCAGCGCCAGCGTGCCGTGCACGCCTTCTTCGGTGCGCACCAGCATCGGCAACCGGCGCACCACGCCATCAACGTCAATCATGGCGTTGAGGTGGCCCGCGCCCAGCCGCGCCGCCGCCTGAAGCAAGGGCAGGTTGCCGCCGTGCCCCAACCAGCGCGGCAAGGTTTCAGCGGGAGCACCGGGCACGGTGCCGAACTGCTCAGTGGGCAGCAAGGGCGTTGGCAGCTGGCCGATGCGGGCGGCGCCGCGCTCGTTGGACAGGTGGAAGGCCAACACCACGGGCCGACGCCGCAGCACATCGGCCAGCCGGCCGTCGTCGTCAATTTGCCCCCGCATGGCGTCCAGCGCGGCTTGCACCGCAGGGTTGTCGCGCAGGGGGCTCAGCGCCTGGTTGAACTGCGCCACCAGGCTGGCGCTGCGGTCGGGTTCGGCCAGCACCAGGTCCAGGCCCACCAGCCGAGCGCCTTCGGTGCCGGTGGTTTTTTCAAGCAGATCGGCCAACAGCGCGCGTGGCCAGGGCCAGCGACCCAGTTCGGCCAGCGAGCGCTCATCAATGTCAACGATGACGATGCGCTTGTCGGCCTGCCGTGGCGCGAGCAGGCGCAACTGTCGGTCATACAGGCTGCGGTCAAGTTGGCGCAGCGTGGACAGCTCCATCAGGCCCAGGGCGTGGCCGAGCAGCAGCAGGATCAGCAGCATGGCAAACCAGTGCGGGCGCAGCTGCCACCGCGCGCCAGCCTGGGTCGGCGTGAAGCTTGACGTTTGTCCCCACCCGGTTGGGCGCCAACCCTTCATGGGATCAGCGAATCCTGATTTCGACTCGGCGGTTGCGCGCTTCGGCCACCTCGTCCTCGGTGGGCACTGCGGGCTCACGCTCGCCCCGGCCCACCACCGTGATCAGGGCCCGGTCAACGCCCGCCGCGACCAGAATGTCACGCACGGCCTCGGCCCGCGTCAGCGAGAGCCGATCATTGGCCTCCAGGGTGCCGACGCGGTCGGTGTGCCCGGTGATCACCATGTCGCCCGCTGGCAGGGCTGCGAGCGCGCTGCGCACCTCCGTCAAAACGGCATCGGCGCTGGCGCTCAAACGGTTGGTGTTGGGCTCAAACTGCAGCACAAAGCTGCGTGGTTTGGCGGGTTGCATGGCGAGCAGGGCACCGTAGGTTTTTTGCACCGAGGCGGCGTCGGCGGGCGCCACCTGCAGGGTTTTGCCCTTCAATTCGACGGCGGCGTAGGGCTTGTCAAGGCGCAGGTGCTGCGCGCCCGCGCTGACCTCAAGCGCGCTGGTCGAGCCGTCGGCTTGCGGCAGCAGGATCACCCGGTCGGTGACGCCAGCGCAGCCCGTCAGCAGCAACAGCGCCACGGTCAAGCCATATGGGGCGGTGCTGGCCCGGGGCGCCAGCAGGTTCATGGTGGTGTGGGGGCGCGCGCCAGGTTGGTGGTGGAGCCGGTGGATAAATTGGAAACTGGACACCCGGCTCGATCGGTGGCTCATTCGGCGGCTCCGCTGGATTCGACAATGAACTCAGTGCCACGCACGCCCAGCACCACAGTTCGGGTGCGCACATTGACCTGTTCGGGTGATTTTTTGGCAATCGAGCCCGTCGCCACGTTGAGTGCGCCCCGCCACAGCGAGATCAGCACCGAGCCCTCTTGGCGGGTGGCGTTGTAGATGAATTCAGAGATCACCAACTCACTTTTGGCGCCTGCGGCGAGACGCATGTCGTCGGCCAAGGTGATACCCACCGCGCTCTCGGGCCCGGTGCGCACGGTGTCGCCCACTTGTACGGCCATGCCGGCCACGGCTGGGCGAGTTTGGCCCGCGCGCTCAAGCGTCACGTTGCCGACGATGCGCTTGACCGTGCCCGCGTTGGCGACATTGGCGCCTGCCGCAGGTGCCGTCAACGGTGCCGGCACCGGCGCGCCAGCGGCAGCCACGCTCGCGGTGGTCATCAAGCCAGCGCAAAGCGCCAGCGGTACCAGCAGGGCGGGGCGGATCAACATGGTTTGAAGGCCTGCGCGCCAGGGCGTCAAGGCACGGGTGTGGGTAGGAACCGACCGATTTTAGGGTCATCGAGTGACGGCACAATCTGGTCGCATGGAGCACAGTTTTCTTTCGGCCTTTGTCCTGTTGCTGCTTGTGCTGGACCCATTCGGCAGCCTGCCCATTTTTGTCTCGGTCATGCAAGGCGTGCCCGCCGAGCGCAGGCGCCGGGTCGCGCTGCGTGAGGTGGCCGCAGCCTTTGTCGTGCTGTTGGCCTTCATGCTGGGCGGGCAAGGGTTCTTGAGCCTGATGCGCTTGTCAGAGCGCTCGCTTGAGGTCGCCGGCGGCGTGATCCTGCTGATCATCGCGATACGCATGATCTTCAGCGGTGGCGCCGAGGTGTACGCCAGCGAGGACCAGCGTGAGCCTTTCATCTTTCCGCTCGCCGTGCCGTTGATGGCGGGGCCGTCGGCCATGGCCACCGTGCTGCTGTTGGCCTCGCGCCAACCGGATCGGTTGCTGACCTGGGTGAGTGCGTTGTCCCTGGCCATGCTGGTCTCGGGCCTGGTGCTGCTGTCGGCCGACCGCCTGCGTCGATTGCTGGGTGTGTCGATGGTGCTGGCCATCGAAAAACTGATGGGCCTGGTGCTCACGGCAGTGGCGGTGGAAATGATCCTGGCGGGCCTCAAGCGCTATTTTTTTGACCCGGGTTAAAACCCGCATTAGCGGGCCGTTTCGGCGTCCCTAGAATTCCGTGTGTCGTTGGGCTGCAATCGTTCTCGGCTTCAACGCGCGCAAGGTCAGCGACCCACCACACTCCGATGTCCGTTAAGTCCCTCGAAAGGACCTGTTTGCCATGAAGCTGCTGCCGATGCTTGAAAAGCGCGCCTTGATTTCTGTCGCCATGGTCGGCGCTGCCTTGTTGGGCCTGGCCATGCAGGTGCAGGCGCGCACCTTCGACGAGATCAAAAAAGACGGCAAGATCATTGTGGCCACCGAGGGCCAGTTCGCGCCGTTCAACTACTTTCAGGGCGCCAAGCTCACCGGCTTCGAGGTGGAAGTGGCCGAAGCCGTGGTGGCCAAGATGGGCCTCAAGCTCGAGTGGAAAGCGCTGTCGTTTGACGCCTTGCTCACCGGCTTGCGGCAAGACCGCTGGGACATGGTGATTGCCTCGCACGGCATCACTGACGAGCGCGCCCGTGCGGTCACCTTCACCGAGCCGCATTACTGCTCGGGCGGCGTGATCATCGCCAAGGACGCCGCCATCAAAACCGCCCGCGACCTGACCGGCAAAGTGGTGGCCGTTCAAACCGGCACCACCTACATGGAAAACGTCAAAAAGGTCTCGGCCGTCAAAGAGGTCAAAAACTTTCCGCAGGACACCGACGCCCGCGCCGCCTTGGTCAGCGGCCGCGTGGACGCCTGGGTGACGGATCGTTTTGTGGCGCTCAACTCGCTCACGGCCAACCCCGGGTCGGGCATGAAGATGGGTGATTTTTTGTTCGTCGAGCGCATTGCCTCCGCCGTGGCCAAAGGCAATGTTGGCCTGGCCAGCGAGATCAACAAGGCGCTGGCGGCGGTTCAGGCCGATGGCAGTTACGCGGCCATTTCCAAAAAATGGTTCAACGAGGACATCCGCTGCAAATGACGCCCTGGCCCCGAAACCGCCTGGGCTGGCGGGTTTGGGTTTGGGTTTGGGTGCGCCGCCTCCTCTTTCAAGCCCTTAGGCTTTCGTGAACCGAATGCTCTCCATCTGGCCTGCGGCGTGGTCGCGCCAGCAGCGCAGCAGCGCCACCATGCTGGCATCGTCCATCGTGCTGGTGCTCATCCTGTGGCTCATCGCCATCCCTTTGGCCATGGCGCCCGCGCCCATTGGCAACAACGCGCAGCTGTTTGCCGACGGC
>JAYWDK010000324.1:0-3978 GCA_043779845.1 Betaproteobacteria bacterium | reverse complement strand
CCGCCTCGCCACGCCGCAGCAGCCGCCGTGAGGCGTCCATCCCGGCGGGTTCACGAAGTCGGGGGAGAACTTCGATCCCGTCTGCACGTGAACTCGCCGATGGACATATTTCTTCCGGAACTTCAAGCTCCTTGAATCATGTTCCGCCCGTTCCAACCGCACGTTCAACAGCAGCTCGCCGACATTCGCGCGGCCGGAACCTACAAACGCGAGCGTGTCATCACCACGCCGCAGGCCGCCCATGTGTCTACCGTGGCGGCGGACGGCAGCACGCGTGAAGTGCTCAATCTGTGCGCCAACAACTACCTGGGTCTGTCGTCTGACCCCGGCGTGGTGGCGGCGGCCCAGGCGGCCTTGGCCAGCCACGGCTATGGCCTCAGTTCGGTGCGCTTCATCTGTGGCACGCAAGACCTGCACAAGGCGCTGGAGCAGCGCCTGGCGCGTTTCCTGGGCACCGAAGACGCCATCCTGTACGCCGCCGCCTTTGACGCCAACGGCGGCCTGTTTGAGCCCCTGCTGGGCGAGTTGGACGTGGTCATCAGCGACGAGCTGAACCACGCGTCCATCATCGACGGCATTCGCCTGTGCAAGGCGCGCCGCCAGCGCTACCGGCACAACGACATGGCCGACCTGGCGGTGCAACTCCAGCAGGCGCGCGATGGCGGCGCCCGCTTTGTGATGGTGTTCACCGACGGTGTTTTTTCGATGGACGGCACGGTGGCGCAGCTCGACGAGATGCGGCGTTTGTGTGACGCCTGCGGCGCGCTGCTGGCCATTGACGATTGCCACGCCACGGGCTTCATGGGCGCCACCGGCCGTGGCACGCATGAGCACCACGGGCTGCTGGTTGACGGCCAGAGCCGGGTTGACCTGATCACCGGCACCCTGGGCAAGGCTTTGGGCGGCGCCAGCGGGGGCTTCACGGCCGGGCCCGCACCGGTGATCGCGCTGTTGCGCCAACGCTCGCGGCCCTACCTTTTTTCAAACACCGTGGCGCCCGCCATCGTGGGTGCGTCCATCGCCGTGCTGGATCGGCTTGAAGCCTCCACCGCGCTGCGGGATCGGCTGTTTGACAACGCGCGCGTCTTTCGCCAGGCCATTGCTGCGGCCGGGTTTCAGATCAAGCCCGGTGATCACCCGATCGTGCCGATCATGGTGCATGACGCGGTGGTGGCGCAAAAGCTGTCGGCGCGCTTGCTGGAGCTGGGCGTCTACGTGGTGGGCTTTTTCTTCCCGGTGGTGCCGCGTGGCCAGGCCCGCATCCGGGTGCAGGTGAGCGCGGCGCACAGCCCCGAGCAGCTGCAATTTGCCGTGCAGGCGTTTGCCCAGGCCGGGCGCGAGCTGGGCTTGCTGGCATGAGCGCCCCAAGGCCGGCCGGGGCCGACTGTCCCCAACCCAAGATCCTGATCCTCGGCGCCAATGGCCAGATCGGCACCGAGCTGGCCACCGCGTTGGCCCAGCGCCACGGCCAAAACGCCGTGGTGACCAGCGACCTGGCCAGCGTGGGGCGCCTGCCCGAACTGACCCATGAGGCGCTGGACGTGACCGACGCGGCGGCACTGGCGGCGGTGGTCAAGCGCCACGCGATCACGCAGGTCTATTTGCTGGCCGCAGCCTTGTCGGCCAGCGGCGAGCAGCACCCGCAATGGGCCTGGAACCTGAACATGGGTGGCTTGCTCAATGTGCTGGAGCTGGCCCGCGCCGCGCGGCTGGAGCGGGTGTTCTGGCCCAGCTCGATCGCCGCCTTTGGCCCCACTACGCCCAGCACCGCGCCACAGCACACGGTGATGGCGCCCAGCACCGTGTATGGCATCAGCAAGCTGGCCGGCGAGCGCTGGTGCGCCTGGTACCACGCCCAGCATGGCTTGGACGTGCGCTCCTTGCGTTATCCCGGCTTGATCAGCTGGAAAACGCCGCCCGGTGGTGGCACCACCGACTACGCAGTGGACATCTTCCACCACGCGCTGAAAACCGGCCGCTACACCAGTTTTTTGGCGGCCGACTGCCGTCTGCCCATGATGTACATGCCCGACGCCATCCGCGCCACCTTGGCCCTGATGGACGCGCCGGCCGAGTCCATCACCGAGCGAGGCGCCTACAACCTGGCCGGCGTGAGCTTCACGCCCGCCGAGATTGCCGCCGAGATATCCCGGCGCGTGCCCGGCTTCACGCTGGCGTGCGCGCCTGATTTTCGGCAGGCCATTGCGGCGAGTTGGCCGCAAGCCGCTGATGACTCGCTGGCCCGGCGTGACTGGGGCTGGGCGCCGCAGTTTGATTTGCCGGCGATGGTGGACGACATGCTGCGCAATCTGCGGCCGCTGCTGGCGGCGTGACGGTGTCAGCCGATGCTGGGTTGCAACGTACGTTGGGCGCTGGGGCGCCAGTTTTTTGCGATGGGCTGGCTCACGCGCGCGGCGGCTGCGCCGTCGCGGCGGTAAGCGCCGCAGCCGATGAATTCGTTGTTGCCCAAGGGCAGGATGAACGATTCCTTGGGCGTGATCTGCTGCGTGCCCGGGCTGATCACGTCGTACTGGATCCAGGCGCCGCCAGCGTCGGCCGCTTTCCAGGCACTTTCGAGGAACGACGTGGTCTCCAGGCCCGGGATGGCTGAGGCGGGCTCGCCCACCAACGCGGGCCGGGAGCCAAACACGACGATGTTGCCGTTGCGGTCAAAGATGAAGATGTAGAGATCGCGGTCAATGAACTCGCCATCGGCATCGTGAAAGTCGGCAAACGCGCGCTCGCGCCCGCTTTGCTCAAGATGGGCCTGCGCCCGCTCCAGCAGGGCCTGGGCTTCGTCCGCCGAGGCTTGGCGCAGCCGCATCGTCACAACGGCGTCGCGCAGCGCGGTGGCGCGCTCCGACAAGGTGCTGGACGCGCTGGCCGACATCTCCACCAGCGCGGCGTTTTCTCGGGTGATCTTGTCGAGGTTGCCCACGCTTTCGGTCACCTCGCTCAGGCCCACGCTCTGCTGCGTGCTGGCGGTTGAAATGGACCGCAGGCGGCCCGACACCTCGCGCACCCCGCTGACGATGGTGTCCAGCGATTGGCTGACGTGGCGCAGCTTGGTGGCCGACGTTTCCACCTGCACCGACGCATTGACGATGAGCGTGCGGATCTCATCGGCTGATTCGGCGCAGCGCTGGGCCAGCTGGCGCACCTCGCTGGCCACCACGGCAAAACCTTTGCCCGCTTCGCCCGCGCGGGCCGCCTCCACGGCGGCGTTGAGCGACAGCATGCTGGTCTGGAAAGCCACGTCGTCGATCACCGTCACCACCTCGGCCACGCGTTGCGATGCGTCCTGCATCTGCTGCATCGCGCCCACGGTTTCAGCCATGGCGCTGTGGCCTTGCTCGGCTTGGCGAAACAGGCCTTCCGTCAGGCTGTCGAGCTCGCGTGCGGCCTGGGCGTTCTGGGCCACGGCCAGGCTGAGCTGGGCGATGGCGTCGATGGAGTTGCGCAGGCTGGTGGCTTGCTCGTCGGTGCGGTCGGACAAGCGCTGGCTGCCGTCGGCCACCTGTGCGCCGGCCAGGTTGACCAGCGACGCACTGGTGCGGATTTCAGCCACCATGCCCGACAGGTGGGCGCAAGTGGCGTCCACCGTGCGGCCGATGGCGGCCAGCTCATCGCGCCCGCGCACCTGGGTGCGGTGGGCCAGGTCACCCCGAGCCATGGCATCGGTGCCACGGCGCAGCACCCGCAGCGAGGCCTGGAAGGTCACGTACAAGGCCACCAGCAAATACGCCAGCAGCAGCACGCCGGCGCCAAACACGGTGGCTTGCAGCAAGATCTGGTGCCTCAGGCGTTGTTGTCGCTGGGCATGTTCATGGCGCAAAGCTTGAGTGGCTTCCTTGTACAAACCGTGCAGATTTTCAATCGTGTTGCTGCCTTGGTCAAAGTAGCTTGCGCTCTGGCCCACCAGCGCGTCGCCTGAAAAAATGTTGCTGGTTTGCTCGCCAAACTTTCGCAAGTTGTCGC
>JAYWDK010000323.1:0-3999 GCA_043779845.1 Betaproteobacteria bacterium | reverse complement strand
CTGGGCGGATGCCTCGCGGTAAAACAGCCACAGCGGCTCGTGGAAAACACTGCCCAGTGATACCAGGTCGGTGTTGCGCCGAGTGGTGCGCGCGGGGGCTGTCTGGTCGGTGGGCTGCACGTCGGGCAAGCCGTCGGCGCCGCCCTGCACAAACGCCAGATCAACCCCCGAATGCGGATCACGCAGCAGCGCCAGATTCTCGGCCGCGCCCTGCGTAGGCCGCAACTCCACGGTGATGCCGTGGCGCTGCAATTGCTCTGCGTATCTCTTGCCAAATTCAGCGTAAGCGCCTTGTGCCACGCCCGTGGCCATCACCACGCGGCGCGGCGGATTGGGTTGCAGCACCACGTAGGCCGCAGCCAGCAGCAACAGCGCAAGCAAGGCAAACGGGCCCGCAGTGAACGCGGCGTCGCGCAGGGAAAGCAGGGTGTTGCGCAGGGCCTTGGTCATGCGGGTGATGCTAGCTGGCTGGCGGCTTGCAGTGTGCCGCGTGGGTGGTGGTTCGCCTGTCGCTTGGATCGCGAGGCAACCAAGCTGACTTACTGCCGGGCTCGTCCACCAAAGGGTTCAGATCGCAGTAAGCGCGATCTAACCTTGGTCGTTGGGCATCTACTTGTGAGCGCGCACCGCGTAGCTAACGTCTTGCGCCGCCGTGGCCTGGCTTTCTGTGCTGGTGGCGAACGACAAAGATTCGAACGCCAGTCTCGAGGGTCCGATAGACGACCGAGTATGGAAAGGTACGCAGCCGAAATACGCGGCGACCTTTTGTGGTGGGTGTGCCAAAGCCAGGGTGCGTGACCAAGAGCGTGGCCACGCGTTCAAATTCGTCCAGGAACCGCTGTGCAACCGGTAGGCCAGCCTGCTCCACATAAAAATCCAGGGCGTCAGCAATGTCTTGCTCGGCGCCGGGGTGAAGCGAAAACGTCACCGAGCAAGCCTTGACCGAAGGCGGCTCATGGCGTTCTGCCCAGGGACTTCGATGGCGCAGCCCGAATCCAGCGAGGCTTCCCTTCTATCCGCCTCCAATTCCCAGGCGTGCTCAACCTCGGGGTCGGCATCGAGGCTGGCGATGAGGCGCGCCAGCAGGTGGGAACGATCCGCAGGGGCAAGCTTCAGGGCTTCGGCTTCCAGGACTTCGAGGCTCGTGGTCATTTTGATCTCCGACGCGATTGCGCTTAACAACCCATAGCTTGCCACAACCAGTTTTGGCGTTGCGCCGGGCCAATCGGGCTGAACACACGGCACGTTTGGCAGTTACCTGGGTTCGGGTCGCAGCCGATGCGGCGCAGCGCGGCATTGATCCCGGTGGTGTCCGAGGTGCTGCCAGCGATATTGGCCAGCATCTGCGTTTCGTAGTCAGGACTTACGTAAAACCGTCCCTGCGTCGTTTCTTCTCCTCGCCGTGCTTGGCGCGTCTTGGTCGGACGTGCGCACTCAGGTCATAGGGTGCGTGCCGCGCTGAAAGTGGCTTGCCATGCACCGTCAACCCGGTTGTATTGAAAGTAGCCGGCACCAGGCCGTGAAGTGACGGCCTCAATGAGATGACTTGACTGGAAGTCGAGCGCCACACCATCTTGAACCCCGTAACCAACGGTGTGGTTCGACGCTGCAAATACAGCGTCGGTCGCAGCTTGCCGCCCTGATTCACTGTCAAAGTGTGGGCAGGCCAGCCCTGCCATTTCACCGATTCCCCTGAGGGGGCCGAAGCGGCCATATTCGGAATCGGTGATGCCTTCCTCGAACCAGCAGATAAGCCCTGCACTAACGCCCGCCAGAACGCAACCGTGCGCGTTCGCCCCTATAAGGATCTCAATGAGGCCCCACTCGCGCCATAGAGCGAGCATGTTTTTCGTGTTACCGCCGCCTACGTAGATGACATCCTTCGACATCAGCAGGCCTTCAATATCGGCAGTATGGGGTCGAAACAATGACAGCACAGTGGGGACGCAGGGCAGCTCGTTGAATCTGTTTTCGAACTCTTTGACGTAATTTTCTGAGTCGCCACTTGCCGTTGGCAAGAAGCAAATGGACGGCCGATTTTTCCCCGTGATCTGCAAAAGGCGGACATCAAGCAACGGATCGGACTGGGTCGAGAATCCGCCACCACCCAAGAGAAAACGGCGGTTTCTAAGTGGGGAGTTCATTCAAGCACCTGTGCAATTGTTGAAGCCGTGCCAGTATGCCGGGCGATCACTGACCAGCGGGCCGTAGCTGATCGACGGCACGTTAGTCTCAACCCGCAAGCTGGGGTCAAAGCCGGTTTTGAGGCGGCGTTGGCACCACCTGCACTCACGGGCTGAACGAGTCGCCCAGCACCAGCCCTTCACGTCGGGGATCGGCCCCGCCCACCAGGGCCGCAGTGCCTTTGATTTGCGTCTTGATCACCGTACCGGTGCCGCTGGATTGCGCCGCCACGCTCACGGTGTGGCCCAGCGCGCGCAGGCCCAGCACCAGCGGATCAGCGCCGCCGATGTTGGCCGCCAGCACGTTGGGGTGCTCGCCGCCCACGCCGGTGGTGGCGCTGTTGCTGGCGCCAAAGTTGACCATCGACGTGGCCTGCTGCGCGTCCATGCCCCAATCCAGCACGCCCACCAGCGTTTTGGTCACGAACTGGATGATGCTGGACCCGCCGGGTGAGCCGGTGCCCATGACAAAGTCGCCGCGGCTGCCGTCGGCCGCTTTGGCAAATACCAGCGTGGGCGCCATCGAGCTGCGTGGGCGCTTGGCCGGGCCGACGCGGTTGGCGATGGGGCCTACCGCGTCAGCCGGCGCAAACGAAAAATCGGTGAGCTGGTTGTTGAGCAAAAAGCCGCGCGTCATGCGGAACGAGCCCATCGAGCTTTCAACCGTGGTGGTCATCACCAGCACGTTGCCGGCTTGGTCCACGATGCTCATGTGGGTGGTGCCCCGGCCTTCGGTGCTGCTCACGCCCAAGGGCGTGAAGCCGGCAAACACGCCGGCGGTGGCGATGCCCATGCTCTTGTCAAAGCGGATCAGGTTGGCGCGGCCGCGCAGGTAATCCTTGGACAGCAGGGCGTCGGTGCTGCCGCCGGGCAGGGGCACAAAATCAGTGTCGGCCACGTATTTGTTGCGGTCGGCGTAGGCTAAACGTTCCGCCTCGCTGACCAGGTGCACGCCCAGCACGGCGGGCTTGCCACCCTCGGCGTCCATGCTGCTGGGGCCAAAGCCGGCCAGGTAGTAGTTCTCGAGCATGCCCAGGGTTTGCGCCACGGCGATGCCACCCGATGACGGTGGTGGCATGCCGCACACCCAGTAAGCGCGGTAGGTGGTGCACACGGCAGTGCGCTTGACGGGCTTGTAGGCGGCCAGATCACTGAGCTCGGTCAGGCCGGGCGTGAGCGCGATGTTGGTGGGGCCGCTGCCGGCACTGGCCTTGATCTTGTCGACGATGGCTTGCGCGATGGGGCCGGTGTACAGCGCGTTGGCACCGCCACTGGCCAGGGCGGTGAGCGTGTCGGCATAGGCCGGATTCTTGAGCAGCGTGCCCAGCGGCTTGGCGGCGTAATCGGGCGCGGGGCCGTAAAAGTAGGCGGTGGCGTCGGCGTCTACCAACAGGCTGGAGCGGTTCAGGGTGATGGCGTCGGCCAGCCGGCCGCTGACTTTGAAGCCGTCGGTGGCCAGCTTGATGCCGGCGGCAAACAAGCCGTTCCAGGGCAGCCGGCCGTTGTCCTGGTAGGCCAGCTCCAGCATGCGCACCGCGCCCGGCGTGCCCACCGAGCGCCCGCTGGCGCGCACGCCGCTGAAGGCCGCACTGTCGGTGGTGACGCTCACCGCCGTGGGCAATGGGTAGGCCGTGTTGCTGGCGCTGATATAGCGCAGGTAATCGGCGGTGGCGGCGGCAGGGGCCTGCTCGCGGCCGTCGTAGGCCTGCACGATGCCGGTTTTGGCGTTGTAGTGCAGCATAAAAGCACCACCGCCCAGGCCGGATGATTGCGGCTCCACCAGGCCCAGCACGGCCTGCACGGCCACGGCGGCGTC
>JAYWDK010000322.1:0-4003 GCA_043779845.1 Betaproteobacteria bacterium | reverse complement strand
GCCAGGTCAACTACGAGGTGGACAAGCGCGTGGAATCGATGCGCAACGCCATCGGCAACATCAAGCGCGTGAACGTGGCCGTGCTGGTGAACCACCGCAGCACAGTGGACGCCAAGGGCAAGCCCGGCACCGTGCCCCTGCCGCCCGAAGAGCTTGAAAAACTCACCGCGCTGGTGCAAGAGGCGGTGGGCTACAACAAGGAGCGTGGCGACTCGGTGCGCGTGGTGAACATCCCGTTCCGCGCCGAGCCCAAGGTGGACGTGGAGCCCGTGCCGATCTACCGCCAGGGCTGGCTGCTGGAGCTGGTCAAGGTGGGCGGCGTGCCGGCGGCGCTAACCCTCATGGCGATGATGCTGTTGTTTGGCGTGATCCGCCCCGCGCTCAAGCCCGACAAACCCGAACCCGTGCCCGAGCCGGTGCTCGACGCCGTGGTCGATGACACCCAGGCGCTGCCCGAACCCGAAGTCGACCAAGCGCTGCTGCTGTCGGGCCCCAAGCTCGAAAAGCAGCTCACCGACGCCCGCGAGCTGGCCCGGGAAAACCCACTCGCCGTGGCCAACATCCTGCGCGGTTGGGTCAATGGCGGCGAGCCGGCATGAGCGCCATGACAGCCACTTTCCGCCCACGCCTTTTTCACTGAGTAAAGCCCATGGACGACAAAGGTGCAGAAGAAGCGGCCATCGTGCTGATGTCACTCGGCGAGGTGGAAGCGGCCGAGGTGTTCAAGCACCTGCTGCCCAAGGAAGTGCAAAAGCTGGGTGAAACCATCGCCAGGCTCAAGAACGTGCCGCGCGCCCGCCTGGTCACGGTGATGGACAAGTTCAGCGGTGAATCGGCCGAACAGCACACGCTGGTGGCCGACACCGACGAGTACGTCAAGAGCGTGCTGCGCAAGGCGCTTGGCGAGGACAAGGCCAACCTGCTGATTGACCGCATCCTGCAAGGCAGCGACGTGACCGGCATCGAGGGCCTGAAGTGGCTGGACCCCACCACCGTGGCCGAGTTGCTGCGCAACGAGCACCCGCAGATCGTGGCCGCCATCCTGGTGCACCTGGAGCCCGACCAGGCGTCAGAAGTCATGAAGTGTTTCTCCGAGCGCCAGCGCAACGAGGTGATGGTGCGCATTGCAACGCTGGACGGCATCCAGCCCGCCGCGCTGAAGGATTTGAACGAGGTGATGAGCAACGTGCTGGCCGGTGGCGAGCGCATGCGCAAGGCCTCGCTGGGTGGCGTCAAGACGGCGGCCGAAATCATCAACTTGCAGGGCAGCGCGCTGGAGACCAGTGTGCTCGACTTTGTACGTGAGTCAGACGCCGACCTGGCGCAGAAGCTGATGGACAACATGTTCGGCTTTGATGACCTGATCAAGCTCGACGACAAAGGCATCCAGGGCGTGCTCAAAGAGGTGCAGAGCGAATCCCTGGTGCTCGCGCTCAAGGGCGCCACGCCCGAGTTCCGCGACCGCGTGTTCAAGAACATGTCCAGCCGCGCCGCCGAAACCCTCAAAGAGGATCTGGACAGCCGGGGCCCGGTACGGGTGTCGGACGTCGAAGCGGAGCAAAAAGAGATCCTCAAGATCGTGCGCCGCCTGGTCGACGAAGGCGTGATCGTGATCGCCAGCGGAGGTGCCGATGACTTCCTCTAGACGCGACGCCGCGCCGCGCCAGGTGCCGCCGCCGCCCAACTCACGCGGGGGCGTGGCCTACAGCCGCTTCATCCCGGCCGAAGAACTGCAAGGCTTTTCAGCCTGGCTGCCCGATGCGTTTGGCGACCCGTCGGCGCCCGGGGCCAAGGCGGGGTTTTCACGCGCCGACCACCGGCCGCCCGGCACGCGCGCGGCCCAGGCCGCCAACGTGGCTGTCAATCCAAACCACAACGCAACCCACAACGCAAGCCACAACGCAGCCCCCAGCAAGGCCAGCAATTTTGGCGCCCAAGCAGCGCCGGCCGCCGCCGAGCCCGCGCCGCCCGCCGCCGACGTGCCCACGCTGGAAGAGCTGCACGCCGAGATGCAGGCCGAAATGCAAGTACAAGTGGCGGCCGCTCGCACCCAGGGTTATCAAGACGGCTACCGCGACGGCCTGGTGGCGCTTGAAAGCTTCAAGCAAAGTTACGCCACGCAAGTGAGCAGCCAGCTCGGTGGGCTGCTGCACGCCATGGACCACGAGCTGGGCCAGCTGGAGCAACAAATCGCCGGCAGCGTGGCCAAGGTGGCCACCGAGCTGGCGCGCCAGGTGGTGCGCGGTGAGCTCAGCGTGCGCCCGGCCCTGGTGGCGCAGGTCGCGCAAGAGGCCGTCAACACCGTGCTGATGAGCGCACGCCACATCACCGTGCACGTCAACCCCGACGACCACGCGCTGGTGGCCCAAGGCTGCACCGAGGCGCTGGCCGCGCGCGGCGCGCGCCTGCTGAGCCAGCCCAACGTGGCCCGGGGTGGCTGCCGCATTGAATCGGATGCCGGCGCAATCGATGCCCGCATCGGCACGCGCTGGGCCCAAGCCACCCAGGCGCTGGGCACCGGCGTGTCGTGGACGGATGACGAGGCCAACCAGACCGACGCCGGAGGCGACGCATGACGCTCACCCTGGCCGATAGCTTGGATGACGCCCAGGACAACGCAGCGGCCGCCGCACCATCCAGTGCCGCCAGGGCCCCAGAGCCAGAGGCTCCCGCCGAAAGCGCGCTGCTGGCCAACCTGGGCGCCGACGGCCCAAGCATCGCGTCAGCGGCCGTTGACCCCGCTGAAACCACCGACATCCCCCTGCCCAGCCCCCGGCGGGAGCGCTGGGCCCATTACCTGGCTGACTTGCAGGCTTATGCCGAGGTGCGCTCGCCCTTGCTGACCCACGGCACCCTGGTGCGCGTGACCGGCCTGGTGCTTGAAGCCGCCGGCGTTCGCGCACCCGTGGGGGCGGTGTGCGAGGTGCATGGCGACGCGCCGCAACCCGTGCTGGCCGAGGTGGTGGGCTTCAACGGCGACCGCGCTTTTTTGATGCCCACCGGCGAGCTGCACGGCCTGAGCAGTGGCGCCCGCGTGAGCCCACGCCACAACCCGCACGCGCCGCCGCTGCTGGGCCGCGACAACCAGCTCTGGCGCCGCACCGAAGACCGTGGCCTGCACCTGCCCATGGGCGACGGCCTGCTGGGCCGCGTGATCGACGCCATGGGCGCGCCGATGGACCGCCTGGGGCCGCTGGCCCAGGTGCGCAACGAGCCGATGGTGCGCCGGCCGATCAACGCGATGGAGCGCGACCCCGTGCGCCTGCCGCTGGACACCGGCATCCGCGCCATCAACGCCCTGCTCACCGTGGGCCGGGGCCAGCGCCTGGGCTTGTTTGCCGGCACCGGCGTGGGCAAATCGGTGCTGCTGGGCATGATGGCGCGTTACACCGAGGCCGATGTGATCGTGGTCGGCCTGATCGGTGAGCGTGGCCGCGAGGTCAAGGAGTTCATTGAAGACATCCTGGGCGCCGATGGCCTGGCGCGCAGCGTGGTGGTGGCCGCGCCGGCCGATTCACCGCCGCTGGTGCGCATGCAGGGCGCCACTTACGCCACGGCGATTGCCGAGCATTTTCGGGATCAAGGCCGCCACGTGCTGCTGCTGATGGACAGCCTGACCCGCTACGCGATGGCGCAGCGGGAGATCGCGCTGGCCATCGGCGAACCCCCGGCGACCAAAGGCTATCCGCCAAGCTGCTTTGCCAAACTGCCGCAGTTGGTCGAGCGCTCGGGCAACGGCCTGAACGGCGTCGGCTCGATCACCGCCTTCTACACCGTGTTGACCGAAGGCGACGATCCGCAAGACCCGATTGCCGATGCCGCACGTGGCATCCTCGATGGCCACATCGTGCTGTCGCGTGAGCTGGCCGAGGCCGGCCATTACCCGGCCATCGATGTTGAGCGGTCGATCTCGCGGGTGATGAACGCGGTGGCCCCGCGTGAGCAGGTGGACGCGGCCCGCCGGGCCCGCGCCGCGCTGGCCCGGGCCAACAAGGCGCGTGAC
>JAYWDK010000321.1:0-4006 GCA_043779845.1 Betaproteobacteria bacterium | reverse complement strand
CGGAGCGCGCCGAGTTTTTGCGCTTGCTCGACGTGCTGGTAAAAGCCAACAACGATCTCAGCCGCGCGCCCAGCGAAGCCGCGTAAGCGGCTTGTTTGGCGCTGCTGATGAGCGCAGGCGCCGGCCGAGGTCGTTGGCCGCGCTGCTTGGGATCGCCGTCCCACGTTGACCACCGAACCCGCCCGCTCAGTGACCCGATGGGCCGAGACGGCGGCTCTTGACCGTTGTCAGGTTGATGCGACCGGCGGCGTGCCCATCTCCGGCCAGCGCACCGACACCGCCAGCTCGGCGGCAACGCGTTGGGTGAGCGCCGCCAGATCCAGTGGCCCGAAGTGGTGCGCTGCGCCATCCTCCAGCCGAGACAGCATCAACAACTGCTCCACCAGGCGTGTGGCGCGGTCGCAGCCGGCCAGCGTGGCGCGTAATGCGTGGGCACGCTCCACCGCGTCGGCTTAGTTCAGGGCCACCTGGGCCTGAGCGCGGATGGCGGCAATGGGTGTGCGCAGCTCGTGCGCGGCGTCGGCGGTAAAACGGCGCTCGGCGTCCAGCATCAGGCTGATGCGCTCGAACAGCTGGTTCAGCGCGGCCACCAGCGGCAGCATTTCGGCCGGCAAATCGGCCGTGGGCACGGGGGTGAGCGTGCGCGGGTGGCGCGCGGCCAGGCCTTGGCTCAAGGCCCGCAAGGGCGCCGTGCCCTGGCGCACGGCCCACCAGGCCGCCAAGGCCAGCAGCGGCAGCGCCAGGGCCATGGGCCACAGCGTGCTGCGCAGCACGGCTTGCAGGATGGACGAACGTGACTGGATCTGCTCGCCCACAAACACCAACACGTCACGCTCGGCGCCCTGGGCCGCAAACACGCGCCAGTCGGTGCCGGCAATTTGCACGGTGTGAAACCCGGTGATCAGGCCGTGTGGGTCTTGCGCCCGCTCAGGCGGAAGCTGATGCTCACCAGCTTGGCCAGGTTTTGGTTCACGCCCGGCCCGGTGCGGCGGGCTGTCGTGGCCATCCTGGCCCGTGCGGCCGGGCGTTGCGGCCAAGGCCACCATCGGCACCCCCGGCGCTTGTGACGAGCGCATGGCCAGCCGGCCTTCATGCCATACCTGAAACGCCACCTGCGGCCCGTAGCGGTGCAGCTGCGGGGCTTCAACGGCGTGGTCTTCGGCGCCCTCGTCATGCGCTTGTTGGGCCACCAGCAGCGCGGCGGCTTGGGCCAGGTGGCCGTCCAGCAGCTCGTCAAGCTCATGGCGGGCGTCTTGCCAGGTGATGGCGGCGGTGGCCAGCCACACTCACGGGTGGACAAGGCCACCACCGCACCGTTGCGGGTCACCAGCCTGGCGGCGGGGTTGAGACGCACGAGGGCCCGCAGGCGGGCTGCAAGCTCGTCCAGATCCACGGGCTTGATCACATAGTCATCGGCGCCCAGGTCCAGCCCACGAATGCGGTCGGGCACGGCGTCGCGGGCGGTGAGCACCAGCACGGGCAGCGTCACGCCAGCGGCGCGCGTGGCCCCCAGCACGTCCAGGCCATCCATCAGCGGCAGGCCCAGGTCCAGCACGGCGGCGGCGTAAGGCTGGGCGCGCAACTCGCGTTCGGCCGCCGCGCCATCGCGCACCCAATCCACCTGAAACCCGTGTTGGCGCAGGCCAGCGCGCAGGCCATCACCCAGCAAGGTATCGTCTTCGGCCAGCAGGATGCGCATGGGGGTCTCGGTCAGTCGCGTTTGGGGGCGTGATCGTGTTGATGGTCGTGCTTGTGATCATGCTTGTGATCGTGTTTGGATGCCGCCTTGGGCTTGGCCTTGGCATCGCCGCCAACAAGGGCGCTGGCCGCCGGGTTGGCCTCAAGGGCTGCGGCCTCCAGGGGGGCATCGCCCTCGCTCGCGCCCTGTGCGGCGGCCTGGGCCGGCGCCATGGACCATTGCCAACCCCAAAAACCCAGCACCACCACCAGGATCAGCACGCCCACGCTGCGCCAGGCGCTGCGCAGGCCTTGCTCGGGCGGGCCTTGTTTGTGGCCGGTCACCATGGCTGCGGCCAGGTTTTCACGGTGCAAGCGGCTGGCCACTACCACGCCGGCAATGTGCACGCCCACCATCACCAGCATCAGCGTGGCGGTGGCCTCGTGCACCTCGTTGACCCATTCACCCACGATCTCGTTGTAGCCGGCCCAGCCCGTCAAGGCGGTGAGGGCGCCCAGCGCCATCATGGCCACGATGGCCAGCGCGCCGGCTGGGTTGTGGCCCACAAAGTGCTCGGGTTCACCACGCAACAAGGCCTTGAGGTAGCGCACCACGGCTTGTGGGCCGCGCACAAAGCTGGCAAAACGGGCGTGGCGGGTGCCCACCACGCCCCACATCAGCCTGACGGCCAACAGCCCCGCCAGCGTGTAGCCCAGCGTCACGTGCAGCAGGCGCGCGCGCTCGCTTTCGGCGGTGATCCAGGCGCCGGCAAAGCTCAACGCCAATAACCAGTGAAATACGCGCACCGGCAGATCCCAGACCAGGATGGACGATTTGGTGTTTGGAGAATCGGTGCTCATTTGGGGTTTGCTTGTAGCTTGCGTGAGCGGCTATTTGGGGATGCGCACATCGTGTTCGCTGTAGCGGCCTTGGGCCGCGCCGGTGTGGCAGGCCGCGCAATTGCCCGCGCTGCCCACGCTGGCACGCTTCCAGACGGCAGGCGCCACCTCGTGGTGCTCGCGCACAAACCAGGCCGATTTGCTGATGCGGTCTTCAGGCGGCGCTGGGTTGCGGGCCACTTTTTTGAACGTTCCGGCGTTGCTGGCCAGCCAGGCCGACAGTTGCTTTTGCGTGGCGGCGTCCACCGACGCGTCGGTGCCAAAGTGCTTGGGCAAGTTGTCCATCAGCCGCTGCCATGACGAAGCCGGCAGCAAGCCGGGCGGGTAGGCCAAGTGGCAGGCCGCGCACTCTTGCTGATGGGCCGCCAGTGGCGGCGCGGCCACGCTGTCAGCGTGGGCAGGCAGGGTGAAGGTGCTGGCAGCGGCCACCAGCAGGCCCAGCGCCGTGGCGCATCGGCGGCTGCATGGGCGGCTGAATGGGCGGCGATGTTGTGAGGTCATCGGGGGCTCTTTTCGGTGGATGGTTGTGAAGCGGTTGGCTGGCTGGTTTGGGCGGCTATTGCCTGTGGTGGCTGGCGCGCGCTAACTCAAGGCTTGAGCGTCAGCAACCAGGCCAGCACATCGGCCTTTTCAACCACGCTGCACTCACGGCCCACCACGTCGTTGCAGTTGCGGCGGAACCATTTTTCGACCTTGGTGGGATCGGTGAAGCGCTCCGGGTTGAAGGCGGGCGCCATGGCGCCTATGGTTTTGCCGGTGGACGCGTGTTTGCCCGTGGCCATGGGCCCGGCGTGACAGCATCGTGGCGATGGTGCTGCGCTTCGTGCAGCGCTGAACCCCCGTTTTAGCGCGGGGCGTTGAGCAGCGGCAGGCGGTCCAGCCGGGCTTCAATGTCGGCCATCATCTGCCGGTAGGCCGGGGCGCTAAAGCCACCAAAGCGGCGCTCGAACTCGGCGGAGGGCATGGATTCAGGCAAGTCAGCGATGGGCGGCAGCAACTCGGTGTCCAGCACGCCCGACACCAGGCGCGCCTGCAGCGCCTGGGGCTGATGCACGGCCAGCAGGCCGAAGCGGGTGCCGGCCCGGTCGGCGGCAATGTCATTGAAGCTGAAGCCCGTGCCGCCGTGTGAATCGGCCACCTCCTTGTACAGCCCGATCGCGTCGGCCAGCGGGCCGCCCCCTTCGGCCGCCAGCACCGCCGAGACCAAAAAGTGCTGGGGTGAATCACGCCGGGCCTGCAGCGTGACCCGCATGGGCCTGGGCGGCTGCCAGGTGCGCGCCGAGGGCACCAGGGCCGTAAAGCCTTGACCGTTGACGAAAAAAGCCAGCGCCACCAGCGCGGCCCGGTTTTCAAGTTTGGCCACGCCAGCGTCGGGTGAGCGCTGCTGGGCCAGCGCAAACATCGGCGGCAACAGTTTGGCCATGGACAC
>JAYWDK010000320.1:0-4006 GCA_043779845.1 Betaproteobacteria bacterium | reverse complement strand
GCGTGCGCCGTGTGGCGAGCCACACAAGCGATTCGCAACGACGCAGCGCGCCCAAGACCAGCGAGTCAAACGTTCAAGCTATTGGCGAACGGGCCCTTGGCCCAACCCCACCGGGAACCCACCATGACTCAACAACCCAGCAAACGCCGTCTCCTGCAACTCACCGTGCTCAGCGCCTTGGCGGCGCTGGCGGGCTGCGCCTCAATGCGGCAGTTGTCGGCCGAGGTGTCCAGCTTTGGCGACTGGCCGACGGGCCGTGCGGCGGGCAGTTATGCCTTTGACCGCCTGCCCTCGCAGCAAGCCCAGGCCGACGCCAGTTTGGCACTGGAAGACGCGGCGCGCCCTGCGCTGGCCAAGGCGGGGTTTGTGCCCGTGGCCCCCGGCACCGCGCCCGATGTGCTGGTGCAACTCGGCGCGCGCGTGAGCCGGGCTGACCCGTCGCCCTGGGATGACCCGCTGTGGTGGCATGGGGGATGGGGCACGTGGCGCCACGGCCCCTGGCGCGGGCCGATTTGGGGCACGGAGTTTGGCGGCAGCGTGCGCTATCAATCGCCCCGCTTTGACCGCGAAGTGGCCGTGCTGGTCCGTGATCGCATCAGCGGCAAGCCCTTGTTCGAGGCCCGTGCGAGCAGCGAAGGGTTTCAGAGCAATGCAGCGCCCGTGCTGCAACCGCTGTTCAGGGCGGCGCTCACCGGTTTCCCCACGCTGGGCGTGAACCCGCGCCAAGTGACCGTGCCGCTCTCGGCTGATTGATGCGGCGCCCCGGTTCAACCGCCGGGCTGCGTGGGTCAGTGCCTGGCTTTGGCGGCCGGCTTGCCGCCAGCGGCGTCTGCCGTGTCGGCGTCTTCCTCTGAAGGCGCGGAGGCCACGGGTTTGGCGGGTTTGGGTGGTTTGGGTGGCTCAACCGGGATCACCGGCACCACCGCCTCCAGCTTGTTCTCACGCATGTACTCGCTCATCTCGCGCCAGCCGGTGTACATCGCCGCCTTGTCGGCTTTTTTGTTGAGCGTGTAGCAATCTTCAATGGCCCGGCCAGCATGGCGGCAAGCCCCACCAATGGCCCGGCCATCGGCCTCTTTGTGGGCCAAAACCGCCGCTGGCGACTCAATGCCCAGCTGATCGCAGCCCGCGCCCAGCAGGCAAAAAGCAGACAGCATCAACAGGGCGAACGGACGGCGCATGGCCTGTTATCGGCCAGGGCGCCGGGCAACTTGAGCGGCGGCCGGCAAGTGCCGCAATACGGCGCCGCAGATTCAGCGTGCCGGCGCCATCGCCATCAGGCGCGCCACCCGCTCTTCGGTCGACGGATGGGTTGAAAACAAACCACGCAAGCCCCCGGCCGACAGCGGATTGATGATCATCATCTGCGCGGTTTCGGGGTGGCGCTCGGCGGCGGCCATCGGTTGGCCTTGTGAAAAGCGTTGGATTTTTTCAAGCGCCGAGGCCAGCGACTGCGGATCACCCGAGATCTCGGCGCCGCCCCGGTCGGCCTCAAACTCACGCGAGCGGCTGATGGCCATCTGGATCAGGCTGGCAGCCAGCGGCGCCATGATGGCCACCAGCAGGCCGGCGATCGGGTTGGCCGGCCGGCCATCTTGGCTGCGCCCCCCACCAAACATCATGCCGAAATTGGCCAGCATGCCGATGGCGCCGGCCATGGTGGCGCTGATGGTCGACAGCAGGATGTCGCGGTGCTTGACGTGGGCCAACTCATGCGCCATCACGCCGCGCAGCTCTCGCTCGCCCAGGGCGCGGATGATGCCGGTGGTGGCGGCCACGGCCGCGTGCTCGGGGTTGCGCCCGGTAGCAAACGCGTTGGGCGCGGCCTCGTCGATCAGGTACACCTTGGGCATGGGCAGGCCGGCGCGCTGCGACAAATCACGGATCATGGCCACGAACTGCGGCGCCGTGCTGTCGTCCACCTCGCGGGCGTTGTACATCTTCAGCACGATCTGGTCGCTGAACCAGTAGCTGAAAAAGTTCATGCCCAGCGCCACCAGCAGCGCCAGCATCATGCCGGACGACCCCCCCAGCCAACGCCCCACCAACATGAACAGGGCGGTGATGGCCGCCATCAGGATGGCGGTCTTCATCAGATTGAACATGGTGCGGGGCTCCTCGGGGAATGAATCAAAACTTGGTCGATGCCAACCCGACAAGAGATGCGGCCGCGCCGCCCGGTTCTCAAGCCACCGGCGCAGCAAATGTCTGGCCGGCCAGGCCTGGGCGCGCCTGCAAAAAAGCGGCCACGTTCAAACGCTTGCCCCCCGGGCGCTGCAGCACCAGCAGGTCCAGCGCGCCCTCGCCACAAGCCACCGTGAGTTGGCCATCCGACGCGTGCAGCACCTCGCCGGGCAGTCCTTTGGCATCGGGCCGCACGCGGGCCCGCCAAAGCTTCACCAGCTCACTGCCGCAGGCAAAGTTGGCGCCCGGGAAGGGGTCAAACGCGCGCACCCGGCGCTCGATCGCGGCCGCCGGCTGCGACCAGTCAATGCTGGCCTCGGCTTTTTCAATCTTATGGGCGTAGGTGATGCCCTCGGTGGGCTGCGGCGTGCGGTGCCAGTCGGCCCCCGCCAGGCCGTCAACCACCAGGTGCCCACCCAAGGCGGCCAGCCGGTCATGCAGGCTGGCAGTGGTGTCGTCGGCATGGATGGGCTCGTGCGCCACGCGCAGCATGTCGCCGGTGTCCAGACCCGCGTCCATCTGCATCAGCGTGATGCCGGTGCCGGCGTCGCCAGCCTCGATGGCGCGGTGGATGGGCGCCGCGCCGCGCCAGCGTGGCAGCACCGAGGCATGGATGTTCAGGCAGCCTCGAGCCGGCAAATCCAGCACCCACTGCGGCAGGATCAGGCCATAGGCCGCCACCACCATCACCTCGGGCGCGGCGGCCAACAACGCGGCTTGTGCTGCATGCGCGTCCTCGGGGTATTTGCCGTCAAGCCGCAGGCTGCGGGGCTGGGCCACCGCCGCCCCGTGTTGCATCGCCAAGGCCTTGACGGGCGAAGGCTGGAGCTTCAGGCCGCGCCCGGCCGGGCGGTCGGGCTGTGACAGCACCAAAGGAAGCTCGTGCCCGGCATCCAGCAAGGCCTGCAGGGCCGTGGCGGCAAATTCGGGCGTGCCCGCGAAGACGATGCGCATGGGGTGGATTGGCCGCTTGGGCCGGGCTCAAAACGGTGGGCCGCAGCGCGCGGCGACTTGGCTGACGCGAACCTCGGCGAGGTGGCAAAGCGGCAACAACGCCTGTTGCGCCGCAATACGTCAGCGGCGTCCGGGACCTTGCTCGTCGCGGGTTTTTTTGATCATCTTGGTCTTGATGCGCTCGCGCTTGAGCGGACTCAGGTACTCGACAAACACTTTGCCCAGCAGGTGGTCCAGCTCGTGCTGCACGCACACCGACGCCAGGCCCTCCACGGCCAGCTCAAAGGGCTCACCGTGACGGTCCAGCGCGCGCACCGTCACGCGGGCATGGCGCTCCACCTCGTCGTAGATCGTGGGCACCGACAGGCAGCCTTCGTCACCCCGGTGCATCTCCTCGCTGCGTTGAATGATCTCGGGGTTGATCAGCACGCGCGGCATGTCGCGGTTCTCGGACGTGTCCATCACCACCAGACACACATGCACGTCCACTTGCGTGGCAGCCAGGCCCACGCCCTCGTGCTCGTACATGGTCTCCAGCATGTCGTCGGCCAAACGGCGGATGCGGTCATCCACCCCCAACACGGGTTTGGCGACGGTGTGCAGGCGGGCGTCGGGGTAGCGAAGTACGGTCAATACGGCCATGGGCGAGCGACAGGAGGAAGGGGCTTTGAGCAGGCCAGGGTGAGGCTGGCGGGTCGGTGCGGAGTGTGGATGTCACACAACGTTAGCGGGGGCACCGGGACGAGGCCCGACAGTGCCAGCAAGTGCTTTTCGTTGCGATATCAAGGGTTTACCGGCAGAATCTGTGAGGCAGCATGAACATTGTTGGCGCGTCCGCCGGCGGTGCTGCGGGTGCTGCAACGCAAAC
>JAYWDK010000319.1:0-4007 GCA_043779845.1 Betaproteobacteria bacterium | reverse complement strand
CGTTCGTGCCGCTGGCGCGGGTGGCGCTCATGCCGCCCAGGCTGGCGTCGGCGCCGGGGTCGATCGGAAAGAACAGGCCGGTGTGGCGGATCTCGTCGTTGAGCTGCTTGCGCGTCACGCCCGCCTGCACCGTCACGGTCAGGTCTTCGGGCTGGATCGCGACGATTGCGTTCATGCGCGACAGGTCGATGCTGACGCCACCCTGCACCGCGAGCAGATGCCCTTCGAGCGATGAGCCGGTACCGAACGGGATCACCGGCACCGCGTGCTGTGCCGCCAGCGCGACGACGGCCGCGACATCTTCGGTGCCTTCGCAATACACCACTGCGTCGGGCGGCGGCACATCGAACGGCGATTCATCGCGGCCGTGCTGCTCACGCACGGCCTGGGCGGTGGAGCAGCGCTCGCCAAATTGGGCTTTGAGCGCCGCAATCATCTCGGCCGGCACGGCGCGGCGTTCGGTCGTCAACAAATGGGCGGGCAGGGTGGCGTTCATGGGCGGGGCTCCGGGGCGCTGATCGACAAACCGCAATGGTATGACGATGGCACGGGGGCTGAGCCCGCGCACCCGGCCGGGGACGGGCCTATGGCGGATGTGTGGCCCGGGCGCCATAGACGCGCGTGGCCAGCTCCGCAGTTGCGGCAACATAGCGGCATGGCGCCCCAGCGCGGGTGTCCCAGCGCTCAAACAGGAAACTCCCAACATGGCCAACCGCCTGACCCAAATCACTACGCGCACCGGAGACGACGGCACCACCGGCCTCGGCGACGGCACCCGCGTGCCCAAAGACCACCTGCGCATTGCCGCCATGGGCGACGTGGACGAGCTCAACTCTGGTTTGGGCGTGCTGCTGGCCGAGCCGCTGCCCGATGACGTGCGTGAGCTGCTGGTGGTGATCCAACATGAGCTGTTCAACCTGGGCGGCGAGCTGTGCATCCCCGGCTACACCTTGCTCAAGACCGAGGCCGTGCAACGCCTGGACACGGCCCTGGCGCACTACAACGCGGCCCTGCCCCGGCTGGCCGAGTTCATCTTGCCCGCCGGCACACGCAGCGCCGCTTTGGCCCATGTCAGCCGCACGGTGGCGCGACGGGCCGAGCGGGCGGTGGTGGCACTGACGGCGGCGGAGTTGGTGAACGACGCGCCGCGCCAATACCTCAATCGCCTGTCTGACCTGCTGTTTGTGCTGGCCCGGGTGCTGAACCGCGCCAACCTGGACGGGCTGGGCGGCGACGACGTGTACTGGCGCAGCGAGCGCCTGGCGGCCCAAACGCCCACCGACCCCGCCACTGGCCCAGCCAGCGATCAATAACTGATCGCGCCCGTCGCCACGTCCACCCGCACCACCGGCCGGCCCAGGGCAGCCACGGTGGCGCGGGCAAAGTCTTGCGCCCAGGCGGCATCGCTGGTGAATCGAGCGTCGCCCACGGTGGTGGCCAATACCAGCACCTTGTCGGCGATCAGCACTTTGCCGCTGGCGCGCAGTGGCTCGCAGTCATTGGCCAAAAACTGCTCATCAAGCCAGCGCCGGGCCTCGTCGGCGGGCAGGGGCACCTGGCCTGCGTGCAGGTTGATGGCATGGTGTTGCTCGGGGCTGAATTGCACGATCACTTCTTGGCGCATGGGGGTCTCCTGGACCCGCGAGCATATGCGGGTGGACATGGCGGCGGGCCGGTCTGCATCAAGCTCTCAAGGAAATGTGGCTCTGCCACTTTCCTTGATTCCCGTGGGGGACGGCCGGCCCCGGCCGGCCTTGGGGCACTCTCATGAGTCAATGTTGCTTGGCCACTTGACTCATCACCCCTCGGGTGGCGGACGACGTTGGTCGTCGGCCTGGGGACACTCTCAGCGCCCGCCCCAAAAACATCAGGATCAGGTCGCCGCGCCGCCCAGTTCACGGTGCAGCCAGGCACGTGCCAGCGTCCAATCACGCTTCACGGTGGCCAGCGAGATGCCCAGTACGGCGGCGATTTCCTCGTTTTCGAGCCCGCCAAAAAAGCGCAGCTCCACCACTTTGGCGGCACGGGCGTCAATCGTCTCGAAGGCCAGCAGCGCCTCGTGCACGGCCACCAGATCGCGGTCGGGTGCGGCGCCCAGCTGCTCCAGGCCCGACAGCGTGAGCACCACCATCTCGGCGTCACGCTTGGCGGCGCGGTGGGCCAGCGCGTGGTTGACCAAAATGCGCCGCATCATGGTGGACGTGACCGCCAGAAAGTGCCCGCGGTTCTTCCATTGCGTGCGCGCCTGCTCGCTCATGCGGAACCAGGCCTCGTGCGCCAGCCCGGTGGCCGACAAGGTATGGGCCGGGTTCTCGCGCCGCATATGGCTGCGCGCCATGCGCCGCAAGTCGTCATACAGCAGCTCGAACAGCCGGTTGGAGGTGAGCGAGTCGGCCTCGGTGAGCCCACTCAACCATTGGGTGACTTGGCCCGGGTCGAACGCTGTGTCTGGCAAAACCACCTCCTGGCGTGCATCTGAAACAAGCGCGGAATTGCGCCGCCAGCCTGTGCGGCGCGCCGTGAGCCTTTTCACTGGACCGCAGGGCGTAACTGCTTGGGGCCGCTTGTATTCGGGCCCAGCGTGCAGACTTGCACGGCCGCCGAGAATCAGCACCGGCGATGCTTGTGCCTTCACCGTCTCCACCGCTTTCCTCGATCAACCTGCCACGCTGATGACTGCCGCACCGCCCGACCCTGATTTTTGGGCCCATGTACGCGCCTTGTTTGCCGATCTGCTGGACTTGCCGCCCGGGCCTCGCGAGGCCGCCTTGATGGCCAGCCATGCCACCGACGATGTGAAGCGCGAGGTGCGCTCGCTGCTCGCCCATGCGGCGGATGACGATTTGCCGGGCGTTGTCAGCGGGGCAGGCAGTTTTCTCGCCTAGCCAGCGGCTGCGGATGCCGCCGTTGCGGCGGCTTTTGACACCCTGACCACGCCCCCCTGGCCCCCGAGCGCGGCTCAGGGGCGGGCCGTCTCCGAGCGGTCCACGGGGGCCCAGGCCTTGAGCCAACGCCAAGGCCAGCGCCTGGGCGCCTGGCTGATTGATGACTTGCTGGGGCGCGGTGGCATGGGCGACGTGTGGCAAGCCCACCGCGCCGACGGGGCTTACGTGGGTGGCGCGGCGATCAAGGTGCTCATCCGGGGGCTCGATTCGCAGCGGGTGCTAGCCCGCTTTGCGCTGGAGCAGCAGGCCCTGGCGCGGCTCAATCACCCGCACATTGCCCACTTGCTGGACGCTGGCCGCACCAATGACGCTCTGCCCTATTTTGTGATGGAGCTGGTGCACGGCGTGAGCATCGACGAGGCCTGCGTGGGCTTGCCCATCGAGCAACGCCTGACGCTTTTTTTACAGCTGGCCGATGCGGTGGCCCACGCCCACCGCCAGCTGCTGGTGCATCGGGATCTGAAGCCCAGCAATGTGCTGGTCACGCCAGCTGGGCAGGTCAAGCTGCTGGACTTCGGCATTGCCAAAGCGATGGATCCGCTGGAGCGCGCGGGTGGTGATCCGCCCGAACACGCGCCCGAACCAGCGCCCGACCAAGCGCCCGATCCACGCGCCCGATCCAGCCACGCAACGCTGGCCGGCGAGCGCGCCTACACGCCGCACTTTGCCAGCCCCGAGCAAGTGCGTGGCGAGCCCGTGGGCCCCGGCACCGACATCTACAGCCTGGGCGTGCTGCTGTACATCATGCTCACCGGCGTGCGGCCTTATGGCCGCGAGGCCACGTCGGTGCGTGAGGCCGCGCTCAGCGTGCTGCACGACGAGCCCACGCGGCCGTCAGCCTTGTCGCCCGGCTTGATCAACGACGCGTCGTGGCTCAGCACCCGCCGGCGGCTGGTGGGTGATCTGGACCACATCCTGCTGAAAGCGCTGGACAAACGTGTCGAGCATCGGTTCCCTAGGAGCCTGTCGGGCTTGGGGTCGGGCCCGCGTTGACCCTGAAAATGGGCTCAGCCTAGGCGCCAAGCGCAGCCATACCGTTGGGTATGGCGAGCATTTGCAACG
>JAYWDK010000318.1:0-11136 GCA_043779845.1 Betaproteobacteria bacterium | reverse complement strand
GACGACGCCGCGCTGCGGGCGATGTCCGAGCAGGCCGGGCTGGCGGTGCGCCGCAGCGAGGATTTCAACGAGGGCCCACGCGCCTTTGTCGAGAAGCGGGCACCACGCTGGGCCGGCAAATAGGTGCCGGCGGGCGGCCAAAACACCGCGCCACGGCAGCAAACCCAGAGCAGCCGTGCGCGCCTATCAGCCGCGTGTGCCGGGCACCGGCGTTGGCAGCGCGGGGGCGGTCGTGGGGGCTGGCGCGCCAGCGGGCACCACCACTGGCGCACGCGATACGCGCACCTTGTTGCCATTGGTGACGATGATCACCGCGTCGCCGGGGTTGAAGGTTTCGCTGCCACGGCCCTGCACGATGGCGCGGCGCTCGCCGTTGCGCAGTTGCACCATGATCTCCAACGATTCTTCGCGGGTGGTGCCGCGCTCAATCGCGTTGCCCACCACGGCGCCGGCCACGGCCGCCAGCACGCCCACGGCCATGCTTTCGCGTCGGCCACCCACCGATGCGCCGGCGATGCCGCCCACCACGCCGCCCGTGACCGCGCCCGCGCCGCTTTGAGTGCCGTCCACGGTAACGGTGCGCACGGTCAGCACGGTGGCGTCAACGATGGTGGACATGCGCTGCGCATCGCTGCGGCTGATGACGTCGGGGTTGCTGGTGGCGCATGCGGCCAAGGTGGCAACCAGGGCAAGGGTGATGGCGGTACGGATCATGGTGAATTCCTCGGGGATAGCCCAACACAACGGTGAATGGGCACGGACCGTTGACGGTCTGGTACGGATAGCGGGATGGACTGCCGAACCCCGTGCCAGGTTCCACGGCAAGCCTGAATCTTGGGTGAAGAAACGTGAACGGGCGGCGGGGCGGCAAGCCCACGGGGTTTGATTCTGAGGCCGCACCCGCCGCTGGATGGTGCTGACGCACCGATGACGGTGCACCCGGTTGGCTAGAGCCTAACGCGTCAGCAGAACGTCCAGGTCGGATACCGGGGCTGCCCGAAGGCCCCAGCTCGCGCGCAGCCAGGTGGCCAGGGCGGCCACGTCAGCATGGGGCAAGTCAAACGCCGGCATGCCGTAGGGTTGGGGGTTGCCCGCCGTGGCAGGCGGAAACCCACCGTGGGTGATGGCCTGTACCAGGTTGCGCGGGTTGGCCAGCGCCACCGTGCGGCTGGTGGCCAGCGCGGGGTAGATGCCGGGGGCGCCTTGGCCTTGGGCGCCGTGGCAGGTGGTGCAGTGGTCGGCGTAGAGCTGTTGGCCTCTGAGCAGGCGGGGCGTGGATGGCGCGCTGGTGGCTTGCGCGCCGGTGGGCGGGCGGCTTTGATCTGCTGCGGTGGGTGGCGCCAAGGTGGCCAGGTACACCACCATCGCCCGCAGGTCGGCCGGCAACAGGTGTTGCGTGCTGCCGGCCACCACGTCGGACATCGGGCCCATCACGGCATGGTGATCCGACACGCCGGTTTTCAGCAAGCGCACCACTTCGTCGATGGGTTGGCCCAGCACGCCGGCCTCATCGGCATGGGCCAGCGAGGGCGCGATCCAGCCTTGCAGGGGCAAGGTGCCGCCGCCCGCCTCATCGAGGGCACCGCTGGCGCCGGCCCAGTTGCGCGGGGCGTGGCAGGTGTTGCAGTGGCCCAGCCCGTTCACCAGGTAAGCGCCACGCTGCCATTCGGCGTTTTTGGCGATGGCGTTGCCCGTGCCCGTGCCCGTGCTGCGGTCGGCATCGGGCGGCAAGCTGCCCGCCCTGAAGTACAGCGCGCGCCAAACCGCCAAAGCCGCCTGGGTGTTGAAGGGCCAGCGCAGCGTGGCTTTGGTTTGGGCTTGTTGGACCGGTGCCAGGCTGCGCAGGTAAGCCCGCAGGTTGTCGGCATCGGCACGGGTGACAAGGGTGAAATTGGCATACGGAAACGCTGGCGTCAGCAGGCGGCCATCACGCGACCGGCCGTGGTGCAAGGCGCGCCAAAACTCGGCTTGGCTCCAGGCACCCAGTCCGGTTTCCATATCCGGCGTCAGGTTGCCGGCATACACGTTGCCAAACGGCGTTTCGATGGCCCGGCCCCCGGCATAAGGCACGCCGCCTCGGTCGGTGTGGCAGGCCGCGCAGTTGCCCGCGCGCGCCAGGTAGGCGCCCTTGGCGATCTGATCGGCGGTGGCTTTGGCGGGCACATCGGGCAACAAGGGTTCTTCGCCCCGCAGGTTCAGCCACAGCACGGTGGCGGCCAGGGCGGCCAGCACGCCAACCAGCGCGCCAACGCCCAACCTCCAGCGATGGCTTCGGCTCATCGCGGCAAATCACCCAGGCTGCCGCAAGGCAAGGGCGCCGGCCGGGGCGCGCCGGGTTCGGGGTGGGCGGGGGTTGGCACCGGTTGGGCCGCCAGCCAGGTGGCCACGGCGCTGACATCCGCCGCGCTCAGACGGCGGCTGATCTCGGCCATGCAGTCGGGTGCGGTGGTGCGGCGGCTGCCGGTCAGCCAGCCGCCAAGCTGCGCAATCAGATAGTCCTGCGGCAGGCCCAGCAAACCGGGCGTGGCGGGCAGCGCGCCGGCCAGGTCCAGGCCATGGCAAGCCGTGCAGGCGGGCAGGCGACGGCTGGCGTCGCCGTGTTGCACCAGACGCTGGCCCCGCGCCAGCAAAGCGGGGCTGGCCGTGCTGGGCGGCGCGGCGGCGTAGGGCAAGTCAAGTGCCGCAAAGTAGCCGGCCATGTCACGCAGGTAGTCGTCCGACTGGTGGGCCAAGAAGCCGGCCATCGCGGTGTTGCTGCGCCGGCCATCCCGGAAATTGACCAGCTGGTTGAACAAGTACCCCGCCGGCTTGCCCGCAATGCGCGGCAGGTAGCCGCTGCGGCTGGCCCGGCCCTGGGGGCCATGACAGGCCATGCAGGGTTGCAGGCGCTGGGCCAGGGTATGAGGCACTTGCACGGGGGCCACCGCCGCGAAACGGGTCAATGGGGTGGTGGCCTGATCATTTGCTTGGGCCGCAGTGTGGGCGGCAGTGTGGGCGGCAGTTTGGGCCGATTCCGGGGCGGCTGAACCGGCCTGGGCCATCAAGCAGCCAGCCAGGCCGGCCAGCGCCAACATCAGGCGCCGCATCAGGCGTGCTGGCGGCTTGAGCACGGCAGGCTGGCCCGCAAAAACGCCACCTGGCCGGCCACGATGCGGCGCCCGCGCAGGATCATGTTGTCATGCAGGCTGGGCGCGCAGGGCCCACCCGTGCAGGCTTCTTCGGTCAGTCGGATGCGCTTGTGGCCGATGCAGGCCTTGCCGGCGGTGATGCCGTTCATCCAGGTGTCGCGCCCGTCACGGGACGTGCGCACGACGTGCTTGCGGGTCAGCAGGATAAAAGCAAACCAGCCGCCGTAGCGGGCGCCGAGGTGGTGGTTTTTAGGCCGTGATGGGACAACGCATTTGAGCATCCGGCTTGAATTGTAGATTGCCAAATCCCGTCATCTGTGTCGTCACGACTGTCCGGTTGAATGTGCCCCGCCAGACCTGAGATCAAGCCGTGGCGCGGCTTGCAGGCCAATTTCTTGGCGTGCTGACTGGCGTGTCGTTGTCCCGGAAGCGGGTGCTTTCCAGGGCTCAGCAGCCCCGAGGCGCCCACCTGCACGTCGGCAAGACCGTGTTCGCGCAGACCCTGGAGTTCGTGCCCTTGACGAGCTTTGCGCGCAACCTGCAACGGGCTGATCGGGTCGAACTCAAATGCCTCATGAACCGATCAAATTCTCGCCATTTCTTTATCAAGGCGCATCTCGTGCTTGAGGCGGTTCGAACAATGCCCCTTGATTTTATTGACACAGTAAAACTATGCGGGTTGGCGCTCAGTTCGCCGCCAAGCCCACCGCGCTGGCCGGCAGGGCGCTGGCGCCGGCATGGGCCGCCAGACTGCCGTCATGGCCGATGCTGAAGGACGAGATCGTGAAGGTGCGACCATTGCGCACATACAACTGGCGGCCGTCGGCCGAGATGGCTGCGTCAGCCGGTGCCGATCCAGCGCCGGTCTGGCCGGCAACGGCGCTGGTCAAGGTGATCTGGCCGCCCGGCGTTACCCGGTAGCTGCTGACGCTGCTGCTGGCCGTGTTGGTGACAAAGGCATGACGTCCATTGGGCGTGATCGCGATCCAGCAGGCGGCCGACTGGGTGTCGGGCACCGCGCGGCTGACCACCACCGGCGCGGCCGGCGCCGACTCGCTGAAACGGTAGGACGACACCGTGCTGGCGCCAGCGGCACCACCCACGGCCTCGGTCACCAACAGGCGGTTGCGACGGTTGAAGGCAAAGTCAAACGGCGTCAACCCGGTCGATGGCGTGACCAGCGGCGCACTGACGCTGCCGTCGGCCTTGACCCGGTAGCTGGTGAGCCGGTTTGTGCCTTTTTCGGTCACGAGCAATGCATCACCATCGTCGCTGAAGCCGACCTGCGCGGGTGCCGCGCCGCCAGCGACTGACAGGCCACGCACGCTGCCCGCCACGGGCCGCAGGTCGCCGCGCACGTTACGAAAGCCCGCCACGTTGCCAGCACCGGCGTCGTTGAGCACGTAGACCAGGCCCTCAAATTCGGACACGCTGATCGGGTGCAAGCCGCCGGATGACACCACCGAAACCAGCTGGGGCTCGCGCCCATGCAACTCGAAAGTTGACACGCAGGCCCGGAAGCGGCGCAAGCGGAACTGCCTGCGACCTGACGGTGTTTTCCGGCTCAGCGCAGTCGGTTCAAACCAGGTTCAAACAGGGTTCAAACAGCCGGTTCAGACCGCTGCCCGGCAGGCCTGCCTGCGGCCGGCCGCGAGCCAGTGCGCGCCCGGTGGTGCGCTGCGTTCAGAATGCCAGCGTGCTACTCAGCACCCAGGCCGGGCGCCGGCTGGCGTAGGGCAAGGGGTAGAGGTGGGCGCGCCCGGCGCCGACCCAGGCCAGTTGCACATCGGTCTCACCGATCGGCGTGCCCACCGTCGTGCCACCCCCCAGCCGGGCGTCGAGTCGCAGGCGCGCTGCGGCGCTCTCGGCGTGGCCACCCACCACTGCCAGCGCCCCGATGTGGCCGAACAGCCGCCAGGGGCCGCCCAGGGGCACGACCCCGTTGAACTCGCTGTAGAGCGTGCGCAGCCCGCTGCCGAAGTAGGACGGCGACAGCGATGCCCTCATGCTCCAGCGCTCTGCCATCCAGCCGGTAAAGACCTCGGCATAGTCGTAGGACGGTTCAGCCGCGAAGTGCGCGGCGGTGGCACCGATCTCCCAGGACATCGCTGGTCCAGCCGGCTGCGCCCGGCCGACGTAGGCCAGCAGTTCGGCCCGGCGTGTGCCGGCATCGATCTCTGCCCCGGTGACCTGGCCGCCGGCAAACCATCCGCCGGCCAGATCGCTGTCCAGGCTCAGGCGCAGGTCAGGTTTGCCATGGCTGAGCGATACGCCCCGAAAGCGGTGATCGGATTCAGCGCTCAGACTCACGGTCGACTGACCTCGGGCTGCGGCGGCATGCCCAAGCAGAAAGATGGCGACGGTGGCGAGCGGGGCAAGGCTATGCACGATCCATCATGTCACGGCCGCTTGCCCGGCGCATCCGCGTCTGCTGTCGCGCAGGCGCAGGCACAGGGGCCCACGCGGCGCATCAGGCTGGCGCATGCGTCGATGGCCCCCGACGGCAAACGCACCAGAGCGTCCCCGGAGGCATCGGCCACTGGCATGGCCCGGGACGTACCGGCCTCGCGCAACAAGGCCAACAGTCCGCTGACATGCGCTGCAGCAAACGAACTGCCGGTGACCAAGTACCAGCGCTTGGGTGGCCCCGTGGCCGGCACGTCCCGGCCCGGCGCCAGCAGCATGGCCGGCTCGGCGGCGCCGGACTCCTGGTCGGCCACAGCCAGCACACCGGGATGCGACGCCGGGAACCCACCACCGCGCAGCGTCCGATCCACCGCCACCACCACCGCGATGCCCCGCCCAAGTGCCAGGTCGAGCAGCCGGGCCAACAGCGGATCCTGCGGTCCGCTCAGGCTCAGGTTGATGATCTGCGCACGGTGGGCGATGGCGTGGTCCAGCGCCTGTGCCAGGCTGAGGCTGGTGCAAGAGGTTACGGCCTTGTCGTCCTGCCAGCAGGCGCGCAGCGCCAGCAGGCGGGCCCGGGGCGCTACACCGACCATGCCAAGGTGGTTGTCGGCCACCGCCGCGACGATGCCGGCCACCTCGGTGCCATGGCGCTCGGCCACAAAGCGCCGCCCGGCCACGAAGTCGGCGCTGTCGTCGATCTGGCCCGCCAGATCCGGATGGTCGCGCTCGATGCCGCTGTCGATGATTGCAATCCGCACGCCGCGTCCGGTGGCCACCTGGTGCAGTTCGGCCAGGTGCCAAGCAGAAGCGGCGGGCTGCACCGCAAACAGCGGATCGTCGTGGGCCTGGGCACGGTAGACGTTCATCGGCTGAGCCCAGGCCACGCGGGGATCGCGGCCCAGCGCCATCGCCATCGTCACCGCCAACGGCCCGCCAGTCTGCGCCGCCGGCAGGTTCATGACGAAGCACTCGACGCCGAGCGCCGGCATCGGCCAGCCGCTGGCCAGGGTCAGCCCGTGTTCCTGAGCGAGTTTCACGGCCAGGCGGTGACGTGCGCTGCGGCCCAGCAGGTCACCGTAGGCGCCCGAATAGGCGTTGCCCGATCGGTAGTGCTCGGGCGCCATCGGCAACATGACCAGGATTTGTTGCGCAGGATCGGCCAGCGCCATGGGCGCACGATCGTCGGCCTGGGCGCTGAATGCAGCGGCCAGCCACAGCAGCAGGCCGGCAAGCCACGCCGTCATGGGCGCAGCCCCGCGTCCAGCGATTCGGCCAGCAGCACCGAGTGCCGGGAGCGCAACATGGCCAGCGCCCGCCCTGGGTTCTCGGCCGGGACACTGAGCAGGTAGGCGTCGGTCGATGTCGGACCATCCACCAACCGCGCGTCCGCCGCCTGCAATGCCAGCCGGATCTCACGCTCGGTCGCATCGGGTCGGAAGCGGACCACCACGTTGCCGGCCGCAGCGTGGCCGGGCGTTGCTAGCGTGCGATAGGCCGGCGTGGTCACTGCCGGCAGCACCAGCACGGTGGCCAGACAGGCGATGGTGGCGAACTGCGCGCCCAGCACCCAGCGGGTCCAGGGGGAGGGCCAGGTCCAGGACCGGCTTAGTGCCGGGCGCTGGCCGGCGCCCGACACTTGTGCGGTGGATGTGACGCCTTCGCGCTTGATCCGGGCGTGCAGGCTGGCCAGCCCCTGCTCCACTGCGCTTTCCGTTCCCCGGGCTTGGGCATCGAGGCCGCCCAGAACCTCGGCCATCCGGCGCTCCAGCGCCAGCTCGGCGCGGCAAGTCGCGCAGGTTGCCAGATGCGCCTCGATCGTCATGACCTCGGCCAGCGCCAGCTGGTTCATCACGTACCAGGGCAGCAGGGCTTGGACGGCATGGTGGCCATCGCTGTCCAGCGGTACCACGTTGACACTCATAGAAAGTCCTCCAGCCTGCCGCAGAGCGAGGCCTTGAGATGGCGCCGCGCGTGGAACATCCGGGTCTTGACCGTGGCCACCGGGCAGTCGACGATCTGCGCGATCTCGCGGCAATCCGCGCCATGGAAATAGGTCAGTTCGACGACCGCCCGGTGGTCGAACGACAAGCCGTCGATGGCGCGTCGAAGCCGGGTCAGCAACTGGCGCTGATCGAGCTGCTGCTCGGGGTTGGGCGCCGGTGAGGGCCGGTTATCGGCATCGTCGTCGGCGACAGGCTCGTCCATGCGTTGCAGTGCCTTCAAGGCCTTGTTGTGGGCGATGGCGAAAATCCAGGTTGAGACCTTGCACCGTCCGTTATAGGTGCCGGCGCGGTTCCAGACCACGAACATCGTGTCGTTCAGGACTTCGTCGGCCAGATCCGGGCGCCGCATCATGCGATCGAGAAAGCGCAGCAGCCGTGGGTGATAGCACCGGTAGAGCGCGTCGAAGGCAGTCCGCTGGCGCAGCACCACCTGCCCGATCAGCCTGGCCTCCGCCAACGCCGTCTCACCCGCGGCAGTCAGCGCGGGCAGGTCGGGGCCGTCATCGCAGTCGCTTGCGGGTTTCAGCATTGAGGATTCCAAGTGATGGCGGTGTATGCCTGCGGGCGACGAAAAGGTTCAACGGGGCATGGCCCGCCTGCACCGCGAGATGTCAACCAGCGGATTGGAGACCGGCCGGCAGGGTCAAGGCCCCCCTAGTTCGCGGGGGCCGCGTTGTGAACACGATAGGCCTCGGCCGGAATACACGCCTACCGATGGCTGTTGGCCAGCCTCGGCCCTGCTGGATGAGGCATGCCGTGCATCCAGTCGGGCCGAGGCGAGACGGTATGTCCTTTCCGATTGGCCCGGGCGCTGCGCGCCCAAAGTCCCCAGGAGGTTTTCCATGGATACGCTTCGACTCAGACCGCTTGTGCTTGTCCTCGGTGGCTGCGTTCTGGCGGTTGCGCCGTCGTTCGCCGACGTGAGTGTTTCGGTGACCAACCTGGTCACCGATGATCCCGTGGCGCACGCCGCACCAGTGACCGACGCTGGCCTGGTCAACGCCTGGGGCATTTCATACTCTGGCACGGGCCCGTTCTGGGTGTCGTCGAACGGCGCTGGCACCTCGACCGTCTACCGCGTCGATCCGCTGACCCAGGCCACGACCAAGGTGCCCCTGACGGTGGCTATCCCGGGCACCGGCAGCGTGACCGGACAGGTATTCAACGCGGGCGGCGCGACACAGTTCGGGGGTAACAACTTTCTGTTCGTCAGCGAAGACGGCACGGTCTCCGGCTGGCGTGGAGCGCTCGGCACGACAGCTCAATCCCTGTCCAACCTGTCTGCGGTCTTCAAGGGTGCGGCCTTCGCCAGCATGGGTGGCAGCAGCTACCTTTATGCCGCCGACTTCCACAACGCCACCGTCAGCGTCTTCAAGGGCACGGCTGTCGCACCGGCGCTGGCGGGCTCGTTCGCTGACCCGTCACTGCCCACGGGATACGCGCCGTTCAACATCCAGGCCCTCGGCAGCTCCCTGTACGTGGCATACGCCAAGCAGGACCCGAACAGTCCGGACGAGGTGGCAGGCGCCGGCCTGGGTCTGGTCAATCAGTTTGACCTGCAGGGCAATCTGGTTGCGCGAGTGGCCAGCGGCGGCGCGCTGAACGCACCTTGGGGTCTGGCAATCGCCCCCGACACCTTCGGCGCCTGGTCCGGTGCGCTGCTGGTTGGCAACTTCGGCGATGGTCGAATCAGCGCATTCAATGCCAGCACGCATGCGTTCCTCGGTCAGTTGAACGACGCCGGAGGCCAGCCACTGTCCATCGACGGGTTATGGGGCCTGAGTGTCGGCAACGGCCAGGCGGCGGGATCCACCCATGCCCTGTATTTCACAGCCGGGCCCAACACCGAGTCCCACGGCTTGTTCGGCGTGATGCAGGCCGTTCCCGAGCCTGGCAGCGCGGCCCTATTGATGGCGGGCCTGCTCTGGCTGGCCTGGGCCGGCGGTAGGCTCCGCAGTCAAGACGCCGAACACTGACCCGAAGTGCCTGGTCTGGGCGTTTTGGGCCTAGGCAGGCCATGGTCACAGCAGACCGACGGCGCCGGCGGCCATCAAGGCGCGCCGGGGCAAGCCGAGACGCGCCGCCGCGTCAACGGTGCGGCCAGGCCTCATGCCCGCTCCCAGTCATGCAGGCGCTTGACCCAGGTCAGCAGCTTTTGCGGCGCATGGGCCCGCTTCCATTCGCCCGCCACGGACTTGTTGACTTCGGACATCGTCGGGTAGGTGTGGATGGTGCCCAGGATCTTGTTCAGCCCCAGGCCGTGCTTCATCGCCAGCACGTATTCGGCCAGCAGGTCGCCGGCATGGTCGCCGACGATCGTCACGCCCAGGATCTTGTCTTTGCCCGGTACGGTCAGCACCTTGATGAAGCCTTGGGTGGCGTCGTCGGCAATGGCGCGGTCCAGGTCATCGAGTGCGTAGCGCGTGACTTCCACCGTGATGCCTTGCGCTTTGGCCTCTGCCTCGGACAAGCCGACCCGCGCCACCTCGGGGTCGGTGAAGGTGGTCCAGGGGATCACCGAGTAATCCACCTTGAAGCGCTTGAAGCGGCCAAACAGCGCGTTGACGGCCGCATACCACGCCTGGTGAGCGGCCACATGGGTGAGCTGGAACGGCCCGGCCACGTCGCCCACGGCGTAGATGTTGGGGTACTTGGTTTGCAGGAATTCATTGACCGCGATGGTCTTGCCGGGGGACAGGGGAACGCCCAACTCTTCCAGCCCGAAGCCGGCGGTGCGGGGGCTGCGGCCCACCGCGCACAGCAACTCGTCGAACTCGATCACCACCTCGGCTTCGCCATGCTTGGCGATCAGGCGCTTGATGTCGCCGTCGGGCGTCTTGATGCGTTCGAAGCGCAGGGCCTGGTGGCTGGTCAGCACCTGCACGCCGTCAGCGCGCAAGGAGTCGGCCACCAGGGCCGAGACTTCGTCGTCCTCGCGCAGCATCAACCGGGGCGCCATCTCCACTTGCGTGACCTGGGCGCCCAGCCGCGCAAAGCTTTGCGCCAGCTCACAGCCGATGGGGCCACCGCCCAGCACCACCAGCCGGCGGGGCAGCGCCGTCAAACCCCAGACGGTGTCCGAGGTCAGGCAGCCCACCTCGGCCAGCCCGGGGATGGGCGGCACAAACGGGCTGGCGCCGGTGGCGATCACGATATTGCGGGTGGTGAGCGTCTGCACGCCTGCGGGCGTGGTGATCTCCACCTGCCAGGGCGAGGTGATGCGCGCGCGGCCCTGCAACACCTCCACGCCCAGCGCGGTGTAACGTGCCACCGAGTCGTGCGGTGCTATGTCGGCCGTGACCCGGTGCACGCGGCCCATCACCGACGCAAAATCGACGCGGCCGGTGGCACCCACCACGCCCAGTGACTCGGCCAGCCGCAGTTGTTTGGCCATCTTGGCCGAGCGGATCAGGGCCTTGCTGGGCACGCAGCCAGAGTTCAGGCAATCGCCGCCCATCTTGTGGCCTTCGACCAGCGTGACGCGGGCCTTGACCACCGCCGCGATGTATGACGTGACCAGGCCGCCCGAGCCGGCGCCGATGACCACCAGGTTGCGGTCGAACCGTGCCGGCTTTTGCCAACCCGCATACACCCGG
>JAYWDK010000317.1:0-26986 GCA_043779845.1 Betaproteobacteria bacterium | reverse complement strand
GAGCGAGCTGCGCAACTTCCGCCAGCTCAACAGCAAGACGCCGGGCCACCCCGAGCACGGCCTGACGCCGGGCGTCGAAACCACCACCGGCCCGCTTGGCCAGGGCCTCGCGAATGCGGTCGGCATGGCGCTGGCCGAGAAGCTGCTGGCGCAAGAATTCAACCGCGTGGAAGGGGCAACGCGCCACACCATCGTCGACCACAAGACTTTCGTGTTCCTCGGTGACGGCTGCCTGATGGAAGGCATCAGCCACGAGGCCTGCGCGCTGGCCGGCGCCTGGAAGCTGAACAAGCTGGTCGCCCTGTACGACGACAACGGCATCTCCATCGATGGCCGGGTCTTGCCCTGGTACGTGGACGACGTGGCCAAGCGCTTTGACGCCTACGAGTGGAACGTGATTGGCCCAGTGGACGGCCACGACGTGGACGCGCTTGACGCCGCCATTGCCCAGGCCAAAACCTCGGCCACCAAGCCCACCATCATCCTGTGCAAAACCACCATCGGCAAAGGCTCGCCCAACCGCGGCGGCACCGCCAAGGCCCATGGCGAGGCGCTGGGCACTGAAGAAATCAAGCTCACACGCGAGGCCCTGGGCTGGGGGCATGAGCCGTTTGTGATCCCCGAGGCCGCCTATGCCGCCTGGGACGGCAAGCGCGCCGGCGAGGCCGCTGAGGCCAAGTGGGCCAAGCAAATCACCGCGTACAAAGCCAAGCATCCGGCCTTGGCCGCCGAGCTTTCGCGCCGCATGTTGGGCGATCTGCCGGCCGGTTTTGCCCAAGCCGCCGTTGACGCCGTGGTGGCTGCGCACACGGCGGCCCAAACCGTGGCCAGCCGCAAGGCCAGCCAGATCGCGCTTGAATCATTCACCCAGGCGCTGCCTGAGTTGCTGGGCGGCTCAGCCGATCTCACCGGCTCCAACCTGACCAACACTTCGCACACACCAGCGCTGCGTTTTGCCGAGGACGGCACGCCCAACGGCGGGCGCCACATCAACTACGGCGTGCGTGAATTTGGCATGGCGGCCATCATGAACGGCGTGGCGCTGCACGGTGGCTTCATCCCCTACGGCGGCACGTTTTTGACCTTCAGCGACTACAGCCGCAACGCCATCCGCATGGCCGCGCTGATGAAGCTGCGCGTGGTGCACGTGTTCACGCATGACAGCATCGGCCTGGGCGAAGACGGCCCCACGCACCAGAGCGTGGAGCATGCCGCCAGCCTGCGGCTGATCCCCGGCCTGGATGTCTGGCGCCCGGCCGACACGGCCGAGACCACCGTGGCCTGGGCCGTGTCGATTCAAAACCGCAACCGCCCCAGCGCGCTGCTGTTGAGCCGCCAAAACCTGAACTACGCGCCCAAGGCCACGTCCGCTGCCGCACCCAACGCGTCGGGTCTGGACGCCATCGCCAAGGGCGGCTACGTGCTGGCCGAGCCCAGCGAGGTGGGCCTGGAGAAGCAGACCCAGGCAGTGATCATCGCCACCGGCTCCGAGGTGCAGTTGGCGCTGCATGCGCAAGCTGAACTGGCCAAATTGCGCATTGCGGTGCGGGTGGTTTCGATGCCCAGCACCAACGTATTTGACCGCCAGAGCGTGGCCTACAAGAGCAGCGTGCTGCCGCCCAAAGTGCCCCGCGTGGCGATTGAAGCCGGCGTGACCGACGGCTGGTGGAAGTACGGCTGTGCGGCCGTGATGGGCATAGACACTTACGGCGAAAGCGCCCCGGCGCCGGTGCTGTTCAAACACTTTGGCCTCACGACTGAAGACCTGGTCAATACCGTGCGGCAAGTGTTGGGCAAGTAAAACACGCAGCTCGCTGATCTGACCGAACGCGGCTCAACACGGCGCCCCAGGCCTTGGCTGTGCCGGCCCTTTTTTCAACCCAGGAGATTTTTGCCATGACCATCAAAATCGGTATCAACGGCTTTGGCCGCATCGGACGCATGGTGTTCCGTGCCGCCATTCAGAACTTTGCTGACATTGAAGTGGTCGGCATCAACGACCTGCTGGAGCCGGATTACCTGGCTTACATGCTCAAGTACGACAGCGTGCATGGCCGCTTCAAGGGGGACGTGTCGGTGGACGGCAATACGCTCATCGTCAACGGCAAACGCATCCGCCTGACCGCGCTGCGCGAACCCGCCGAGCTGAACTGGGCCGAGGTGGGCGCCGACATCGTGGTCGAGGCCACCGGCTTGTTCTTGACCAAAGAAACCGGGCAGAAGCATATCGACGCGGGCGCCAAAAAAGTGGTGATGTCGGCCCCCAGCAAAGACGACACGCCGATGTTCGTGTTTGGCGTGAACGACAAAACCTACGCCGGCCAGACCATCATCAGCAACGCCAGCTGCACCACCAACTGCCTGGCCCCGGTGGCCAAGGTGCTGAACGACAACTTCGGCATCAAGCGTGGCCTGATGACCACCGTGCACGCCGCCACCGCCACCCAGAAAACGGTGGACGGCCCGAGCAACAAAGATTGGCGCGGTGGCCGTGGCATTCTCGAAAACATCATCCCCAGCAGCACCGGTGCGGCCAAGGCCGTGGGCGTGGTGATCCCCGAGCTGAACAAAAAACTCACGGGCATGTCGTTCCGCGTGCCCACGTCTGATGTGTCGGTGGTCGACCTGGTGGTCGAGCTCGAAAAAGATGCCACCTACGCCGAGATCTGCGCCGCGATGAAATCGGCCAGCGAGGGCAGCATGAAGGGCGTGCTGGGCTACACCGAAGACAAAGTGGTATCCACCGACTTCCGCGGCGAAGCCATGACCAGCGTGTTCGATGCCGAAGCCGGCATTGCGCTGGACAAGACCTTCGTCAAGGTCATTGCCTGGTACGACAACGAGTGGGGCTACTCGAACAAGGTGCTGGAGATGGTGCGCGTGATTGCGTGATCGCTTGACCCGGACATGGGCTGTCCCTGCGGACAGCCCGTGCCTGCGAAGGGGCGGCGCGTCTCGCGCCGCGCGGGCCGCAAGCCTGCGCTGGACAAGCCTGATCTGCCAGCTGGATTCAGGGTTGAACTGGGCTGGGTTTGACCGCCACGCCCAGCAAACTTTCTTGACAAGGCCGGGATAGCATCCCGGCCCTGTGCTTTGTGGGCGCGATGTGCCCTGGGCGGTTTTTTGAGTTTTGAAGGCGGGTGAACGGTGGCAAATAGCGCGATGGCTTCACGGTTGACCCAGTGGCTGGCGCTGCTGCCCGCGCTGTTGTTGCCCGCCCTGGGCCTGCTGCCCGACGCGGCGTTGGGCGAGCGCGGGCCCCGCGTGGTGGCGCGCGGCCCGGCCGCCGAAATTGAGGACGCCAACAACGCCAGGGTGATCGTCAAGTACCGGGCTGGCAGCGCGCTGGCGCGCAGCGCGGCGGGAGCGCCACGCCATGCCGCCACCTTGGGGCGTTATGCCGCCCTCACCCTGACCGATGGCCATGTGCTGGGCAGCCGCTTGCAAAGCGTGCGCGGCACGGGCCTGACCAGCAGCCAGCTAGCCACCAAGCTGGCCAGCCACCCCGACGTGGAATGGGCCGAGCCCGTGCGCCGCAAGACCATCAACGCGGTGCTGCCCAACGACCCGTATTACGCCGATGGCCAGACCAGCATCACCCCGGCCGTGGGCCAGTGGTATTTGCGGGCGCCCGACAGCACGATTGTGTCGGCCATCAACGCGGTGGGCGCCTGGGCCGTCACAACGGGCTCGGCCAATATCACCGTGGCGGTGCTGGACACGGGCGTGGTCAAGAGCCACCCGGATTTGGCGGGCAAGCTGTGGGCGGGCTATGACTTCATCAGCCGCACCAGCAACTCGGTTGATGGCAATGGCTTGGACGCCGACGCCAGCGACCCGGGCGACTGGACAGCGGCCGATGAATGCAAAAAAGGCACCTTGGCGACGGCCAGCAGCTGGCACGGCACCGAGGTGGCGGGCCTGATCGGCGCGGCCAGCGACAACGGCATCGGCATGGCCAGCGTGGGCCGCAACGTGATGGTGTTGCCGGTGCGTGTGCTGGGCAAGTGCGGTGGCTACGACGACGACATCATCGCCGGCATGCGCTGGGCCGCAGGCTTGAGCAATAGCGCGGCGTGCGCCGCCAACCTGTCCACGCATGCTGTTGGGCCGGATTGCAATCCCAATCTGGCGCGGGTGATCAACATGAGCCTGGGATCACCCGTCGGCTGTGGGGCCTACCAAAGCTTCGTGGACGAGATCACCGCTGCGGGCGTGGTGGTGGTGGTGGCCGCCGGCAACGACGCGGGCCTGGCCGTCAGCTCGCCCGCCAATTGCACCGGCGTCATCGCGGTGGCTGGCGTGCGCCACGCGGGCAGCAAGGTGGGTTATTCCAGCATTGGGCCTGAGGTGACGATCGCCGCGCCAGCGGGCAATTGCGTCAACGAGACGGGCGCCTGCCTGTACCCGCTGCTGACCACCACCAACAACGGCAGCACCACGCCGGGCGCCAATATCTACAGCGACAGCTACCGCAGCTCCTTGGGCACCAGCTTTGCCGCGCCCCTCGTGGCGGGCACGGTGGCGCTGATGTTGTCGGTCGACCCCGCGTTGACGCCGGCCGGCATCAAGACCGCCTTGCAGGCTTCCGCGCGGGCGTTTCCGAGCATTGGCAGTGATGCCGCCGTGGCAGCCTGCAAGGCGCCCAGCAGCGCCGAGCAACTGGAGTGTCATTGCACCACCAGCACTTGCGGCGCCGGTTTGCTGGATGCGGGCGCGGCGGTGGCGCGGGTGGCCGGCTTGACGACGCCACCGCTTGCCATCACCTCGGTCTCGTCGCTCACGCCGACCGTGGGCGCAACGGTGAATCTGGAAGGCCTCAGTTCAAGTCGATCAGCCGTCGCCTATCAATGGCAGCTTACGGCGGGCGCTTCCATTGCGCGGTTCTTGACGAGCACAAGCACAGGTTCGACCTCGCTCACAACGACCGGGCCGGGCATCGTGACCGTGAGTCTGCTGGTCACTGACAGCGCGGGCGCAAGCGCTTCGGCCACTCAAACGATCACCGCTGTGCTGACTCCAACGGCTGCTTTCAGTGCATCAACCACCGTGCCCACGGTAGGCGGCAGCGTTGCGTTGGATGGTTCGGGTTCAATCGCCGCCACCGGCCGTACCCTGACGGGCTACAAGTGGGCGATCACCAGTGGTGGCACATTGGCCAAATTGAACAGCGCAACCGCCAACACGGTTGCCACAACGCTGACCACCAGTGCTGCCGGAACGGTGGTGTTGACGCTGACCGTCACCGACAGTGCTGGATCCACGGCGAGTGCCAGCCGCACGATCACCGTGGCTGCCGCGCCGGTGGTGGTGACTCCCACGCCGACGTCCACCACCAGCAGCGGCGGTGGCGCGCTGGGATGGGGCTGGTTGTTGGGCTTGGCGGCGGCGGTGGCCGGCGTGGGCTGGCGGCGCCGCGACTGAGGTGCCCCCGGGTTGCCACCCGGCGTTTGGCGCCGTTGGCGCGGGTTGCTGGCGTCTGCGGCGTTAGCGCGGGTTGCTGGCGCGTGACGGCGGCGTGGCCTCAGGCGGCAGCGTTGACGTTGGCGCCGGCGCACTGCCAGGCGTCGAGTTTTTTGTGGCAGCCGATGCCGATGCTGCGTCAGGTTTTGCCGCTGCGACCGACGATGCGGCTGCCGACGATGCCGCCAGCGCGGCCGCCAGCGTGGGCGTGCCCGGGCAGGTCTCAAAGTTTTTGCCGGCCGGCAAGCGTTGCCCGGCCAAGCGGGCCCGCAGGGCACCATCGGCGGCCTTGATCCGAAGCGTGGTCTGGCTTGTTGACGGGCGCAAGGTTTCGATGCGGGCGGTGCGCACGCCCCGCATCACGAAACGCGCCAGTGCGGTGTCGGCGGCGGCCTTGCTCTCAAAGTGGCCCAGGCTCAAGCCGGGGTCATATTCAGGCATTTGGCGCAGGTCTTCGGTGTCGATGTGCATGCGCTTGAGCTGGTCGTGCTTGCGCTGCCAGGCTTCACGATCCGGGTAGCGGCCCATGTAGACCATGTAGTCACCGCCACCGTCGGATTTTTGCGCCGTCCAGTCGGTGGCGGCCAGGCCCGCCTCTCGCAGCGAGTGTGTGATGGCGTCAGCATCCGGCGGGGCCAACGGGCCGGCTTGCAGGCAAACCTTGACAAGTGCGTTGCGGGCGGCCTCGGCGGCTTGTGACGCGGCCGCGGCAGTCGAGGCCGCAGCGGCGCTGATGGCCGTGCTGGCGGCGTCGGGCGTCAGGATGCGCACCCGTTCAGGCTTCAACTGGCGTGCCAGCCGCTCGGGCTCACGCTGTCTGGATTGGCTGGCAGCGCCCGTGCGCATCAGCGGGTCAAAAACGCCCAGCTGCGCCACAAGCAACAGCGCATTGGCCAGCAGCAGCGCCAGTGCCAGGGTTCTCAGCATGGGGTGGGCTCGATGGGTTGGGTGCGCGGCGCGGGCGCGGCCGGGTCGGTGGTGACCAGGCCGGGGTCGAGGCTGGTGCCGGGGTCGGGCCGCAGGCTGACTTCGCCGCTGGCCACAGGCCGCCGGCGCACCATCTGCGGCCCCGACGTTTGGCCAGTGTCATGGATGTCGGGCACACGCAGCCACAGCGTGCCGGTGTCGTCCACGCCATCAGCCACGCCGCGCGGCAGGCCGGGCAGGGTGGTGACCACCGCGCGGCCCATCAACACGTCACGCGCCGCAAAGCGTTGGCGCAGCGGCGCAAAACCGTGCCGCTCAAAGGCCAGCAACTCCCGCACCAGCGCGGGCGCCACGATGGCCAGCACGGCGGGGGCGTCCAGGCCGGGTTGCAGCTCTTGCAGGCAGGCATAACCCCAACTCAACGCAGGCGTGGCGGTGGCTGGCGGCGCATTTGAAGCGGTGTCTGGCGCGCTGGCGGCAGACGCCGTGGTGGCTTGCGGCCGCACGTTCAGGCCCACGCCCACCACGGCCAAACGCCGGTCACCGGCCTGCACGGTTTCAATCAGGATGCCGCCCACTTTGCGGCCTAGGGCCTGTCCGGCGTTTTGACCCAAGCTGGCCGCAGCGGACCGATCAGGCTCGGCGTTGCCCAGCACCAGCAAATCATTCGGCCATTTGATGCCCAAGCGGGCCCCCCGCGCGGGGCCAGTGCCGGGGGCTTGATGGGCCCATGGCGCACCCGTGGGCGGGTCCAGCGCGTCGGCCAGCGCCAGCCCCACCGCCAGCGACAGACCCGACCAATCGGCGGGCGCCAGCGGCAGCGCCAGTGAAAACGTGAGCGACGCACCGGCGCTGGACAACCAGTCTTTGCCCTGGCGCCCGCGCCCCCGGGTTTGCTGCTCGGCCACCAGCAGGCAAGCCTGGGTGTCGGCGGGGCCGTGCGTGCCCCGGGCCCGGTTCAGCAGCGTGGTGTTGGTGGACTCTGTGCTCGCCACCACCTCCACCGTCAGACCCGGCAGCAAGGGCTCAAGCTGCAACCACAGCGCTTCGGCGCCCCAGAGCAAGGGTTGGGTGGCGGGCATGGGTGCGGGGGTTGGATTTGGGGGCGGGGAGCTGGCCGAGGCGCTCAACCGTGTGCTTAGGGTGATGTCTGGCGCGATCTCGGGTTGAGCCGATGGCGATGGCGCCGGGCGCCCGTCAGGTCTTGGGCGCCAGCATCGTGCCCCGGCAGGCTTTGGCGCCGCAGCGGCATTCAAAACGCTTTTTGAGTGCAGGCGTGTAGCGCTCGTCGATCACCAGGCCGTAGTCAAAAAACAGCTCTTCGCCCACCAAGATGTTGCGCAGTGCCTTGAGCCAGACGCGGCCGGTGTCGTCTTCGGCCTCGCAGTTGGGCGCGCAGGCGTGGTTGATCCAGCGTGAGGCGTTGCCGCCCACCAGGCCGTCGATCACGCGCTCATCGTCAAGGTGAAAGTAAAAGGTGTGGTCGGGCTGGCTGGGGTCGTGCGGGTGGCGGCGCAAGGCCTCGGGCCAGCTGATCACCTCACCGATGTACTCGATGAACAGTTCACCCTTGCGGATGGGCTGCACCGCGAACACGCCCTTGCCATGCACGCCACTTTTGCGCACTTGCAAACGCCGGCCCCGCACGGGCGTGGCCGCGGCTCTTGGGGCTTGGGTTGCCATGGGGGCCGGCGCCGGATTTTTGGCGGCCTTGCCTGCTGCTTTGCCGCCGGCCTTGTGGCTGGCCGGGCTGGCTGTCTTTGGCACGGTGGCTGGCACGGCAGCTTTCATTCGTTAAAGTGATTCCATGGGCGCGTGCATGGACACCTGTGCAGGCGCGAGCGGATTGCGGCGGATTGTAGGCATGGCTTGCACGCCACACCCGGCCACGCGCCACGCCACAAAACGAGCCTCGCCACGGGCAACACCCGGCGCCGCGAATACATTACCGCCCACACAGTGCCACCCAAGAAAACGACCCCACCCATGAGCAAGACCCTCATCATTGCCGAGAAGCCCAGCGTGGCGCAGGACATCGTCCGCGCGCTCACCACGGTGTCGGGCAAGTTTGAAAAGCAGGACGACCACTTCGAAAATGATCGCTACGTGGTCAGCTCGGCGGTAGGCCACCTGGTGGAGATCAAGGCGCCCGATGAGTTTGACGTGAAGCGTGGCAAGTGGAGTTTTGCCAACCTGCCGGTGGTGCCGCCGCACTTTGATCTGGCGCCCATCGACAAGGCCAAGAGCCGGCTCAACTCGCTGGTCAAGCTGGTCAAGCGCAAAGACGTGGGCGACCTGATCAATGCTTGTGACGCGGGCCGCGAAGGCGAGCTGATCTTCAGGCTGATCGTGCAATACGCCGACAACCTGAAAACCCCGCTGAGCAAGCCCATCCGCCGCTTGTGGCTGCAAAGCATGACGCCGCAAGCCATCCGCGACGGCTTTGATCGCCTGCGCACCGACGAGCAGATGCTGGGCCTGGCCGACGCCGCGCGCAGCCGCAGCGAGGCCGACTGGCTGGTGGGCATCAACGGCACACGCGCCATGACGGCGTTCAACTCGCGCGACGGTGGTTTCTTTTTGACCACGGTGGGCCGGGTGCAGACGCCCACGCTGTCGATCATGGTCGAGCGCGAAGAAAAAATCCGCAAACACGTCTCGCGTGATTATTGGGAAATCAAGGCCGGCTTCGAGGCGGTGGCCGGGGGTTACGAGGGGAAGTGGTTCGACCCCAAGTTCAAGCGAGACGAGGATGCTGATCGCCGCGCCGACCGGCTGTGGATCGAGCGCGACGCGCAGGCGATTGGTGACGCGGTGCTGGGCCAAACCGGCACGGTGACTGAAGAATCCAAGCCCAGCAATTCCAGCAGCCCGCTGCTGTATGACCTGACCACCTTGCAGCGCGAGGCCAACAGCCGCTTTGGTTTTTCGGCCAAAACCACGCTGGGCCTGGCCCAGGCGCTGTACGAAAAGCACAAGGTGCTGACCTACCCGCGTACCGACTCACGCGCGCTGCCCGAAGACTACGTGGCCACCGTCAAGCAGACCTTCGAGATGATCGCAAGCGAGGACATGCCGGGGCCGCTGCGTGAGCTGGCCCAGCATGCGCGAAAAGGTTTGAGGGAGGGCTACGTCAAGCCCACCAAGCGGGTGTTCGACAACAGCAAAGTGTCGGATCACTTTGCCATCATCCCCACGCTGCAAGCGCCCAAGAGCCTGACCGAGATCGAGGCCAAGTTGTATGACATGGTGGTCAAGCGCTTCATCGCGGTGTTTTATCCGCCGGCCGAATTCATGGTCACCACGCGCATCACCAAGGTGGAGCAGCACCACTTCCAGACCAACGGCAAGGTCTTGGTCAACCCGGGCTGGTTGGCGGTGTACGGCAAAGAGGCCCAAGACGAAGACGCCAACCTGGTGGCGGTGCTGGCTGGCGAGCAGGTAGTCAACGAGCACGTGAGCGTCAATGCGCTCAAGACCAAGCCGCCGGCGCGCTACACCGAGGCCACCTTGCTGAGCGCCATGGAAGGCGCGGGCAAGCTGATCGATGACGACGAGCTGCGTGAGGCCATGGCCGAAAAAGGCCTGGGCACGCCAGCCACCCGCGCCCAGGTGATTGAAGGCTTGATCGCCGAAAAATACATCCTGCGCGAGGGCCGTGAACTGTGCCCCACCGCCAAGGCGTTTCAGCTGATGACGCTGCTGCGCGGCCTGGCCATCGAGGACCTGACCAAGCCTGAGCTCACCGGCAACTGGGAGCACCAGTTGTCGGAGATGGAGCATGGCCGGCTGAGCCGCGCCGACTTCATGAAAGACATTGCCGCGATGGCCGAGCGCATCGTGCAAAAGGCCAAGGAATACGACCGCGACACCATCCCCGGTGATTACGCCACGCTCACCGCGCCCTGCCCCAATTGCGGCGGCGTGGTGACCGAAAACTACCGCCGTTTCACCTGCCACGGCGTGGGCGGCACGGCCGAGGGCTGCGGTTTTTCAATCACCAAAATCCCCGCCAGCCGCAGCTTTGAGCTGGCCGAGGTGGAGGCCTTTTTGCGTGACCACAAAGTGGGCCCGCTGGAGGGCTTCCGGTCCAAGGCGGGCTGGCCGTTCAGCGCCGAGCTGCGCCTGGTACGCGACGAAGACATCAAAAACTGGAAGCTTGAGTTTGACTTTGGCGACGACGCCAAGGGTGCCGACGGCGAGGCGGCGACGATTGATTTCAGCGGCCAGCCGTCGATGGGGGCTTGCCCCAAATGCCGTGGCCATGTGTACGAGCACGGCGCCAACTACGCCTGCGAGCACGCGGTGAGCGCGCCTGTCACCTGCGATTTCAAGACCGGCAAGATCATCCTGACGCAGCCGGTGTCGTTTGAGCAGGTGACCAAGCTGCTGGCCACGGGCAAAACCGACCTGCTTGAAGGCTTTGTGTCCAACCGCACCAAGCGCAAGTTCAAGGCCCGCCTGGCGTGGGACGAAAAAGAAGGCAAGGTCACGTTCGAGTTTGAGCCGCGCGCGGCCAAATCGCCCGCAGCAGCCAAAAAAGTGGCGGCCAAAACCGCCAGCAGCACCACCAAGGTGGCAACCAAGGTGGCGAGCAAAGTAGCCACCAAAACCGCGGCGGCCAAGAAGGCCGCCAAGTGAGCGTGCGCCCTCCCCAGGGCAAGGGGAGGGCGGACACGGCCAGCGCGGCGCCCATTGCAGCTTGGCCCTGCGTGACAGCCACGGCCGAGGGTTGCAAGCTCGACATCAGCGTATCGCCCAACGCCCGCCGCACGGCGGCTGATGGCTTGCACGATGGTGCGCTGCGGGTGCGCCTGGGCGCGCCCCCGGTGGACGGCCGCGCCAACGCCCATTTGCTAGGCTGGCTGGCCACCGAGCTGGGCTGCCCCAAGCGCGCGGTGTCGCTGCTGCGCGGTGATATTTTTCGCCGCAAGCAGGTGCTGATCGGGCTGCCCGAGGCCGAGGTGGCCACGTGGTTGGCGAAGGCCTTGTTGCCGGATGCCGAGTAGTCGCTGGCCTCGGCAAGCGCCGGGTGCGGCATCGCGCGGGCATCATGGCCGGCGGAATCCCATGACATGTCACTGATCGTTTTCAACAAGCTGCTGGCCATTTTTTGCACCGTCGCCCTGGGTTGGGTGGCGGGGCGTTTGCGCTGGCTGGGCGAGCCCGCAGGTGGCATGGACCCGGCGCGCTTGCTGGGCAATGCGGCGTTTTTCATCTTCGTGCCGGCGCTGCTGTTTCGCACCACGGCCAGGCTCGACATCGGCGCGCTGCCCTGGGCCACGGTGGTGGCGTTTTTTGTGCCGGTGCTGCTGATGCTGCTGGTGGTGTACGGCGCGGCCCGCTTGCGCCGGCGGGGTGCGCCCAGCGCCGATCTGGCGGCGGGTGAGCGCGCCGCCGCCGCCCCCACTGTGCGGGCCATCACGGTGGTGTTTGGCAATACCGTGCAGGTCGGCATTCCGGTGGCTGCGGCCTTGTTTGGCGAGGCGGGGCTGGGCCTCCACATCGCACTCGTCAGCCTGCACGCGCTGGTGCTGTTGTCCACCTTGACGGTACTGGTGGAGCTGGATTTGGCGCGAGCGCGTGCTCAGCACGAGGCCAGCGCCAGCCTGCTGCGCACCTTGCGCACGACCGTGCGCAACACGGTGATCCACCCGGTGGTATTGCCCGTGCTGGCCGGCCTGCTGTGGCATGCCACCGGCCTGGCCTTGCCCGCGCCGCTGGACGAAACCTTGCTGCTGCTGGGCACGGCGGTGGCGCCTTTGTGCCTGGTGCTGATCGGCATCACGCTGGCCTACACGGCGGGCGGCACGGTGCTGGCCGCCATGCGGGTGGCGCTGGGCTTGGCGGGGCTCAAGCTGCTGGCGCTGCCTGCCCTGGTGCTGGGGGTGGCGCATTGGGGCTTTGGCCTGAGCGGCTTGCCGCTGCAAGTGGCGTTGGTGGCCTCGGCCCTGCCCACCGGCAGCAACGCGCTGATTTTTGCCCAGCGCTACCGCAGCCAGGAGGCCGAAGCCACCACGGCCATCGTGCTGTCCACCTTGGGTTTTGTGCTGACCGCGCCGGTGTGGCTGGCGGTGCTGGCCTGGCTGGGTTGAGCGACCGCCCGCCGGGTGGAGGCCGCTTCAAACCGCGTTCAACCGCCGGGCAACGAGGCCTTTTCGTCGTCGGCCGTGTGGGTGACTATCACGCTGTGGTCGCGGTCAAAGGTCACTTCGAACACTTTTTTGTCCTGGCCGCTCATGAATCGCCACTGCCACACTTCTTCAGTGGGCTTCATCGCGTAGCTCAGCGTTTTGGCGTGTTTGCCCAGCAGCTTGCGCACCTCGTCCTGCGCCATGCCGGGCTGCACTTTGGCAAAGTTGGCGGGCGTCAACAGCTGGCGCAGCGAGCGCATCTTGCCGTCGCTGCCGATCACGATCTCGTAGTTGGTCCAGCCTTGGGGCTGGCGCGGGTAGGCCATGGTTTTGCTGCCGTCGGCGTGCTCGATGATTTGGGGCGCGTCGCCAAACTGCTTGCGCACGTCGGACTCGGTGGCCAGGCCTTCTTCAAGCTTTTCGATGCGTTGTGGGTCGCAGGCCGAGAGCAGGGCAGTGGCCGTCAACAGGGTGATCAGAACAACACGCATGGTTTACGTCCTTGGGGTGGTTGTTGGGCGACAGATTTGACGAGATTGCGGGCCAATTTCCGGGTGAATTTTCGGGTAAACAGCGCCCTGAAGCGCCCTGAACGCGGGCGCATTCTGCCGGGGGCGCATCGCGGCCCGGCGCTGTGCCCCCGGTGATGGGAAAATCAGCGTATGAACACGACCGACACCGCCACCCACGTTTCGACCGACATTCCCGCCTACATGGCCCGCCTCGGCCAAGCCGCGCGCACGGCTGCGGGCCAGATGGCCGCCGCCAGCACGGCCGCCAAGAACACCGCGCTGCGCGCGCTGGCCCGCCGCCTGCGGGATGCCGAGGCAGCGCTGCAAGCCGCCAACGAGCAAGACCTGGCGGCAGCGCGCGCCGCCAAGCTGGCCGCGCCGATGGTGGACCGGCTCAAGCTGGGCGCGGCGGTGATTGCCACCGTGGCCGAGGGCTGCGAGCAGCTCGCCGCCATGGCCGACCCGGTGGGCGAGATCAGCGGCGTCAAGCGCCGGCCCAGCGGCATCAGCGTGGGCCAGATGCGCGTGCCGCTGGGCGTGTTTGGCATGATTTACGAGAGCCGGCCCAACGTCACCATTGAGGCGGCGTCGCTGGCCATCAAGAGCGGCAACGCGGCCATCTTGCGCGGTGGCTCCGAGGCGCTGCACAGCAACCTGGCGCTGTGGCGATTGGTGCAGGCAGCACTTGTGGAGGCCGGTTTGCCCGCCGATGCCGTGCAGCTGGTGGAAACCACCGACCGCGCCGCCGTGGGCCAGTTGATCACCATGCCGCAGTTTGTCGACGTGATCATCCCGAGGGGTGGCCGTGGCCTGATCGAACGCATCAGCGCCGAGGCCCGCGTGCCGGTGATCAAGCACCTTGACGGCAACTGCCATGTTTACGTGGACGCCGAGGTGGATACCGAGCAGGCGCTGCGCATCACCGACAACGCCAAAACGCAAAAGTACAGCCCCTGCAACGCCGCTGAATCACTGCTGGTGCACGCGGCGCAAGCGGCTGATTTTTTGCCAAAAATCGGCGCCATCTTTGCCGCCAAGGGCGTTGAAATGCGCTGCTGTCCGGCCAGCATGTTGCTGCTCGCGGCCGTGCCCGGCGCTCGGCTGTTGCAGGCCACCGAGGCCGATTGGGCCGAGGAATACCTGGCGCCCGTCATCAGCATCAAGGTGGTGGCCAGCCTGGACGAGGCGATGTTGCACATTGGCCGTTATGGCTCGCACCACACCGACGCCATCCTCACCACCCACCACCCCAACGCGATGCGGTTTTTGCGCGAGGTGGATTCGGCCAGCGTGATGGTCAATGCCAGCACGCGTTTTGCCGATGGTTTTGAGTACGGCCTGGGCGCCGAGATTGGCATCTCCACTGACAAGTTTCACGCACGTGGGCCGGTCGGGCTGGACGGCCTGACCTCGCTGAAATGGGTGGTGCTGGGCCAGGGCGAGGTGCGCACCTGATGGGCGCGACAACGCCCATGCTTGACCCGCGCACGGCGCTGGTGTTGTTCTCGGGCGGGCAAGACTCCACCGCCTGCCTGGCCTGGGCGCTGGCGCATCACGCGCGGGTCGAAACAGTGGGCTTTGACTACGGCCAACGCCACCGCATCGAGCTGGACTGCCGCGTCACGGTGCGCACTGAGTTGGTCAAAAAATTCCCGGAGTGGGCGCCCGGGCTGGGCTGCGACCACCTGCTGGATCTGCGCCTGCTGGGCCAGATATCAGACACCGCGCTCACCAGTGATCGCGCCATCGAGCTGTTGGCCAATGGCTTGCCCAACACCTTTGTGCCGGCCCGCAACCTGGTGTTTTTGACCTTTGCCGCCGCCCTGGCTTACCGGCGCGGCGCCAGCGTGCTGGTGGGCGGCATGTGCGAGACCGATTACTCGGGCTACCCCGATTGCCGCGACAACACGCTCAAGGCCATGCAGGTGGCTTTGTCCTTGGGGCTGGATGCGCCGATGGTGGTGTCAACGCCGCTGATGTGGCTGAGCAAGGCCCAGACCTGGGCGTTGACTGCGCAACTGGGCGGCCAGGCCTTGACCGACTTGATCATCGACCACACCCACACTTGTTATCTCGGCGAGCGGGGTCTCAAACACGCCTGGGGCCATGGCTGTGGTGCCTGCCCGGCGTGCCAGTTGCGTGCGGCAGGCCACGCCGCCTGGAGCGCAACATGCTGAGCACTGCCGTGATTTTTTGGACGGGCTTGTTGGTGCTGCTGGGCCTGTGGATGCTGGGTGCCTACAACCGCATCACGGCACTGCGTGCGCCCATTTTGGCGGCGTGGGTGCAGGTGGAGCAGGCCTTGACCGCACGCGGCCAGGCCTTGGCCGCGATGCTGGCGGCGGCGGCCGAACCCTTGGCGTCCGAGACGGCCGCGCTGGACGCCGTGACCACCGCGCAGGCCCAGGTGCTGGCTAGCACTGAGGTCTTGCGCCGGCGCCCCGTGGCCCCGGATCTGGTAGCCGAGTTGAGCAAGGCCGACGCCGTGCTGGCGGCGGTGCTGGTGCGCGTGGTGGCGCTGGTGGAGCAGCAGGGCGCGCTGCTCGCCGAGGAGGCGGTGCAAGCGCCGCTCAAGGTGCTGCGCGAGCTGCCGCCCCGGCTGGCTTTTGCCCGCCAAACCTTCAATGACGCGGGCCGAACCTACAACGCCGCCATTGAGCAATTCCCCACTCGCCTGCTGACGTCGGTGTTCGGCTTTGGGCACGCGGGGCGGCTCTAGGAGCTTGTCGGGCTTGGGGCCGCACGGGGCTGCGGCGCGGCTTGTGCTTGCGCACCCACGGCCTCGCAGAGCTCGGCCGCTTCGGCAGGCACAGACAGTCCTCAGGACTGTCTGTGTCCGGCCTCAGCCGCGCTCGCCCATGATGCTGGCGGTGGCCACCAGCTCGTCAAACATCGCCAGGCACACTTGGCCCGACATCTCGTAGGGGTTGAGCTCGGCGGTGGCCGAGTACTTGAGCAGCAGCGCAGGGTTCAGGCGCGACATGATCACCTGGCCCATGGCCCAGCCGGCAAAGCGGCGCTCGCCGATTTCTTCGTAGCTGAGCAATACCACGTCGGTGTGGCGCCGGTCGCGGGCGACGCGGTTGTACAGGCGGTTGACGGCGCTGCGGCCGCCTTCCAGGGCCTGGATGAAGATGCCCGCCGTGTTGCAGTAGCACAGCAAGCCGGTCACGCCGATGGCTGCGTTGTTGGTTTTGCACTGGCGCAAGATGGCCAGCAGCGCGTCCTGATCCACCGTGTCGGCGGCCCGGCTTGCGTACATCAGTCGTACCAGCATGTTCGTTTCTCCTGTTCAGACCGGACCGGGGGTCACGGGGCCGTCTTTTTTGACAGCAGCGACAAAAACTCGCGCCGCAAGTTGGGATTTTTGAGAAAGGCGCCGCGCATCACGCTGTTGGTCATGGCGGTGTCCATGTCCTTCACGCCACGCCAGTGCATGCAGAAATGATCGGCCTCCATCACGATGGCCAAGCCATCGGGCTTGACGCGATCTTGCAGCACGTCGGCCAGCATCAGCACGGCCTCTTCTTGAATCTGCGGCCGGCTCATCACCCATTCACAGACGCGGGCGTACTTGCTCAGGCCGATCAGGTTGGAGTGCTCGTTGGGCAGGATGCCGATCCACACCCGGCCCAGCACGGGGCACAGGTGGTGCGAGCAAGCGCTGCGCACGGTGATCGGGCCCACGATCATCAGCTCGTTCAGGCGCGAGATGTTGGGGAACTCGGTGATCGCCGGCATGGGCACGTAGCGGCCGCGAAACACCTCTTGCACAAACATCTTGGCCACGCGCTTGGCGGTGTCCTGGGTGTTGTGGTCGCTGGCGGTGTCGATCACCAGCGCCTCCAGCACCTTTTGCATGTGGGTTTGCACCTCGGCTTGCAGCTCGGCGAGCTCACCCTCGCGCACGTGCTCGGCGATGTTGTCGTTGGCGTGATAGCGGCAGTTGGCGGCCACCAGGCGGTAGCGCACGCGCTGGCTGGCGGGCAGGCGAGCGAGCTCGTCTTCAGTGCGGAAAATGGCTGAGGTGTCCGGCATGGCAGGTGCTGTGATGTACCGAAGAGGGGGCGCCCATTGTGCGGGCCACCGCGAGGCCTGTGTTGGCCCAGGCGATAGACTGAGTTGATGCAGACGCCCGTCGTTTCTCCCCCGCTTTTTCGCCTGCTTGGCCAAACCGCCGACGCCGTGGCCGCCGTGCGCGCCGGTCGCTCACTCACCGACGTGCTGGCCCGCGCGCCCGCCGATTTGCGCGCCGGCACCCAGGCGCTGAGCTTTCAGGTGCTGCGCCTGCTGGGCGCCGCCGAGGCCGCGCTGGCGCTGATGGCCCCCAAGCCGCCGCCGCCCGAGGTGGACGCGCTGCTCGTCACCGCGCTGGCGCTGCTGTGGCCCAGCGACGGCCCGCCGCCCTATGCCGAGCACACGCTGGTGGACCAGGCCGTCACCGCCGCGCGCGCCCGCACGCCGGCCTCGGCCAATTTTGTCAACGCCGTGCTGCGCCGGTTTTTGCGTGAGCGTGATCCGCTGGTGGCCGAGGCCAGGCGCCAACCGACCGCCGCCTTCAACCACCCGGCGTGGTGGATCACGCGCCTGAAAAAAGACTGGCCTGCGCAGTGGCAAACCTTGTTGTGGGCCGCCAACTGCCGCCCGCCGATGGTGTTGCGCGTCAATACCCGGCACGGCACTGCGCCGGACTACGTGCAGCGCCTGGCGGCGGCCGGCCACGAGGCCATCGTGGTGGATGCGCCCATGTTTGGCGGCCAGGCCGTGGTGCTGGCCCAGCCCTGCGCGGTGCACGAGCTGCCGGGTTTTGCCGACGGCGACGTGTCGGTGCAAGACTTGTCGGCCCAGCGCGCCGCCGTGCTGCTGGTGGGCGGCGCGGGCCGGGGCCAGTTGCCACGTTTGCCAGCCGGCGCCCGGGTGCTGGACGCCTGCGCCGCGCCGGGCGGCAAAACCGCGCACCTGCTGGAGCGCGCCGATCTCAACGTGGTCGCGCTCGATAGCGACGCCCGCCGCTTGGTGCGCGTGCAAGAAACCCTCACCCGGCTGCGCTTGCCCGCCAGTGGCGGGCCGGGGCGCGTCACGCTGAAAGCCGCCGATGCCCGCGACGTGGCGTTGTGGTGGGACGGCGAGCTGTTTGACGCCATCCTGCTGGACGCGCCCTGCACGGCGTCGGGCATCGTGCGTCGCCACCCTGACGTGCGCTGGCTGCGCCGACCGACCGACGTGGCCACCTTGTCCACCCTCCAGCGTGAGCTGCTCGACGCGCTGTGGCCGCTGCTCAAGCCCGGTGGCCGCCTGCTGTACGCCACCTGTTCGATCTTCAAAGCCGAAGGCCAGCACCAGATCGACGCTTTTTTGCAACGCCATGCTGCCCAGCAACCCCGGTTGGCGGAAGCTTCCCCCGGTCACCTGTTGGGTGTGCCGGACAATCAAAGCGCTCACGCCGATGCCCCGTTGGGCGATGGCTTCTACTACGCCCTGATCCACAAACCTTGACCCCAACCACCCGATGCGCCGCGTGTTTTTGCATTTACCGCTGCTGCGTATCAACACCCCGGGGCTAGGAGCCTGTCGGGCTTGGTTTGGCGGGCTGGCCGGGTGGCTGCTGATCACGCTGATGTGCCTGGGCTTGGGCGGTGTTGCCCGCGCTCAAGCCCAGGGCGTTGAGCTCAAGGCCATCAAGCTTGAGCGCCACGACACCGACTTGACCCTGGACTTCAGCCTGCGCCTGACCTTGGGTGCGGCGATCGAAGACGCGCTGCGCCGGGGTGTACCGATGTACTTCGTGGCCCAGGCCAACGTTTACCGCAACCGCTGGTATTGGCGGGACGAGCGGGTGGCGCGCGCGGTGCGCACCTGGCGCCTGGCCTACCAGCCGCTCACCGCCAGCTGGCGCGTAGGCACGGGCGGTTTGTCTCAGGGCTACGCCACTTTGGCCGAGGCCATGTCGCCCTTGTCCCGGGTTAGCGGGTGGCACCTGCTGGACGCTGAAAAGCTCGACCCGGCTGAACGCAACTACGTTGAATTCAGCTTCAGGCTGGACAACAGCCAGTTGCCGCAGCCCATGCAGATTGATCTGGGCGGCGACTGGAAAATCAACGTCGAACGCACCTTGCGGGTTGAATGAACAAATCAGCGCGCTGGGCCTTGCTGGTGTCGTCGGTGGCCACGCTGGGGGCGTCGCTGGTGCTGGCGTTTGTGCTGTCCATGTCCACCACGGGCTGGCTGGCCGAGCGGCATTTTGTGTGGCTGTTCTGGGTCAACGTGGCGGTGGCGATCTTGCTGCTGCTGGTGATCGGTTTTGCGGCCGTGCGGCTGATGGCGCGCCTGCGCAGTGGCAAATTTGGCAGCCGCTTGCTGGCCAAGCTGGCCGGCATCTTTGCGTTGGTGGGCGTGGTGCCGGGGCTGATGATTTATGGCGTGTCCTACCAGTTCGTGACCCGCAGCATCGACACCTGGTTTGACGTGCAAGTGGCTGGCGCGCTGGATGCCGGCCTGGCGCTGGGCCGCGGCACGCTGGACGCCGCCGCAGCCGACTTGGCGCTCAAGGCCCGCACCGCCGCCGAGCGCCTGGCCGACAACCGCCAAGCCGAGCTGCGCCCAAAAGAGGGCAACCCGGCCGAGGCTCGGCCGGGCATCAGCTTGCTGGCGCTGGAGCGCACCCGGGCACAGCTGGCCGTGAGCGACGCCGTGCTGCTGGGCGCCAACGGCCAGGTCTTGGCCAGTGCCGGCAGCAGCAGCGCGGTGCTGATGCCCGAGCGGCCGGCCGTGTCGCTGCTGCGCCAGGCGCGCTTGCAGCGCAGCGTGAGCGTGCTGGAGGGCCTGGACGACGAGCCCCCACCTGGCGCCCGGCCCAGCGCGCGCATCCGTGCTGTGGCACTGGTGCCCAACACCGACATCACCCTGGCCACGCCCAACGAAGAGCGCTTCCTGATGCTGGTGCAAGCGGTGCCCGACGCCCTGGTGGCCAACGCCCTGGCGGTGCAAGCGGCTTACCGCGAATACCAGCAGCGCGCGCTGGCCCGCGACGGCCTGCGCCGGCTGTACATCGGCACGCTCACGCTGGCGCTGGTGCTGGCGGTGTTTGGCGCGCTGCTGCTGGCCGTGATGTTGGGCAACCAGATCGTGCGCCCGCTGTTGATGGTGGCCGATGGCGTGCGCGAGGTGGCCGAAGGTGACCTCACGCCCAAGCCCGTGTTTGCCTCGCGCGACGAGCTGGGTGGGCTCACCCGGTCCTTTGCGCAAATGACCGAGCAGCTGTCCGACGCGCGAGCCCAGGTGCAGCGTGGCGTGGCGCAGCTGGAGGGTGCCCGCACCCGGCTGCAAACCATCCTGGACAGCCTGAGCGCGGGCGTCATCGTGTTTGACAAGGCAGGCCTCATCGACACCGTCAACCCGGGCGCCACGCGCATCCTGCGCCAGCCTTTGAGCGCGTACCGCGGCCGTCGTCTCGATGAAGTGCCCCACCTGGCCGACTTTGCCGGCGCCGTGTGGCAACGCAGCGAGCTGCACCGCACCAGCCCCGAAGACGGCGAGCGTGACCACTGGCAAGACGCCTACGAGCTGCAACTCGGCAATGGCGAAAGCCTCAACCTGCTGCTGCGGGGCGCCACCTTGCCGGGCGCGGCGCGTTTGCTGGTGTTCGACGACATCACCGAGGTGGTGTCCGGCCAGCGATCCGTGGCCTGGGCCGAAGTGGCGCGGCGGCTGGCCCACGAAATCAAGAACCCGCTGACGCCCATCCAGCTGTCGGCCGAGCGCCTGGAGCACAAGCTGGCCGCCAGGATGGCCGAGCCCGACCGCGCCATGCTCACCCGGTCGGTGGCCACCATCGTGGCCCAGGTGCAGGCCATGAAGCAGCTGGTCGATGAGTTTCGCGATTACGCCCGCCTGCCCGCCGCGCGGCTCAGCCCGCTGGCCCTCAACGAGCTGGTGGTCGAGGTATTGGGCCTGTACGCGCAAGACCAGGAGCAGGGCCGGTTGCAAGCCCAGCTGGCTGATCAACTGCCTGCCATCGACGGTGACGCCACCCAGCTGCGGCAAGTCATCCACAACCTGGTGCAGAACGCGCTGGACGCCGTGGCCGACCAAGCCGACGGCTGGGTGCAGGTCAGCACCGAGGCCGCCCGCAACGACGATGGCGTGCTGCGCGCGGTGCGCTTGAAGGTCAGCGACAATGGCGGCGGTTTCAGCGACAAGGTGCTCAAGCGCGCCTTCGAGCCTTACGTCACCACCAAGAGCAAAGGCACCGGCCTCGGGCTGGCGGTGGTCAAGAAAATTGCCGACGAACATGGTGCCCGGGTGCGCATCGTCAACCGCCAAGCGGCTGATGCTGCGGGCACCGCCGAAGGGCCGGTGCTTGGTGCCCAGGTTTCGATATCATTTTCACGCTTTGCGCCCCCAGTCTTGCCCTCATCCCCCGACATGCCGGCTCTCGCCCGCACCCTAGACCCCGCCCAAGGGCCGGCCCCCGCCGCCCCAGGACAGTGAGCACGCATGGCAACGATTCTTGTAGTTGACGACGAACTGGGCATCCGCGGCCTGTTGTCTGAAATCCTGGCCGATGAAGGCCACACGGTCGAGTTGGCCGAAAACGCCGCCCAGGCCCGCAGTGCGCGAGAACGCGTGCGCCCCGACCTGGTCTTGCTCGACATCTGGATGCCCGACGTCGACGGCATCAGCCTGCTCAAAGAGTGGGGCGCGGCCGGCCTGTTGCGCATGCCGGTGATCATGATGAGTGGGCACGGCACCATCGACACGGCGGTTGAGGCCACCAAGTACGGCGCCACCGCCTTTCTTGAAAAACCGATCACGCTGCAAAAACTGCTGCGCGCGGTGGAGCAAGCGCTGGTGCGCCCGCCGCCACGCCTGGCGCCGTCGGCCATCGTCAGCAACCACGCGCGCACCGAGCCCATGGCCCAGGGTGAACTGGGCACGCAGTCGCCCGGCGCGTTGAGCCCCGTGCCCGTGCCCGCAGCGGTGGGCCCGCAAGCCGAACAAAGCTTTGACCTGGATCGCCCACTGCGCGAGGCGCGTGACGCGTTCGAGAAGAGTTATTTTGAATTCCACCTGAGCAAAGAAAACGGCTCGATGACGCGGGTGGCTGAAAAAACCGGCCTGGAGCGCACCCACCTGTACCGCAAGCTCAAACAGCTGGGCGTCGATCTGGCGCGCAGCAAGCGCGGTGGTTTGTGACGCCGTGAACATGGCGTGCCGCGAGTTGGCGCCGTGTTGAAGCTGGCGGTGGCCGGATCCGAAAATTTCCAGGCTATACTGGCGGGCTAAGTGGCCTGGTAGCTCAGTCGGTAGAGCAGCGGATTGAAAATCCGCGTGTCGGTGGTTCGATTCCGCCCCAGGCCACCAAGATGCTGAATAAGCTCATCCCTCGGGTTGGGTTTATTGTCGGAGGCCTGGTCTCCCGTAGCGGGGAGTCAATGCTGTGATGCATATGCGTTGATGCAAACCAGGCACTGTGGAGTGGTAGTTCAGTTGGTTAGAATACCGGCCTGTCACGCCGGGGGTCGCGGGTTCGAGTCCCGTCCACTCCGCCAGCAAGATTTATGCGGGAATAGCTCAGTTGGTAGAGCGCAACCTTGCCAAGGTTGAGGTCGCGAGTTCGAGTCTCGTTTCCCGCTCCAAATTTCGTCACACATCGCCAGACATCGCCCAACATCGCGAGTCGGCCATCCGGTCCACGGGCACCCAAAAGTTCAAACGCCAACCTGCACGGGTTGGCGTTTTGCTTTGTGCGCCAATGATCACGCGGCCTCAGGCCGGCGCGCCAGCAACTCGCCCGACACGGCCTCGTACCCCGCCGCATAACGCAGCAGCGCAGCGTCCGCTTGCGGGCGGCCGATCAGTTGCAGCCCGCAGGGCCAGCGGCCGTTGGCGTGAAATCCGGCGGGCAGGCTGATGGCGGGCAGGCCGGCAAAGGTGGCGTACAAGGTGGATTCCATCCAGCGGTGGTAGGTGTCCATGGTGCGCCCGGCCACCACCTGGGGCCAGCGCTCGCCGATGGCAAACGGCCAGGCCTGCGTGACGGGCAGGGCCAGCACGTCGAAGCGCTCGAACAGGCCCAGGATGTGGCTGTGGAAGCTGGTGCGCACCTCGCTGGCCTGCATGAAATCCATGAAACCCAGGCCCAGCGCGGCGTCGTATTCCCACAGCGCCTCGGGCTTGATCTGGGCCCTCGCGTTGGGCAATTTCAGCAGCGCGGCCACGCGCGGGCCCACCAGGGCGCGGCGCCACACCAGCCAGGCCAACCACAGGCGGTCAGCGTCAAAACCCAGCGCGGTGGGCTCAATCACGGCGCCGGCCGTGGCACAGCGCTGCAGGGCTTGTTCGTTGACCGCCAGCAAGCCGTCTTCCGTCGCGAGATGGCCGCCCAGGTCGCCGAGCCAGCCGATGCGCAAGCCGCGCAGCGCTGCGGCCTTGTCGCCGCCCTCTGTCCAAAAGCTTTGAGGGCCTTGGGCAATCGACAAGGGCGCACGCGGGTCGTGGCCAGCCTGGGTGCCTAGCAGCAAGGCCAGATCGTGCACGGTGCGGGCCATCGGGCCCTCGGTGCCCAATTGGCTGACGTAGGTATCGGCGCTGGGCCAAAACGGCACGCGGCCCTGGCTGGGGCGCAAGCCAAACACGTGGTTCCAGGCCGCCGGGTTGCGCAGCGAGCCCATGAAGTCCGAGCCATCGGCCACGGGCAGCAGGCGCTGCGCCAACGCCACCGCCGCGCCGCCGCTGCTGCCGCCAGCGCTTGCGGCCCGGTCCCAGGCATTGGGCGTGGCGCCAAACAAGGTGTTGAAGGTGTGTGAGCCCAGGCCCAACTCGGGCATGTTGGTCTTGCCGATGACGATGCAGCCCGCAGCCTTCATGCGCGCCGTCATGACGCTGTCTTGCGTGGGCATGGCGGCCTTGAGCAAGGGACTGCCAAAGGTGGTGGCAAAGCCCATCGCGTGGCCGGTGTCCTTGATGGCCTGCGGCAGACCGTGCATCCAGCCGCGTGACTGGCCCCGCGCCAGCTCGGCGTCGCACACGTCGGCCTGGCGCAGCAGCTTGTCGTCGTCGGCCAGGTTGACGATGGCGTTGAACACCGGGTTCAGGCGATGGATGCGGGCCAGATAGGCTTGCATCACCTCGCGGCAAGAGGCTCGCCGGGCGTGAATGGCCAGCGACAGCGTGTGCGCGTCCAGGCTGGTCAGGTCAGTGCTCATGAGCGCCCCAAGGCCGCCGCCTTGCGGTCTCAACCCCCCCGAGGGGGGAACACTTGGGGTGGCCCGGCGTTTGTTTCTCATGTGGGTGTCCTTGGCGGCGCAGGGTGGCCGATGGCAGTTCGGCGAAGAGCCGCCGGTAGTCGCGTGAAAACTGGCTCAGATGCCAGAACCCCCAGCGAGCGGCCACATCTTGCACGGCCAGGCCGGGCGAGTGCGTGAGCAACTCGCGGCGCACGGTATTCAGGCGCAGCGCGCGCAGGTATTGCACCGGGCTCATGCCCAGCACGTCTTGAAAGCAATAGTTGAGCTTGCGGCGGCTGGCGCCCACTTCACAGCACAGCGCCAGCACCGACAGCGGGCTGTCGGGGCGCGACAGCGTGAGCTCGCGCGCTTTGTCCACCAGGCGGCGGCGCTGCGCCAACGGCGGCAGGGCGCGCGTGTCCACGCTGGGCGGCAAGGCCTCGATCCACTCGATCAGCAGGTCGTCGCGCAGCTGGCGCAGGGCCAGGGTTCTGGCGTCGGCAGAGGTGTCGGCAGAGGTGTGGGCAGTAGGGTCGCCGGCGGCCTGCATCAGCACGGGGGCTTCCGACAAAGCCTGCCCATGCAACCGCCGCAAGCGCTGACCGTGGCCCGCCTGAACGTCATGCACCAGCGGCGCCTCCAGCCAGGCCGGCAGCGGCTTTTGGTACATGCGTTGCCATAGCGGGCTCAGCAGCCATTCTTCGGCCACGATGGCGATGAGGCCAAAACCGGGGGCCGTGCGCAGGTCAATGTCGGTGCCGCGCCCGGTCATCATCGAGTTGGGGCCGACGCGCTGGCCGGCAAAAATAGCCTCGGCGCGATTGTTCAACCCCGCGGCCAAGCCCGCAGCCGACCCCACAGCCGATCCCGGAACCGGGCTGGCGGGCAGGGCAAAATCAAAGCTGCCGCTGGCCAGCTGGCCCTGCTGGTGCAACGCCACGCTGGTGGTCTCATGCAGCAAGCGCAAGCCGGGCAGTTGCACCTGGTGCAGCTGGCCGTTGAAACTGCCGGGCGACATCTGAGCGTAGTCAAACGACCAGGGCGTCTGGGCCCAACCCGACATGGCCCGCGCATGGTCGTCAAGGTCGTGGGTTTCAACCCGGCGCGTCCAGGTGGCGGGCTCGGCTGGCGGCGGCAAATCGGGGGCGGCGCGAACCATGGGTTGTTCCTTGGGCGGCCGGTCAGGCCAGCGGAGAGGCGGCAACAAGGCCGCTCCGAAAAAACAGTTTAGAGCACCCACCCATCGGGACAAGCCCTGCCGTGTCCGTGCCGATTCTTGATAACGCGCCCCACTGCCCGGGCGCTACCGTGCGCTGCCTGGTGACGGCAACAGCCGTTGCCGGCAATGCCCATACCCGGCAATGCCCATACCCCATTGCGTGCCACGCCCGCAGCAAGCGGGTGAACCCGCTTACAGCACCGGAGACAAGCCATGACACCCACCACGCCACCCGCGTCCACGCTGGGTTTTGCCGCGCTGTTCTCGGTGGCCATTGGCGTGATCGTGGCGCAGAGCACCATCGTGTCGCTGCTGCAAGCCGTGGGCATCGCGGGCTGGGGCTTCATTGGCGCCATGGGGGTGGGCTATGGGTTGATGCTGTGCAACTCGGCCACCTACGCCGAGCTGGCGCTGATGATGCCGCGTGCCGGTGGTGTTAGCGCCTACTGCGACGCCGGCCTGGGCCCGCTGGCGGCGATTTTTGCGGTGTTTGCCGGCTACGTGGTGCCGGCCTTGTTTGGCCCCGCCGCCGAGCTGCTGCTGGTGGGCGCCGTGCTGGACTTGGTGCTGCCCGGCGCGCTGCCGGCCATGGCTTGGGCGGGCTTGCTGCTGGCCGTGCTGGTGGCCTTGAACCTGCGCGGCACCGACGTGTTTGCGCGGGTGCAAACCGTGCTGACCTTCACCATGCTGGTGGCCCTGGTGCTGACCGGCGCCTGGGCCTTGATGGGCGCGCCAGGTGGGGTGGTCGCCACGGCAGCCACACCGGGCAGCGCATCGGCCGCTGCCACCGGCTGGGCCGCCATGGGCCAGCAGACCACGGTATTTGGCGTGGTGGCCTTGGTGATGTATTCCTTGGTGGGCACCGAGTTTGTGACGCCGCTCACCCGCCTGGCGCACCAGCCCAAGCGCAACGTGCCACGCGCGATGTTCTGGGGCCTGACCGTGGTGGCGCTGGTCAACCTGCTGTTTTGCCTGGGCGCCGTGCGTGCCGTGGGCCGCGAGGCCCTCAGCACCAGCGCTTTGCCGCACCTGGACGTGGCACTGGCCGTGTTTGGCCCGGGCGTGAAGCTAGTGTTTGCCGCCGTGGTGATCACCGCCACCGCCAGCTTGCTCAACACCGTGCTGGCGGCCGTGCCGCGCATGCTGCAAGAGATGGCCGAGCACGGCCAGGCCTTTCCGATGTTTCGCCACCTCAACCGCTATGGCGTGCCCTGGGTGGCCACCTTGTTTGTGGCCGGTTTGCCGCTGGTGGGCCTGCTGTGGGCCGCTGGCGACATGGGCCGCATCCTGCCCTTGCTGGTGGCTGCGGCCAGTGCGTGGTTGTGCTCGTACATGGTGGCGCATGGCGCGTTGATGGCGCTGCGCTGGCGCGCGCCGCAGGCCGCGCGGCCGTGGGTGTCGCCGCTGTATCCGGCGCCGCAGGTGCTGGCCGTGCTGGGCATGGCCTATGTGATCGCCAACGCCTCACCCACGCCCGAGATGGCCGGCCCGGTGTTTGCCGCG
>JAYWDK010000316.1:0-11176 GCA_043779845.1 Betaproteobacteria bacterium | reverse complement strand
CTGGAAAACGGCCGCGCCGACCCGGCCTTCAAAGCCGCCCTGGGCGCTGCGGCCGCAGCAGCCCGCACCCCCGTGCTCGGCATCACCGGCACTGGCGGCGCGGGCAAGAGCAGCCTCACCGACGAGCTGATCCGCCGCCTGCGCCTCGACCAGGGCGACGCGCTGCGCATCGCCGTCATCAGCATCGACCCCAGCCGGCGCAGGAGTGGGGGTGCGCTGCTGGGCGACCGCATTCGCATGAATGCAATCAGCCCATGGAGCAGCGGCGCCCGTGTCTTCATGCGATCACTGGCCACGCGCGACTTCGGCAGCGAGATCAGCCCGGCGCTGCCCGACGTGCTGTGCGCCTGCCAGGCCGCGGGCTTCGACCTCATCGTGGTCGAGACCTCGGGTATCGGTCAGGGCGACGCCGCCATCGTGCCGCTGGTGGATGAGCCGATGTACGTGATGACGCCCGAGTTCGGCGCCGCCAGCCAGCTCGAGAAGATCGACATGCTGGACTTTGCCGAGTTCGTCGCCATCAACAAGTTCGACCGCAAGGGCGCGCTGGATGCGCTGCGCGACGTGGCCAAGCAGGTGCAGCGCAACAAGGAAGCCTTCAAGACCGCGCCCGAGCAGATGCCGGTCTTTGGCACCATGGCCAGCCGCTTCAACGACGACGGCGTGACGGCGCTGTACCAGGCGCTGCTGCCGCGGCTGGCCGCGCTGGGCCTCAAGCTTGGTGAGAGCCGGCTGCCGCGGGTGCAGACGCGCCACAGCACGCACCAAGTGCCCATCGTGCCGGGCGCGCGCGTGCGCTACCTGGCCGACATCGCCGACACCGTGCGCGGCTACAAGCGGCGCGCCATCGCACAAAGCCGCCTGGCGCGCGAAGTGCAGCAGCTGCGCGCCACGGCTGCCATGTTGCAGACCGACAAGCCCGAACGCCACCGCGCGGTCGAGGCGGTCAACGATCTGGCCGCCGGCCGTGAAGCGCTGCTCGACCCGGTGGCGAAGAAGCTGCTGGCGATGTGGCCCGCCATGCAACGCGCCTATGCCGGCGACGAGTACGTGGTGAAAATCCGCGACCGCGAGATCCGCACCGCGCTGATCCACACCACGCTGTCGGGCAGCAAGGTGCGCAAGGTGGCCCTGCCGCAGTACGAGTGCCACGGCGAGCTTCTGAAGTGGCTGCTGCTCGACAACGTGCCAGGCAGTTTTCCGTACGCCGCCGGCACCTTCGCCTTCAAGCGCGAGGGCGAAGACCCGACGCGCATGTTTGCCGGCGAAGGCGACGCCTTCCGCACCAACCGGCGCTTCAAGTTGCTGAGCGCCGGCATGCCGGCCAAGCGCCTGAGCACGGCCTTCGACAGCGTCACCCTCTACGGCAACGACCCCGACCGGCGGCCCGACATCTACGGCAAGGTGGGCAACGCGGGCGTCAGCATCGCCACGCTGGACGACCTGAAAGTGCTGTATTCAGGCTTCGACCTGACCAACCCCAGCACCAGCGTCAGCATGACGATCAACGGCCCGGCGCCTTCGATCCTGGCCATGTTCATGAACACGGCCATCGACCAGAACCTGGACAAGTTCCGCACTGACAACGCACGCGAGCCCACCGACGACGAGGCCGCCAAGATCCGCGCCTGGACCCTGGCCAACGTGCGCGGCACCGTGCAGGCCGACATCCTGAAGGAAGACCAAGGCCAGAACACCTGCATTTTCAGCACCGAGTTCAGCCTGAAAGTGATGGGCGACATTGCCGAATGGTTTGTGCACCACGATGTACGCAACTTCTACTCGGTCAGTATCAGCGGCTATCACATCGCCGAGGCCGGCGCCAACCCGATCAGCCAGCTCGCCTTCACGCTCAGCAACGGCTTCACCTTCGTCGAAGCCTACTTGGCTCGCGGCATGCACATTGACGATTTCGCGCCCAACCTGAGCTTCTTCTTCAGCAACGGCATGGACCCCGAATACACCGTGCTGGGCCGCGTGGCGCGCCGCTTGTGGGCCGTGGCCATGCGCGACAAATACGGCGCCAACGAGCGCTCACAAAAGCTGAAGTACCACATCCAGACCAGTGGCCGCAGCCTGCACGCGCAAGAGATCCAATTCAACGACATCCGCACCACGCTGCAAGCGCTGATCGCCATCTACGACAACTGCAACAGCCTTCACACCAACGCGTTTGACGAAGCGATCACCACGCCGACTGAAGAAAGCGTGCGCCGCGCGATGGCCATCCAGCTGATCATCAACCGCGAGTGGGGCCTGGCCAAAAACGAGAACCCCAACCAGGGCGCATTCATCATTGACGAGCTGACCGAACTGGTTGAAGAAGCCGTGCTGGAAGAGTTCGAGAAAATTGCCGACCGGGGCGGCGTGCTGGGCGCGATGGAAACCGGCTACCAGCGCAGCAAGATTCAAGAAGAATCCATGCACTACGAGATGCAAAAACACACCGGCGAGTACCCCATCATCGGCGTCAATACCTTCCGCAACCCGCACGGTGACCCGGTCAACGACGCGATGGAATTGGCCCGCTCCACCGAGGACGAAAAAGAATCTCAGTTGGCACGTCTGGCCGATTTCCAGGCCCGCCACGCCACTGAGTCACCGGCCATGCTCAAGCGCTTGCAGCAGGCGGTGATCGCCAACCAGAACGTGTTCGAGGTGCTGATGGACGCCGTGCGCTGCTGCTCGCTGGGGCAGATCACCACGGCGCTGTTTGAGGTGGGCGGGCAGTACCGGCGGAGTATGTGAGGCGGTCAAACCAGGCCGCGGTTGTCGGGTTGACTTGATCGGGCGGGGCCACGCCAGAGGCGGGTCAACCATCAGCGGGCTGGCGCCCAGGTCGAGGCACACTTCAGCCGACCGACCACCACCGCCACCGGAGCCCCTATGAGCCAGCCCACGTCCGCCACCACCCCCGCCGCCCTCGCCGCCTGGCACCACGTTGTAACGTCCCGCGACCCGGCCGCGCTCAAGCGCTTGCTGGCCGACGACGTGGTGTTTCACTCGCCGGTGGTGCACACGCCGCAGCGCGGCAAAGCCATCACGCATCAGTACCTGATGAGCGCGATGCATGTGCTCAATACCGCGCACTTTCACTATGAGCGCGAGATCGTGGGCCCGCTGGACGCGCTGCTTGAGTTCAGCACCGAAATCGACGGCATCCAGATCAATGGCGTTGACCTGATCCGCTGGAACGAGGCGGGCCAGATCACCGACTTCAAGGTGATGTTGCGGCCGCTGAAAGCGGTCAACCTGGTGCACCAGAAGATGGGCGAGATGCTGGAGCGCTTGAAGGCACAGCCGCCGCAAACGCCGGCCTGAGCTTGGCGCCGATACGCGGATACGCGGATACCGGATTTCGGATTTCGGATGCCGGCAACGGGTGAGCGACGCCGAGTGACCTGTCACCCCGCCGAACCGGCCGGGCGATTGGGCTGGTTTGCCAGCAACTTCTCACCCGCTGTTCGCAGGGCGGACAGGATTTCTCGCTGAAGTTTTTCGTCGGGGATGGCACGCGCCAGCATCACGGCGCCGACGTTCTGCGCCATCAGTGCCCAGGCGTCGTCGGACGTGACTGTCAGGCGCTGCAATTTTTGGTGTATCTCCAGCAGCCCGGCCTGGAATGCGGCCTTCACCGCCGCGTCAGCACGCGCAATTTCGGGCGTGAGCGATGGCAACGGGCAGCCTTGCTCTGGGTGCCTGACATGCTGGACGCTGAGATAGCCCGTCAGCGACCGGGCCGCACTGGCGTCGTCCGCCGGGTCAAAACCGTCGTACATCTGCGCCGTGCGTTGCAGCTCGGCCGTGATCAGCGCCGCAAACAGATCGGCCTTGCCATCGAAATGCTTGTACAGCGCGCCCGTGGTCACGCCAGCTGATGCGGCCAGCGACGCCATGCCGCTTTCATTAAACCCATGCTTTTTTGCATGGCTGCCGCCCAGCGCAATGAGCCTTTGGCGAGACGTGTCTTTGTGATCCTTGGGGTAGCGCATGGCCAGATTGTGAAGTCCCCGGGTTGACAGGCCAGGGAGTTTTCATAAGATAGCGTTCATTATCTCATGGCTCAAGCCTGCGCCGGACGAATGCAACAGCCCAACAACGCAACGAGACAACGAATGAGCGAACCGCTGGCACCCGAGTGGAAAAAAACGACCTGCATCATCTGCTCGCTGAACTGCGCACTGGACGTCCAGACCGAGGGCGGCCATATCGTCAAGGCCGAGGCCACGTTCTTCAATGTCGAGTTTCCGCGCAACGGTTTTCATCCGAGGCAGCCCTTGTTCCCACCGCGCCCAGGGACACTGACCGAGGCTGAGATCCACGCGCGTCTGGTTGAGTCACTTGGCGAGCTGGGCTGCGACTTGCAGCCAGGCCATGTAGCACTGCCCAATGGCCACGGCCTGGACTACACGGCGGCCGATGGCACCCCGGTGCGCAAGGGCGGGTCGCTCAACGAGCTCGCCGATACCGCAAGCCGCGACCCGTTCGCCGGCACCCCGTGGCACAAATTCGTACCTGTCAAGATTGAGCGTCCAAGCGCCACCAAGGAGACCTCCGCATGACCGACAAAAAAGCCATCCTCGTCATCGGTGCCGGTGACGCCACAGGCGGCGCCATTGCCAGGCGCTTCGCGCGCGAGGGCTACATCGCCTGTGTGACCCGCCGCTCGGCCGACAAGCTTGAGCCCCTGATCCAGCAGATCACGGCACAGGGTGGACAAGCCCATGGGTTTGGCAGCGATGCGCGCAAAGAAGACGAGATGGTCGCCCTCGTCGAGCGCATCGAGCGCGACATCGCACCCATCGAGGTGGCCGTTTTCAACATCGGCGCCAACGTGCGATTCGGCATCACCGAAACCACCGCGAGGGTCTACCACAAGGTGTGGGAGATGGCCTGCTTCGGCGGCTTTTTGATGGGACGGGAAACCGCCAAGGTGATGCTGCCGCGTGGTCGCGGCACGATCATCTTCACCGGCGCCACGGCAAGCCTGCGAGGGCGAGAAGGCTTCGCCGCATTTGCCGGCGCCAAGCACGCTTTGCGCGCCCTGGCGCAGAGCATGGCCCGCGAACTCTGGCCCAAGGGCATCCATGTTGCGCACCCGGTGATCGACGGGGCCATCGACACGGAATTCATCCGCTCGAACTTTCCGGAGCGCTATGCGATGAAGGACCAGCAAGGCATTCTGAGCCCGGACTCGATCGCCGAGGCGTATTGGCAGATCCACCAACAGCCCCGCGATGCCTGGACCCACGAAACCGAACTGCGTCCCTGGTTGGAATCATGGTGAATGCAGGGCACAAACCGTTCGACAACTCACACACCAACCCCATGAAGCCACTTCAAGTTCAGTTCCTCTTCGACTTCGGCAGCCCGAACGCCTATCTGTGCCACAAGGTGCTGGCGGGCATCGGGTCGCGCACTGGCCAGCGCTTCGAGTACCTGCCCATCCTGCTCGGCGGGCTGTTCAAGCTCAGCAACAACCGCTCGCCAGCCGAGGCCTTTGCCGGCATTCCCAACAAGCAAGCCTATGACAGGCTGGAGGTGCAGCGATTCATTGCCAGGCAGCAGCTCACCCGCTTCAAATTCAATCCGCACTTTCCAGTGAATACGCTGAAGATCATGCGTCTGGCCGTTGCGGCGCAGGCCTTGGGCTGTGGACCCCAAACCATCGAGGCGATGTATTCGGCGATGTGGGAGCAGGCCCGCAACATGGACGACCCGGGCGAAATCACCGCGGTGTTGCGCAATGCCGGCCTTGACGGCCCCGCTCTGTTGGCCAAGGCACAAGACCCTGAGGTCAAGGCCCGCCTGGCCGCCAACACCCAGTCAGCCTTCGAGCGCGGCGCATTCGGATCGCCGTCATTCTTCGTGGGCGAGCAGTTGTTCTTCGGCAAAGATCGATTGAGGGACGTCGAGGACGAGATCGTCAAACAGACGGCGGCCTCATGAGCACCCCAACGCCGGTCGGGCGCAGGGGCTTGGGATCCGGTTGCCGCGCGCGGCCCCGACGTACGCTGGGCTGGCGCAACGTGCGCTTCACCTGCATGGGCTAAGCTCAGCGGCCCGTCTGACCGCAAGGGCAGTGCGCGAGGCCATCGGCCCCGCCACCGCTCTGCCCCCAAATGCACCGTCAAAGCACCACCGCTCACACGCCACTTCGCCCCGGCTTTGTTGCCCCTGAATCTGCCTTGAAGCGTGCGTTCGCGCTGTTGTTGGCCCTGTGCCTGGGCGGCTTGCTGGCCTTGCCGGCCACCCCCGTGGCGGCGGCCACCCAGCACAAGGCCAAGACCGCCTCCAAACCTGCCGGCAAGCATTCGACCAAGGCATCAAACAAGGCGTCGGGTAAACATTCGGCCAAGCCAGCCGGCAAACACGCCGCCAAAAATTCGAGCAAGAAGTCGGGCAAAAACGCGCACTCGGCGCCGGCCAACACGGCGCGCACCGTGGCCGCCACGTCGGCTGTTGCCGCAGCAGCGGGGTCGTCTGCCGCTATGGCCGCAACGTCGTCCACCGCTTTGTCCAGCACGTCCTCCACAACGTCACCCGCAAACTCGGCCGAGCCCGCCCTCACGTCCTTGGTTGCCACCCAACCCGTGGCGCCGGCCACCCTCAGCGCCCCCACGCTGAGCAATCTGCCGGCCAACGGTGCCGACTGCCCACTGCAATGGACGGTGACCGCGCAGCTCGCAACCGAACCACGCCACCTGCTGGTAGATCTGGTTTTTGACGCCGGCACCCGCACCCGCACCACGCTGCGCCTGCCGGGTGGCTGGGCCGGTTTGCTGCCGCTGGGCGTCGACACACCTCAAGCCGTGCCCGACGCCCCCGCGCTACGCAGCGTGGCCCACGCCGCTGGCCAGCGCGTGACGCTGCATTGGCGCATCACGCCCAGCGCCAACCCGGCGCAAAGCAGCAGCGCGCAGCTCACGCCACAGTGGTTTGCCCTGGCCGGCCAAGGCGTGTTGCCGATGCCCGACGAGCTGGACGAACGCAGCCCACCAACGGCCTGCGTGCGCTTCGCCGGCCTGCCCGAAGGCAGCCGATGGGTCAGCAGCCACGGCGCGGCCGAGGGCGCATCGGCCCAGTTTCAGATCAGCCCCGGCGCGGCGCCACTGCGCACCCGGGTGCAGCAGTCGCTCTACGCGGGCGGCGCCTTGTCGTGGCAACAACTCAGCACCGACGGCCAGCCCGTGCTGGTGGCCACGCCAGCCAACGCGCCCTGGCGTTTTGACATCAACAACCTGGGCGCTGCCAGTGCGCAGGCCGTGGCCGCGCAACGCCGCCTGTGGGCCGACACCGCCCCGGGCAAGCCCTTGCTGGTGCTGCTGCTGCCCGGCCAACAAGCGGCCGGCGCCACCACCTGGCAACAAGCGCTGGCGCTGCAAGCCCCGATGGATCTGGCCGTACCCAGCGTGGGTTATGACACGCTGATCACCAACGCCTTGCTGCCGCTGTGGCTGGCCGACCGCTTTGGCCCGCTGGCCCAGCAGGGCCGGGGCGACGAGGCCTTGCGGGCCTGGTTCAGCGAGGGCTGGGCGGTCTATTACGGCCACCGCTTGTTGCTGCGTGAAGGCCGCTGGACGCCCGACGATTACGCCAGCACGCTGAACCGCCAGATCGAGCGCTACCTGGCCTCACCCGAGCGCGGCGCCACCAACCAGCGCGTGGCCCAGGGCCTGGCCAGCAGCGAGGCCCTGGCCGCCCTGCCCGCAGCGCGTGGCGAGTTTTTGGCGCTGCAATGGCAAGCCGCGCTGCGGGCCACCGGCCACCCCGGGCTGGATGCGGTGATGCAGCGCCTGCTGGTGCCGCCCGCCCTGGCCCGCCGCGAGGGCCCCATCAGCGCGCCACTGGCCACCCAACGCCTGGTGGCCTCGCTGCGCCACGTGCTGGGCGACGCGCCCATGCGCGACATCACCTTGCACATTGACCAGGGCACTGTGTTTGACTTTGGCCCCAACACCCTGGGCCCCTGCTTTGTAGGCCAGCGCGTGATGGTGCCCAGCTGGCGCCTGGGTTTTGACGCTGAGTCACTGAACACCCGCGTGCTGCGCGGTGTCGATCCCACCGGCCCCGCTTTTGCGGCGGGCCTGCGGGATGGCATGGTGGTGCTGGGCCACGCCATGGTGCCGGGTGACTCACAGCAGCCGGTGCGGCTGCAAGTGCGTGAGGCTGGCGCCGGCGCCGGTGAAGCCAGCGCCAATGCCGGCAACGGCACGCGCGAATTGAGCTACCTGCCTGCCGGCGAGCCCCTGCGTGAGCTGCCGCGCTACCAGCCCGTGCCCAAAGCCCTGCAACAAAACGCCTGCCTGGGTTGGCTGGGCCTGGGGCCTGACGCGGGCGCAGCAGAGCCAGCCAGCCGCCGCGCGGCGCTGGCCGAGGCCGCCCGCCCCGGCAAAACCGGCGCCAGGGCATCGGCCAAGTCCAAGCACAAAAGCGCGGGCCGGGCCACTGGCCGCCACGGTGGCAAAGCCGGCGCCAAAATCACGGGCAAAAAAGCCGGCAAAGCGGCCGCCAGCCTGAGCAAAAAAGCCAAGCGCAGATAGGCCGCGCGCCGCGCGCCGTCCGCCGCCCAACCTACGCCCGATGCCGCTGCAACTCACGCTGTATCAAGCGGCCACCGATGACCTGGCCCCAAGCCCGACGGCCCAAGCTGCCCCGCCCTGGGCGCGCTACCTCAGCGGGGTGGACGGCCAGTGGGTGGGCGGCGGCGGCTTCACCGACGCGCCGCGTGATGGCGAGGTGGAGATCGGCTACTTCACCTTGCCCAACCATCAGCGCCAAGGCCATGGCCGCGCCACCGCCGCCGCGCTGCTGGCCATCGCCCACCACGCCAACCCGCGCCTGGCCGTGGTGGCGACGACGCTGCGATCGCCGGTTGAAACGCCTGAATCGCCAAGCGCAATCGCCTCGGCGCGCATCCTGAGCTCGCTCGGTTTTTGCCGCGCCGGCGCGCTGATAGACGCTGACGGCACGCCGGTATGGCGTTGGCGCAATACGCCAAAAACAGGACCGCCACGCTGATCCAAAATGGCGTGCGCAAGCCGCCGCACAAGCCCCGGCACTAGCACTGCACTAGCACTGCACAAGCACGGCACAAGCACCGGCGGAAGCCCCCCGCCACTCACTCACACCTGCCGGAAGACAAACCATAAGCACCACCGCCTTGATCGTGATCGACGCCCACACCACGCATGACAAAGCCCACGCCAGCGCCGACCTGATCCGCGCGCACCACAACGCCACGCTGCCCAAGCTCACCAGCTTTGGGGTTGCGATCCGGGCAGTGGCGGCTGAGTCAATAAACTTTGAGGCGCTGGTGCGCGCCTGACCCTGCGGGGTGCGGCGCAAGCTGCACGCAGCGCCGCCGACAATGCGACCATGACGCCCCAAGCCACCGAACCACAAAAGTTCATTCAACGCCTGAGCCAAAGCCTGGCCGACGGCAGTTTTGTCAAGCTGAGCCTGGGCCGGCCGCACGGCACCGAGCCCTCGCTTGACAAGCTGCTGGTGCGCCGCGTCGTGCTGCGCGGCACCGAGCACCTGTCGCTGGTGTGGCGCCACCGCACCAAGGACATCACCAAAAACTTGGCCCGGGACGAAGCGGTGGCGCTGATCGGCACCCTGATCGACACGCAGTTTCAGCACGCGCACCTGGTGACCCGGGGCCACGACATCCAGCTGGCGATGGGCAAAAAAAGCACGTGGGCCTTGCGCATCGGCAAGCTGGCCGTCGGCCCCGCGCCGGGTGCAACGCTGGCCACAGCGGCCGGGCCTAACACCACCCGTGAGTTGGCTGACACTGGCCATGGCAGTGCCAACAACAGCAGCGCCCACGACCGCGCCAAACAACACGCGCTGGCGCTGGACACGCCGTTTCTGGCCGAGCTGGGTGTCACCGATGCCCAACACCGGCTGGTGCCGGCCATGGCCCGCAAATGGCGGCAGATCAACAAGTTCGTCGAGGTGCTGGCGCACGCCATCGAGCAATCAACCCTGGCCCAGCGCGACGCCACCCAGCCCGTGCGCGTGCTCGACTTTGGCGCCGGCAAGGGCTACCTCACGTTTGCCGTGCACCACCAGTTGTTGGCCAGCGGCCGGGTGCCTGATGTCACGGGCGTTGAGCAACGCGACGACCTCACCTTGCTGTGCAACAGCGCCGCTGCCAGTTTGGGCCTGGCCGGCCTGCAATTTGCCACCGGCGACGTGCGCCACCACGCCACCGCCCCCACCGACATCATGATTGCGCTGCACGCCTGCGACATCGCCACCGACGTGGCCATGCACCGGGGCATCACCAGCGGCGCGGCCATCATCCTGTGCTCGCCGTGCTGCCACAAGCAGCTGCGCCCGCAGATGAGCGCCCCGGCGCTGCTGCAACCCATGCTGCGCCACGGCATCCACATGGCCGAACAAGCCGAGATGCTGACCGACACGTTGCGCGCCATGCTGCTGCAGGCCGAGGGTTACGACGCCCAGGTGTTTGAGTTTGTATCGCCCGAGCACACCAGCAAAAACAAGATGGTGCTGGCCGTGCGCCGCGCCACAAAGCTGCCCGCCGCACAACGCGCCGCGCTGCGCGCCAAGGTGGCCGAGCTCAAGGCTTTTTATGGCGTGAAAGAGCACTACCTTGAGAGCCTGCTGGATGCCAAAGCGGGCCACCTGGCGCCCCCTGCGGCGCCCGACCACGCCTGTAGCGCCTAGCGCACCCAAAACGTGGTAGCGGCCCGTACCAAATGAACCCGGCCGAAAGGCGTGAACAGCGGCGATCGGGAGGCGTATTCATGGGTAGTAGTGTGGCGGCGACAAGCCCAGACACGCGAACCCCGGCACGAACCAGCCGCCCCGGCAGCTATGCTCAAGCAGCGCGCAAAGCTCCGCGCACCGGCCACTGCCGCAGCGCGCGGCCAGCGCCGCTGTTGAGCCCTTGCGCGCGCGCATCGAACGTGACTTTCCGCCCGCCGCCCACGCCATGCTGGGCGCCGGCCTGCAGCGCGTGATCGAGTTTCAAGACATAGCCTACGGCCACGAATACCTCGACCGCCTGGCCAACCTGCACGCCCAGGCCGAGCGCTGCGGCGTAAGCGGTAAGGCAGCGGTGTTCTTCCATTGACGGCCGAGGGTCCGGACAATTTGCTCCTCTGGTACTGGACGAGGCGGCGAACGTGGAAGCGATGGG
>JAYWDK010000315.1:0-11179 GCA_043779845.1 Betaproteobacteria bacterium | reverse complement strand
GGCGTTTGACCCCGGCTTGATTCGGCCAACCCTGTCAGCGAAACCCTGTTGGCGAAACCCCGCTGGGCAGGCGGCCCATGGCGGGCTAATCTTTCAGGCTGCAATCATCGCTGCCCACTGAAAGTGCCCGCCATGCGTCACACCCTCGTCGATCCGTCCAAGCTGGCGCTGCAGCGCCTGTACCACTGGGAGCAAACGGCGCCAACCCGGCGGGTGCTCACCCAGCCCATGGGCGACGGCCAGCTCAGCACTTTCACGTGGGCGCAAATCATGGACCCGGCGCGCCGGCTCGCCGCCCATCTGCAAGCCCAGGGCCTGAAGCCTGGCGACCGCGTGGCGCTGATGTCCAAGAACACCGCCTGGTGGTTGATCGCCGATTTCGCCATCTGGCTGGCGGGCGGCGTGTCGGTGCCGCTCTACCCCACGCTGGCGGCCGACACCATCCGCCAGGTGCTCGCCCACAGCGAGGCACGTTGGCTGTTCATCGGCAAGCTTGACGGCTGGCCCGCCATGCGCCCCGGCGTGCAATCCTGTGCCGAGGCCGGCCTGCGCTGCATCCGTTTGCCCTTGGCGCCCACGATGGCTGATTTGCCGGCGGGCACCGAGGATTGGGATCAGATCGTGGCGCGCACCGCGCCCCTCGTGGGCCACCCGCTGCGTGATGGCGACGAGCTGAGCACCATCATGTACACCTCGGGCACCACCGGCGCGCCCAAAGGCGTGATGCACAGCTTTGGCACTTTCGCGTGGTCTACCGAGGCGGGGCTCAAGCGCGTGCCGGGCATCGATTTGAACGCTCGCATGCTGAGTTATCTGCCTTTGGCACACGTGGCCGAGCGCACGCTGGTAGAGCACGGTTTGCTGGCGCGTGGCATGCAGGTTTTTTTTGCCGACAGCCTGGACACCTTCACGCAGGATTTGCAGCGCGCGCGGCCCACCGCGTTTTTCTCGGTGCCACGCTTGTGGGTCAAGTTCCAGCAGGGCGTGAGCGCCAAGATGCCCCCAGTCAAGCTCAAGCGCCTGCTCAGGATCCCCATCGTGCGCGGCATCGTGCGCAAAAAAATCCTGGGCGCCCTGGGGCTGGATCAATGCACGTTTGCCGCCGGTGGCGCTGCGCCCATGCCGCCCGAGCTGCTGAACTGGTATGCCGATCTGGGCCTGCCCATCGTCGAGGTTTATGGCATGACCGAAAACTGCGGCGTCTCACATGCCACCTTGCCTGGCGTGCCGCGCCCCGGCACCGTGGGCCCGGCCTACGATGGCGTCGAATGCCGCATCGCCCCCGACAACGGCGAGATCCTGGTGCGCAGCCCCGGCCTGATGCTGGGTTACTACAAAGAGCCCGAGCTCACGCGCGCGGCCTTCACGCCCGATGGCTGGTTGCACACCGGCGACAAGGGCACCATCGACGCCGAGGCTTACCTCAAGATCACCGGCCGGGTGAAGGATTTGTTCAAGACCAGCAAGGGCAAGTACGTGGCGCCCGCACCGATCGAAGACCGTCTGGTGATGCACCCGGCCGTGGAGGCCTGCTGCGTCACGGGCGCCAACCTGGGCCAGCCGCTGGGCATCCTGATGCTCAACGCCGTGGGCGTGCAGCAAGCTGGCACCGACGCTGGGCGGCAGGCGTTGGAGGCGTCGTTGGGCGAGCACCTGGTCAGCATCAACGCCACCCTGGACCCGCATGAGCGGCTCAATCACCTGGTGCTGGTGACCGAGGGCTGGACGGTGGACAACGGCTTCATCACGCCCACCTTCAAGGTCAAACGCAACCGGGTTGAAGAGGTTTATGGCGCGCGCTATGAGGGCTGGTCCGAGGCCCGCAAGCCCGTGTTGTGGGCCACCGGCATCGCGAGCGCCTGATCGCCCGCAGTCTGGCCCCAGGCCCGGGCCGACAACCGGGCCAGCGGCTCAGTCCACCTTGGCTCCGGCGGCCTTCACCACCCGCGCCCACTTGGTGGTTTCCGCGCCGATGAACTTGCTGAAATCGGCGCTGCTCATGCCGCCCGGAATGGCGCCCTGCGCCAGCAAGCGCTCCTTGAGCGCCGGGCTGGCCAGGGCCTTGGCGGTTTCTTGCTGCAAGCGTTGCACCACGTCCTTGGGCGTGCCGGCGGGCGCCAGCAGCCCAAACCACGAGCTGGCCTCATAGCCCTTCAGCAAGGGCCCGCCGGCTTCTTCAACCGTGGGCAGATCGGGCACGGCGTCCGAGCGCCGGGCGCTGGTCACGGCCAGGGCCTTGAGCCGGCCGGTCTTGATCTGGGGCAGCGCCGAGGGCAGGTTGTCGAACATCAAATCGACGCTGCCGCCGATCAGGTCAATCAGCGCCGGGCCCGAGCCGCGGTACGGAAAGTGAACCATGAACGTGCCCGTCAAACTCTTGAACAACTCACCCGCCAGGTGGATGGACGTGCCGTTGCCCGAGCTGGCCATGTTGAACTTGCCCGGGTTGGCGCGCGCCGCCCGCACCAGGTCGGCCACCGTGTTGATGCCGTACTTTTGCGCAAAGGCCGGGTTCAGCACCAGCACGTTGGGCACGCTGGCCATCAGCGTGATGGGCGCGAAATCCTTGAGGGGGTCAAACGGCATTTTGGGGTAGAGCGCGGCGTTGATGGCGTGCGTGCCCACCGTGCCCATCAGCAGCGTGAGGCCGTCGGGCGCGGCCTTGGCCACCTCGGCCGCACCGCTGTTGCCGCCCGCGCCGGGCTTGTTGTCCACCACGAAGGGCTGGCCAAAAACGCGTTGCAACTCGGGTGCCAAGGCGCGGGCCAGCAAGTCGGTGGTGCCACCCGCTGCAAACGGCACCACGATGCGCACGGCTTTGCCCGGCCAGGCGGTTTGGGCCCGGGCTGGGCTCGACGCCAAGATGCCTGCAAGCAAGGGCAACAGGCTGCCGGCCAGGGCGAGGCGGCGGTTTGGGTTCATGGGGGTGAAATCTCGGTTGAGTGGGGTGTTGACGTTGCTGCGCTATCAAGCTGCGGCAGGCACCCAGCCGCGTGGCACCGCGCTGAGCAGGCGTCGGGTGTACTCCTGCCGGGGCGCGGCCAAAATTTGCGCCGCGCTGGCTTGCTCCACCACCTCGCCGTCCTTCATCACCAGCACCTCGTCGCTGATGAAGCGCACCACCGCCAGGTCGTGGCTGATGAACACGTAGGATAAGCCCAGCTCGTCTTGCAGATCACGCAGCAGGTTGAGCACCTGCGCTTGCACCGACACGTCGAGTGCGCTCACCGCTTCGTCGAGCACCAGCACCTCGGGGCTGAGCGTGAGGCAGCGCGCGATGGCCACGCGCTGGCGCTGGCCGCCCGAAAACTCATGCGGGTACTTGCCAAAGGTGTCGGCCACCAGGCCTACTTTGTCGAGCAAGGCGCGGGCGCGGGCCTCACGCTCGGCGGTGTTGGCGCCAATGCCGTGAATGGCCATGGGCTCGATCAAGGTTTGGCCGATGGTGAAGCGTGGGTTCAGGCTGGCGTAGGGGTTTTGAAACACGATCTGGATGCGCCGGCGCATGGCTTGGCGCTCGCGGGGTTTGAGCGTGAGCAGGTTCTGGCCGTCAAAATAAACCTCGCCCGCCGTAGGCTCGTGCAGGCGCAGCAGCGTCAGGCCCATCGTCGTTTTGCCCGAGCCTGATTCACCCACCACGCCCAGCGTGTGGCCGCGCCGCAGCGCAAAGTTGACGTCGTGCACGGCCTTGAACTCACGCTGGCCAAACAGCCCTTGCCTGATGAAAAAGCTCTTGGCCAGGCCACGCACCTCCAGCACCACCGGCGCGTTGGGGTCCTTGGCCAGCGCCGGGCTGGCGCTGGTGGTCACCTTGCCGGCGGCACCGCCCGCGATGTGCTCGTCAATCACCGTCAGCCGCGCCGGGGTGTCGGTCAGGCTGGGGCGGCAGGCCAGCAGCGCGCGGGTGTAGGCGTCTTGCGGCGCACTGAAGATCTGCGCCACCGGGCCTTGTTCGCGCACCCTGCCCTGGCGCATCACCACCACGTGGTCGGCAATCTCGCCCACCACGCCAAGATCGTGGCTGATGAACAGCAGGCTCATGCGGCGGGTTTCTTTGAGCCCCGCCAGCAGCTCCATGATCTGGCGCTGGATGGTCACATCCAGCGCCGTGGTGGGCTCGTCGGCGATCAGCAGCTTGGGCTCGCAGGCCAGCGCCATGGCGATCATCACGCGCTGCTGCTGGCCGCCCGACAGCTCGTGCGGGTAGGCCAACAACCGGCGCTTGGGCTCGGGCATGCCCACCTCGGCCAGCAGCGCTTCGGCGCGGGCCATGGCGGCGCGTGCGCCCAGGCCCAAATGCTTGATCAAGGGCTCGGCAATTTGCGCGCCGACGGTGAACACCGGGTTCAGCGAGCTCATCGGGTCTTGAAACACGCAGGCGATCTCGCGCCCGCGCAGCGCCTGCAAGTCGTGCAGTTTGGCCGTTAGCAAATCCCGGCCCTGATACAAAATCCGGCCGCTGCGCTGGGCGTTGCCGGGCAGCAGGTTGAGGATGGACATCGCCGTCACGCTTTTGCCCGAGCCCGATTCACCCACCAGCGCCAGCGTGCTGTTTTCGGCGATCTCGAAGCCGACGCCCTTGACGGCCTGGGCCAGCGTGGTGGCGCCGCGCTCGCCCAGGCGGAACGAGACTTTCAGGTCTTGGATCGACAGCAGCATGGACTTGTAGACTGGCCGCCCCAAGGAGAGGCCCGCCCCCTCGGGGGGCAGCGAACTTAGGTGAGCGTGGGGGTTCATGGACTCTCCGCCGGGCCGCCCCAAGGAGAGGCCCGCCCCCTCGGGGGGCAGCGAACTTAGGTGAGCGTGGGGGTTCATGGTTATTCCGCTCCACGCAGCTTGGGGTCCAGCGCGTCGCGCAGGGCGTCGGCCATCAATGAAAACGCGGTCACGAACACCGCCATGAAGGCCGCCGCCGCCACCAGCTGCCACCAGTGGCCGAGGATCAACTCACTCTGCGCCTCGGCCAGCATCGTGCCCCAGCTCACCTGGTCGATCGGCACGCCCAGGCCCAGGTACGACAGGATCACTTCGGCCTTGATGAAACCCACCACCAGCAAGCTCATGCGCACCAGGATCACGTGGCTGACGTTGGGCAGGATGTGCCTGAACATGCGGCTGCGCTTGCCCGCGCCTATGGCCTCGGCGGCGCGCACGTACTCGCGGCCGGCGTGCTTGATGAACTCGGCGCGCACTTGCCTGTACAGGCCCGTCCAGCCTGTCAGCCCCAGGATCAGCACCACCGTGCCCACGCCCCGGCCCAGCACTGCCGCAAAGGCAAAGATCAGCAGGATGTCGGGGATGGCGGTGAAGACGTTGTAGAGCCACTCCAGAAAGTCGCCTACCTTGCCGCCAAAAAACCCCGCCAGCGCGCCCAGCACAGTGCCGATCACGGTGGCAAACAAGGCCGCCAGCACGCCCACAAACACCGATATCTCGGTGCCCTTGATGGCCTTGGCCAGCACGTCGCGGCCCAGGCGGTCGGCGCCCATGGGCAGGGTTTGGGCCTTGATCGTTTCCACGGTACTCATCTTGGCGGCGCGCTCGGCCCACTCTTTGTAGCGCGGCGCCAGCGGGTCGATGTCGCTCAGGTCCACCATCGGGGCGGGCTTGGATTCAGCGCCCGCCAGCGTGCCGGCGTCTTCAGCCGCGCGTGGGCCCAAAAACGTGGGCGGCGCGTTGGGCACGGCCAGCTCGCGCTGCCACTGGCTCGCCACCAGGCCGGTGGCAGCGGCGGCAATCAGCAACAGAAAGCCGACCACGATCACGGCCGAGACCATGCCCACGCGGTCATGGCGAAAACGCCGCCAAGCCGTGAGCCAAACCCCGGCGGATCGCTGCACGGGGCTCACCGTGTTTGCCATCACCGCGCTCATCTAAGCACCACCCGTGGGTCAACGACTTTGTAGAGCAAATCGGTCGCCAGATTGATCAACATCGTCAGCATCGCCAAGTACACCGTGGCGGCCTGGATCACCGGGTAGTCGCTGCGGTTGACCGCCAGCAAGACCTCGCGGCCCAGGCCGGGAATGGAGAAAAACACCTCGATCAAAAACGAGCCCACAAAAATGCCCGGCAGCGCCAGCCCCACGTTGGTGAGGATGGGGATCATGGCGTTGCGCAGCACGTGCTTGAACAGCACCGTGCGCTCGCCCAGGCCCTTGGCGCGGGCGGTGCGCACGTAGTCGTGGCCCAGCTCGTCGAGAAAAAAGCTGCGGTACAGCCGCGTTTGCGGTGACACGCCCACCATCACCGCCAGCAGCACCGGCAGCGGCGAATAAACGGTCAAATTGGTCAGCACGCTGTCGCTCCAGCCCTGCACCGGAAACCAGCCCAGCTGGAAGCCAAACACGTATTGGCCAATGATCACGTAGACCAAAAAGCTGATCGACAGCGCCACGGTGGTGAGCACCATCAGCGCCCGGTCGGTGAGCGAGCCGCGCACGTAAGCCACGCCCAGCGCGATGGGCACGGCCAGCAGCGTGTCCAAAATCAAAATCGGCAGCATCACCGTCACGGTGGCGGGCAGGCGCGTGGCAAACAAATGGCTCACCTGCTCGTTGGTGGCCCAGCTGCGGCCCCAGTCAAAGGTGACAATTTGCTTCAAAAAGATGCCGAACTGCACATAGGCCGGCTGGTCCAGGCCCAGCTGCTGGCGGATGGCGGCGATCTGCTCGGGCGTGGCGTTTTGGCCGGCCAGGATCACGCTGGGATCACTGCCAAAAAAATGGAACAAGGTGAACACCAGCAGCACCACGCCCAGCAAGGTGGGCACCATTTGCCACAAGCGTCTGATCACATAAGCCAACATCGGCGCCGCACTCCTGGGTTGTTCAGCGGCCTCGCCGCTTATGGTGGCGGGGCCCGTTTTGGGATGCGGCAGTCTAGGTGACAGGGCCCAGCCGCAACGCCTATCGCAAACCCCGGGCCAGGGCTTGCAAGCGCCGTGCCTTGGGGCGGCAGGCTACGCCACAGCGTGGGCGCCGGCGCGGGTTGCTGTTGATGCGCCGGGCCTGGCCGCGCCGCTAGACTGCGCGCTGCCCAGCCCCTTCAGCCCGCGCCGTGGTCGCCAACACCCTGGCGCGCCGTGGCCGCCAAAACCAAGCGCATGCACCCGACATCGCCCACTGCCGCACCCGCCCGGCCTTCTGATGCGCCACTTGGCCTGCCACGCCGCGTGATGTTGGCCTTGCCCTTGGCGGCGGTGCTGCCGCTTCCCGCCGATGCGGCCGATGCCGCCCCGGCATCACCAGCGGCGCCCAAGATCCTGCGCGTGGCCATGAGCTCGGCCGAAACCAGTTTCGATCCGGCGCGCATCATTGACCTCTACTCGCGCACCATCACCGCGCACATTTTTGAGTCGCTGTACGGCTACGACCACCTGGCCCGGCCGGTCAAATTTGTGCCGCTGCTGGCGGATGGTTTGCCCGAGGTATCGGGCAACTTCACGGTCTGGACAGTCAAGCTCAAGCCGGGCATTCACTTCGCTGACGACCCCGCGTTCAAGGGCAGCGCCACCCGCCCCGCCGGGCGCGGCCGTGAGCTGGTGGCCGACGACGTGCTCTACGCCTTCAAGCGCACTGTGGACCCGGCCAACAAAAGCCCAGCCGCAACCTCGGTGCTCGACATGGGATTTGTAGGCCTGGCCGAGCTGCGCCAAGCCGCGCTGGATACGCGCAAGCCCTTCGACTACGACGCGCCGCTTGAGGGTCTCAAGGCGGTGGATCGCTACACCGTGCGCTTCACGCTCAAAGCGTCGCGGCCCCGCTTTGTCCAGACCATATTGGCTGCCAGTGATTTGCTGCCCGCCCAGGCCCGCGAGGTGGTGGATTTTTATGGCGAAACCATCGGCGAGCACCCGGTGGGCACCGGCCCGTTCCGCCTCAAGCAGTGGGTGCGTGGCTCCAGGATCGTGCTGGAGCGCAACCCGCAATTTCGCGAGCTGCTGTATGACGCGCAGCCCGCTGCGGGTGACGCCGAAGGCCAGGCCATCCTGGCGCGCTTCAAGGGCCGGCGCCTGCCGATGGTCGACCAAGTCGAGGTGTCGATCATCGAAGAGAACCAGCCGATGTGGCTGTCGTTCCTCAACGGCCAGATTGATGGCCTGATGTCCCTGGTGGGCTCAGTGCCGCTTGAATTTGCAAGCCTGGCCGTGCCCAACGGTCGGCTGGCGCCCAACCTGGCCAAGCGCGGTGTGCAGTTGCACCGCTCGCTCAAGTCCGATTGCGGCATGGTGTACTTCAACATGGAAGACCCGGTGCTGGGTGGCTACACGCCCGACAAAGTGGCGCTGCGCCGGGCGCTGTCGCTGGCGTATGACGTACACCGCGAGATCACCCAGGTGCGGCGCGGCCAGGCCGTGGCCGCGCAGTCGCCCGTGCTGCCGGGCACCACGGGCTATGACCCCGCGTTTCGCAGCACCATGGGCGAGTACAGCGTGCCGCGCGCCAAGGCCTTGCTCGACCTGCACGGCTACGTTGACCGCGACGGCGACGGCTGGCGCGAGCTGCCGGACGGCCGCCCGCTCAAGCTCACGATGTCCACCGAGCCCGAGCAGATCTACCGCTTGTTCAACGACGTGTGGCGCCGCTGCCTGGCGGACGTGGGCATCCGCTGCGAGTTTGAAATCGCCCAGTGGCCCAGCCACATGAAAGCCGCGATGGCGGGCTCGTTGCAAATGTGGATGCTGGGCTCGTCGGCCGATGTGCCCGACGGCCAAAGCGCGCTGGCGCGCTGGTACGGCCCGCAGGCGGGTCAACAAAACCTGTCGCGCTTCAAGCTGCCGGCGTTTGATGCGGTTTACGAGCGCTTGCTGGCCTTGCCCGACGGCCCCGAGCGCGAGGCCTTGTTTTTGGCGGCTAAACGCTTAGCCGCCGCCTACATGCCCACCAAGGTGCTGGTGCACCGCATCGCCAACGAGTTGCTGCACCCCTGGGTTTCGGGCTACCGCCGCACGCCGTTTTGGCAAGAATGGTGGCACCGGGTGGATGTGGACCCCGCGCTGCGCGCCGCTTCGTTGTGAATTGCTAACGCCCAATGACGCAGGCCATGATGACCCGTTCTTTCGCCCCTTGTTTCTACCGGCCGCTGGCTGTTTTGGCGTTGCTGGTGGCCGTGCTGCCGGCGGCAGTGCCTTCGGCCGCCGCAGCCGCCAGCGCGCTTGCCGAGGCAGCGTCGGCGCCGGGTGCCGCCGCAAGCCTGCCGACCGCCGCCAAAACCCTGCGCTACGCGTTCCGCGTGGCCGAGACGGGTTTTGATCCGGCCAAGATCTCCGACCTGTATTCGCGCATCATCACCTCGCATGTTTTTGAGGGCCTGTACCACTACGACCACCTGGCGCGCCCGGCCCAAATCAAGCCGCTCACCGCCGTCGCGCTGCCCGAGGTGTCGGCTGATTTCCGCCAGTTCACCATCCGCGTCAGGCCCGGCATCTACTTTGCCGACGACCCGGCGTTCAAGGGCAAACCGCGCGAGCTGGTGGCGCAAGACTACGTCTACACGCTCAAACGTTTTGCCGACCCCGCCACCAAAAGCCCCGCGTGGAGCGAGATATCCGACCTCGGCTTGTTGGGCCTGGACGCGCAGCGCAAGGCGGCGCTGGATCAACGCAAGCCGTTTGACTACGACCGCGAGCTGCCGGGCCTGCGCGCGCTGGATCGCTACACGCTGCGGCTGACCACCACCGAGCCTCGGCCAAGGTTGGTTGAGACGCTGGCCGACAACAGCCTGTACGGCGCGGTGGCGCGCGAGGTGGACGAGTTGTATGGCGAGCAGATCGCCCAGCACCCGGTGGGCACGGGCGCCTTCAGGCTGGCGAGCTGGCGGCGCAGCTCGGAGATCGTGCTCGAGCGCAGGCCCGGCTACCGCGAACGCCACTACGAGGACGAAGCCGAGCCCGCCGCAGATGACGCCGAAGGCCAGGCGCTGCTGGCGCGCTTCAAGGGCCGGCGCATCCCGATGGTGGACCGGGTGGTGATCGCCATCATTGAAGAACAGCAGCCGCGCTGGTTGTCGTTCCTGAACCGCCAGCAAGACCTGATTGAACGCGTGCCCGACGAGTTCTCCGGCACCGCCATGCCCGGCGGCCGGGTGGCGCCCAACTTGGCGCGGCAAGGCATCGTGGGCATCCGCACCGTGGCGCCGGTGGCGGCGCTGACCGTCTACAACATGGACGATCCGGTGGTGGGCGGCTACACGCCTGAAAAAGTAGCGCTGCGCCGCGCCATCAACCTGGCGGTGGACATTCCGCGCGAGATCACGCTGGCCCGGCGCGGCCAGGCCATTCCCGCGCAATCGCCCTTGGTGCCGCACACCACGGGCTATGACCCGGCCTACCGCAGCGAGATGGGCGAGTTCAGCGCCGCCCGCGCCCGCGCCCTGCTCGACATGTATGGCTATGTTGACCGCAACAGTGACGGCTGGCGTGATCAACCCGATGGCAAGCCGCTGGTGCTGCTGCGCAATACCCAGTCGGACGCCAGCCAACGCCAGCTCGACGAGTTGTGGCAAAAAAACATGGCGGCGATTGGTCTGAAGATCGAGTTCAAGTTTGCCAAGTGGCCCGAGAACCTCAAGGCCATGCAGGCCGGCAAGTTGATGATCTGGGGCGTGGGCTCGTCGGCCAGCCAGCCCGACGGCCAGAATGCGCTGCAACGCCTGTACGGGCCGTCCAGCGGCGGGGCCAACCTGTCGCGATTCAAATGGCCCGAGTTCGACGCCCTCTACGACCGCATGTCGGCCCTGCCCAACGGGCCCGAGCGCGACGCCTTGTTCCTGCAGGCCAAGCGCATCTCGGCCGCCTATGCCCCCTACAAGCAGCATGTGCATCGCATCTACACCGACATGGCCCACCCCTGGGTGGTGGGCTACCGGCGCGGACTGTTCTGGAACCGCTGGTGGCACATGATCGACATCGACAACAGCAAGCGCCCGGCCGAGTAAAGCGCCCACGCTGCAAGCCCGAGACTGGCTCGCACAGCGGCTTGTTTCAGGCCTTGTCACTTCTTCTTCTTGCCGCGTTCCGGCACCACCGTGACGACCGTGGGCGACACCGCGCCCGGCGACAGCAGCTTGTTGGCGCCGGCGTCCTTCTTGGGCTTCTTGGTTTCCTTGCTGCTGCGTTGCTGGGCCTTGGCCATGGAGTCCTCCAGTCTGTTGGCACGCCGGTCTGGCGCGGGGTGGG
>JAYWDK010000314.1:0-4033 GCA_043779845.1 Betaproteobacteria bacterium | reverse complement strand
GGCAGACCGTCAACGCCGTGCGTCGGCCTGGCAGCAAGAAGTTCACGCGGGGCTTTCTGCTGGTCGCCCCAGGCTTGACCATCAAGGATCGCCTGCGTGTCTTGCAGCCCAACGACCCCGACAGTTACTACGCCAGTCGCGAGCTGGTGCCCAGCGACATGCTGGAGGACCTGAACCGGGCCAAGATCGTCATCACCAACTACCACGCGTTCAAGCTCCGAGAACGCATCGAGTTGTCCAAGGGCGGCCGCCTGCTGTTGCAAGGCCGTGGCGGCGACGAACTGAACACCCTGGAAACCGAAGGCCAGATGCTTCAGCGCGTCATGCCAGATTTGATGGGCCTGAGCAACGTGCTGGTGATCAATGACGAGGCCCACCACTGCTACCGCGAAAAGCCCGATGCTGAATTAGAAGCACTGAAAAGCGACGCACTGAAAGGCGACGACAAGAAAGAAGCCGACGAGAACAACGAAGCAGCCCGCATGTGGATCACCGGCCTGGAGGCCGTCAACCGCAAGCTCGGTGTGGCCAAGGTGGTTGATCTGTCTGCCACGCCGTTCTTCCTGGCAGGCTCTGGCTACGTCGAGGGCACGTTGTTCCCCTGGACCATGAGCGACTTTTCACTGATGGACGCCATCGAGTGCGGCATCGTCAAGCTGCCCCGTGTGCCCGTGGCCGACAACATCCCCGGCGGCGACATGCCGAAGTTCCGCAACCTGTGGGAGCACATCCGCACCCGCATGCCCAAAAAGGGCCGAGGCAGCGCCAAGTCACTTGATCCGCTGAGCCTGCCGGTCGAGCTGCAAACCGCCTTGGAGGCCTTGTACGGCCACTACAAAAAGACCTTCGAGTTGTGGCAAGCAGCGGGCATCAAAGTGCCCCCATGCTTCATCGTGGTCTGCAACAACACGTCCACGTCCAAGCTGGTCTACGACTTCATTTCCGGTTTCAACCGTGACAACGACAACGGCAGTTCGACGCCAGTGCCTGGGCGGCTTGAGCTGTTTCGCAACAGCGACGAATACGGCAATGCGTTTGGACGCCCACGCACCCTGCTGATCGACAGCGAGCAACTTGAGTCGGGTGACGCGTTAGACGACAGCTTCCGCGCTGCGGCCGGCCCCGAGATTGAGCAATTCAAGCAAGAGGTGTTTGAGCGCGGCGGCCCACTGGCTGATGAGCTTCGCGCAGGCAAGTCGTTCGACGATGCGCGCCTGCTTCGCGAGGTCATGAACACCGTTGGCAAGCCGGGCCGTCTTGGAGACTCGATTCGCTGCGTCGTCTCGGTGTCCATGCTCACCGAGGGCTGGGACGCCAACACGGTGACCCACGTGCTGGGCGTTCGCGCGTTTGGCACGCAGTTGCTGTGTGAGCAGGTGATCGGCCGCGCCTTGCGCCGCCAGTCCTATGACTTGAACGAGGAGGGGCTGTTCAACGTTGAGTACGCCGATGTGCTGGGCATCCCGTTTGACTTCACTGCCAAGCCGGTGATCATCAAGCCGCTGCCGCCGCGTGAGACGGTGCAGGTGCGCGCACTGCCAGACCGTGCCGCACTGGAGATAACGTTCCCTCGCGTGCAAGGCTATCGGGTCGAATTGCCTGCCGAGCGCTTGACGGCAGAGTTCAGCGCTGACTCCGAGTTGGTGCTAACGCCTGACTTGGTGGGGCCCTCTGTCACTCATAACGCCGGCATCATCGGCGAGACCATTGACCTCAGCCTTGAGCACCTGGCTGACATGCGGCGGTCTACCCTGCTGATGCACCTGACAAAGCGCTTGGTGACCCACCATTGGCGCGATCCGGGTGGCGAACCCAAGCTGCATTTGTTTGGCCAGTTCAAGCGCATTGCCAAAGACTGGCTTGACCACCATCTGATTTGCAAAGGCGATACCTACCCGGCGCAGCTCATGTATCAAGAGTTGGCCGACATGGCCTGCAACCGCATCACGGCTGCCATCACCAAAGCCGAGCAAGTCAACAAACGCCCCATCAAGGCGGTGCTGGATCCTTACAACGCCACGGGGTCTACCCGCTTCGTCAACTTCAATACATCGAAGCTTGAGCGCTGGGAAACCAATGGCCCACCACCAAAAAGCCATGTCAACTGGGTGATTCTGGACAGCGATTGGGAAGCCGAGTTCTGCCGCGTTGCGGAGCGCCACCCACGCGTTGCGCGCTACGTCAAGAACCACAACCTGGGCTTTGAGGTGCCGTATCGCTATGGCTCGGAGACACGCAAGTACCGGCCCGATTTCATCGTACAGATCGACGACGACCATGGCGCCGACGACCTTCTCAACCTGATCGTCGAAATCAAGGGCTACCGGGGCGAAGACGCCAAAGACAAAAAGCTGACCATGGACACCTACTGGGTGCCCGGCGTCAACAACCTGGGCGCCTACGGCCGCTGGGCGTTTGTCGAGTTTGTCGACGTCTACCAAATGCAGCACGACTTTGCCAAGCAAGTTGAAGCCGAGTTCAACAAGATGGTCGACACCGTTGCCCGGCCGAACGCTGAGGGAGTGAATTGATGAAGACTGAGATCGTCCAGAGCCTGACAGACACTTTTGAGGGCCACGCCCAAAAAACCGAGCAAGGCATTGAGTTTTGGTTGGCGCGCGACCTGCAACACCTGCTGGGCTACGCCGAGTGGCGCAACTTTGGCACGGCGCTGAGCAAGGCAAGAACGGCTTGTGAAGTCTCGGGGCACCGGGTGGCAGACCATTTTGTTGACGTCAACAAAATGGTCGACTTGGGCTCGGGCAGCCAACGCGAGGTAGACGACCTCATGCTGACCCGCTACGCCTGCTATCTGGTGGCGCAGAACGGCGACTCGCGCAAACAACCCATCGCCTTTGCGCAGACCTACTTTGCCGTGCAAACCCGCCGCGCCGAGTTGATTGAGCAACGCCTGCTGGAGGCCGAGCGTGTGGCGGCGCGCAAGAAGCTGTCGGCAACCGAGAAAGATCTCTCTGCCGTCATCTACGAGCAGACCGGCGGCAACCAAGACTTTGCGCTGATTCGCAGCAAAGGCGACAGCGCACTGTTCGGCAAATCAACCCAGGCCATGAAGGCGCAATGGCAGGTGCCAGACAACCGCCCGCTGGCTGACTTTGCGCCCACCATCATCCTCAAGGCCAAAGACTTCGCCGCCGAAATCACCATCTTCAACGCGCGCCAGCACCAGATGGGCAGCGAAACCGCCATTGCCAAAGAGCACGTCACCAACAACCAGGCCGTTCGCGACACCCTGCTGCAACGCGGCATTCGCCCTGAAACCTTGCCCCCAGCCGAAGACGTGAAGAAGGTGGAGCGCCGTTTGCTCTCGGCTGACAAAAAGGCGCTGAAAAAGCCCGACGCACTCGACTCCTGATCGACCCCCATGGCCACCAGAACACCCAAACCCCCGCTCAGCGTCGAGACGCTCAAGCACGAAGACGCCACTCGCAAGAACATCCCCACGGCCGAGTACCAGTCGGTCATGAAGAAAGACCAGCAAGGCCCCGTGCGGGTGGCCTACCCTCGCGAGCGAGCGGGCCGCAACCGTGACCTGGACCCGCAACTGGTGTGGCGCGGCAAAGATGAGCAGGACTGGTCAGACCTGGTGGTGCATGCACCGCCGCTGTACATCCAGGAGAAGGTGCACCCCAAGGTTTTGATCGACGACCTCAAGCGGCAGACCGATCGCGCTCAAGGCACAGACGCGCCGCAGGTCGACATGTTTGCCGACTTCAACGGTCTGCCGAGTGACGACGCCAAGACCGAGTTTTATGCGCATGACGCGCACTGGGCCAATCGCATGATCCTGGGCGACAGCCTGGCTGTGATGGCGTCACTGGCCGAGCGCGAAGGTTTGCGTGGCAAGGTGCAGTGCATTTATTTTGATCCGCCGTATGGCATCAAATTCAACAGCAACTTTCAGTGGAGCACGACCAGCCGGGACGTGAAGGATGGCAATGCCGGGCATATCACGCGGGAGCCAGAGCAGGTCAAGGCGTTTCGGGACACGTGGCGGGATGGGATTCACTCGTAC
>JAYWDK010000313.1:0-27166 GCA_043779845.1 Betaproteobacteria bacterium | reverse complement strand
ACGGGCTCGAAGGCGGTTTCATGGGCGGACATCTTGGTCAGCTTGGCGTCGCGCCGGGCCTCGCCGGGGTCAGTGCCCGCCAAAAGCAGGGCCTTTGCCTCGTCTCGAAGTTGCCGTGCCCCCTTCACAAGCTGCGCAATGCCCCCAGCGCTGGGGGCATCCATGCTGCTGGCCAGCGGCACGGCGGGGTAAATGCCCAGCGCCAAGCGCTTTTCCTTGCCGCCTACCCGGTACTTCCAGCGCCACAGCTTCGAACCCTTGGGGTTCTTTGGCCCGGGGCGGGTCACCTCAAGGTAAAGCCCGCCAGCGTCGGCCAGGCGAATCAGGGCGCGGCCCTCGGGGCACTTGGCGTTTCGGCACGCGGTATCGGTCAATGGCATGGGGTGTTCTCCCCCGGTTTGATGCCCCGGGGAACCATGCCCCCAGGTTGCTCGACCGGATGCCCCCAAGAATGCCCCCACTTGGGGCCGGATGTCAAAGCATCACAACGAACCGCCACGAACGAAAAAGCCCCGCAGTGCGGGGCTTTCAGGTTGTTTGTTCGGACTTTCTCGAACCTTGCCGAATCACTTGCTGGAGGAGACGGAGGGATTCGAACCCTCGATGGAACTTTTAATCCCATACTCCCTTAGCAGGGGAGCACCTTCGGCCACTCGGTCACGTCTCCCAGGGCAAGACGAGCATTCTAGCCCAGCTTGTGGGCTGTTTCAAACCGACTTGTCGATCAAGTCACATGCTGTGCTTCAGGCCACGGCTTCAGGTGCGTCCAAGCCAAAGGCCCGGTGCAGCGAGCGCACGGCCAACTCCATGTATTTTTCATCCAGCACCACCGAGGTTTTGATCTCGCTGGTGGTGATCATCTGAATGTTGATGCCTTCTTCGGACAACGTGCGGAACATGGTGCTGGCCACGCCGGCGTGGCTCTTCATGCCGATGCCCACGATGGACACCTTGCAGATGCGCGCGTCGGACGTGAACTGCACCGCGCCAGTGGCGGGCACCACGGTGTTTTTCAGCAGGTCGTGGATGCGCTGAAAATCATTGCGATGCACCGTGAATGAAAAGTCGGTACGTCCATCATGCGAGACGTTCTGGACGATCACGTCCACGTCGATATTGGCTTCGGCCACAGCGCCCAGGATTTGGTACGCAATGCCCGGGGTGTCGGGCACGCCGACCACCGTGAACTTGGCTTCGTCGCGGTTGAACGCAATGCCAGAAACAACAGCTTGTTCCATTTTTTCGTCATCCTCAAAGGTAATCAAGGTGCCGGACTTGGCTTCCTCTTCAATCGCAATGTCCCAAGGCGTGAAGCTCGACAAAACACGCAGCGGCACGCGGTACTTGCCCGCAAATTCAACCGAGCGAATCTGCAGCACCTTGCTGCCCAGGCTGGCCATCTCGAGCATCTCTTCGAAGCTGATGGTGTGCATGCGCCTAGCCTCGGGCACCACGCGCGGGTCGGTGGTGTACACACCGTCTACGTCGGTGTAGATCAGGCACTCGGCGGCCTTCATGGCGGCGGCCACGGCCACGGCGGAGGTGTCTGATCCGCCACGGCCCAGCGTGGTGATGGAGCCTTCGCCGTCAATGCCCTGAAAGCCGGTAATGACCACCACCCGGCCGGCGTCCAGATCGGCCCGCACACGCACGTCGTCGATGCTTTCGATGCGGGCTTTGGTGTGGGATGAATCGGTGCGCACGGGCACTTGCCAGCCGGTATAACTGACCGCCGACATACCTTCAGCTTGCAGCGCCAAGGCCAGCAAGCCGACCGACACTTGCTCGCCGGTGGCGGCGATCATGTCAAGTTCGCGCATGGCGGCGGCATCCGGCATCGCCGGGTTCACCTCTTTGGCCAAGCCCAGCAAGCGGTTGGTTTCGCCGCTCATCGCGGACGGGACGACCACCATCTGGTGGCCGGCGCGGGCCCATTTGGCCACCCGCTTGGCGACGTTGCGGATGCGCTCGGGCGAGCCCATCGATGTACCGCCGTATTTGTGAACGATCAATGCCATGGTTGCTGGAACAAAGTTGCTGACGCGGGATTGCGGAGTCGGTTTGGCGACACGTGGGGCACTTCCAGGAGCCTGTCGGGCTTGGGCCCGTGACGCGCCAACCACACCCTGGCCAACTTTGCCGCGCCTGTGCGGTGACCCAAACATCTGATTGGCGCAGCACAGCCCCCGTATGCGACCCGGGATTTTAGCCACTGGCCTGTGCGGGGCCTGACGGCGCGGCGTCTGGCCACCAACGCAGCGTCAGCTGGCTCGCCCCGTCTGCGGCCTGGCGCCGGGCATCAACACCCAGACCGGGCACGAACAGCAAGTTTTTTCCCCACCACAGCAGCGGGCCAGCACGGGCGTGCTCCGCCACGCCAGCGCTCTGATACTGCTTTTTCAGACTCCGCGCCAACCCATGCTGGCTGGCTTGAAAACGCTCCCCGCCGCTGCGATGGCGAAGCTCGACGGCCTGCAAAGCGGTATCCAGCACGCCCTGCGCAGAGCAAGGCAACACCTCAAACACCCCACCCCATGCAGGCACCGGCCAGTGGCCAGGCCGAGACAAATCCATCACCATGACGGGGGCATCATGCAACTCGGCCCGCTGCACCTGCGCCCTCAAACGCCCCCGATGCAACACGCAGAACCAGCCAGCGCTGGCCGGCCAACGCGCCGCGCTGCGGCCCGGCACCTCCAACACAAGCCGCTGCACCAGCGTGTTGGGTGCGCCTCGCCCGGTCAAAGCCGCCCACCAGGCCCGCAGGGCGTTGGCCTGGCGCGCGGCAGACAGTGTTTGCCAACCCGCCACTTGCAGGCCGCCCTCGTCGTCCACCAACGCGGCCAAGTCCAAAGCCGCCAGCTCGGCCAGCGCGGCGCTGGCCTCCTGGGCGCGATGCGCCACGCTGGCCAACGCAGATTCGGCGTCGGCAAACGCCGCCTGCAAGGCCGGCCACACCTGCAGGCGCAATCGGCTTCTGGCCAGCTTGTTGTCCAGGTTGGACGGGTCTTCAACCGGCGACAACTGGTGGCAGCGCACATAGGCGTCAATCGACTCGCGGGGCTGCATCAGCCAGGGCCTCGCCCAGGTCAGACCCGCACGCTCAATGACTTTCGGCATGGCGGCCAGGCCCGCCGGCCCACCACCCCGCAAGGCTTGCAGCAGCACGGTTTCAGCCTGGTCGCGGCGATGTTGTGCCAACAACACCAGCGAGGCGCCCTCTTCTTGGGCCAGTTCGGCCAGCATGGCGTAGCGCTTGGCGCGGGCCCAGGCCTCGATGCTTTCACCTGCGGCGGGCCGCCCCTTCAGCCTGGCCCAGCGCAGCCGCAGGGGCCAGCCTTGGCGCTGCCAATTGGCGCACAAATGCTGCGCCTGCGTCACCCAGTCATCGGCCTCGGGCAACAACCCATGATGGACGTGCAGCGCCACCACTTGCAAATTCAAGGCCACAGCAGAGCGGCAAGTGGCGTGCAACAAAGCCAAAGAATCCCGGCCCCCGCTGAATGCCACGGCAACGGTGGTTTCAGGCAGGGTGAGCACTTCGACGCCCAATTTGGCGGTTGGCAGCTTGTTCAGCAGACCGCCAAACAATCCACTCAGCGGACTTTGGTGTCAGCGTAGCGGCCGTAGGCCTGCAAGCGATCATAGCGACGCTGCAGCAACTCTTTGGGCTTCAGATCGGACACCTGCCGGAGCGCATCCACCAAGGCACGCTTGAGTTGCGAGGCCATCTGGCGTGGCTCACGGTGCGCACCGCCAACGGGCTCATTGACCACCTTGTCAATCAAGCCGAGGGCCTTGAGACGATGGGCCGTGATGCCCAGAGCCTCAGCGGCATCAGACGCGCGCTCGGATGTTTTCCAGAGGATGGACGCACACCCCTCTGGCGAGATCACGGAATAAACCGAGAACTGGAGCATCAGCACTTGATCGCCCACGCTGATGGCCAAGGCGCCGCCTGAGCCGCCCTCACCGATGATGGTGACGATGATGGGCACCTCCAGCTGGCACATCTCGAAGATGTTGCGGCCAATGGCTTCAGACTGGCCACGCTCCTCGGCGCCAATGCCCGGATAGGCCCCAGGCGTGTCGACAAACGTGAACAAGGGCAGGCCGAACTTTTCAGCCATCTTCATCAGGCGCAAGGCCTTGCGATAGCCCTCCGGGCGTGACATGCCAAAGTTGCGCAAGCCGCGCTCTTTGGTGTCGCGGCCTTTTTGCTGACCAATCACCATGCAGGCCTGACCGTTGAATCGGGCCAGGCCACCCACGATGGACGCATCGTCAGCAAAAGCACGGTCGCCGTGCAGCTCTTGCCAGTCGGTGAAGATCTCGTTGACGTAATCCAGCGTGTACGGCCGCTGTGGGTGGCGCGCAATTTGGGTCACCTGCCAAGGTGTCAGGTTGGCATAGATGTCTTTGGCCAGCTGCTGGCTTTTTTTGTCAAGCCGGCCAATCTCCTCGGAGATGTCAACGGCTGACTCGGTCTGCACATAGCGCAGCTCTTCGATCTTGGTTTCGAGCTCGGCAATGGGGTGCTCGAAGTCGAGAAAGTGTCGTTTGCTCATCCGCCGGGTCGGGTTGGGTGAATCGGGGCCGGTACGGGCGTCTATCTTGCCCTGATGTGCCGCGGCACAGGGCACCGGCTACGGGTCAATAGTCGACCGGCAAGGGGTCGAGGCTGCGCCAAATGTACCATGTGGCCACCGAGCGAAAAGGCGCCCAGGCCTCGCCTACTTCACGCGCTTCTGCCCGAGAAACGGGTTCGCCGCTGAAGTAGCCTTGGCTGATGCCCTTGATCAAGCCAAGATCGTCCAGCGGCAAAATGTTGGGTCGCATCAGGTGAAAGATCAGGAACATTTCGGCCGTCCAGCGGCCGATGCCACGGATGGCAACCAACTCGTTGATGATGGATTCATCATCAAATTCTTGCCACTGAAGCACGTGCACCGAGCCGGCTTCAAAATGCCGCGCCAGATCGGTCAGGTACTCGGCTTTGCGTCCCGACAACCCCGCGCCCCGCATTGCGGGGGTGTCCAGCGCCAAAACGGCGGCTGGTGACAAACCACTGGCGGGCTCGCCCACCACCGCAACAAAACGACTCCAGACTGACTGCGCGGCCTTGACTGAAATTTGCTGGCCGATGATGGAGCGCGCCAAGGTGGTGAACGCGTCGCCACGGCTTTGCAGACGGGCTTCGCCAAAGCGCGGAATCAGCTTCTTCATGACCCGATCCCGCTTGGCCAAATGGCGGCAGGCCTCATCCCAGTAAGCCGGCGTGAACGATGGCAGCGCATCTGCACGCGCCGCCTTCAAGGGCGAGACCACTTCGGACAGGTCACCCTGCTTTTTGATCGTGGGCACCGTCAGGCTCTCACCCAGACAGTGCCCTGAGCCGAGTCTTTCAACTCAATGCCCAACCCGGCCAACTCAAGACGGATGCGGTCGGCTTCAGCGAAGTTCTTGGCCAATTTGGCGGTGGCGCGGTCGGCAATGCGTTGCTGGATGGCGGCCTCGTCCAAGGCACTACCGGCCTGCAAGTAACTGCTTGGCCGTTGTTGCAGCACGCCCAGCGTGGCCGCTAGCGCGCGCAGCAAGGCACCCGCCTCGGGCGAATGGTCTCGATTGCACTCATTGGCCAATTCAAACAAGACGGCCAACGCGGCTGGCGTGTTGAAGTCTTCGTCCATGGCAGCCTTGAAAGCGGCCGCCTGCGCTTGCGTCCAGTCAACAGCGGCGTTGGTCGCGGGCAAGCTGACGCCATCGAGCGCAACATACAAACGGCGTAGCGCCGTGCGCGCGTCATCGAGCAGCAGGTCGCTGAAGTTGAAAGGGCTGCGGTAGTGCGTGCGCAACATGAAGAACCGCAGCGTCTCGCCGTCATAGCGCTTGAGAACGTCTCGAATGGTGAAAAAATTGCCCAGACTTTTGGACATCTTCTCGTTGTCGACATTCAGAAATCCGTTGTGCAACCAGTAGTTGACGAACGGATGGCCCAGCGCACCTTCGCTCTGCGCGATTTCATTCTCGTGGTGCGGAAACTGCAGGTCCATGCCGCCGCCGTGGATGTCAAAGCGCTCACCCAGAAGCGCGCAACTCATGGCCGAGCATTCAATGTGCCACCCGGGCCGGCCCGGGCCATAGTCACCGTTGAACTTGGCGTCTTCAGGCTCGTCGGGTTTGGCTGCCTTCCACAGCACAAAGTCCAGTGGGTCTTCTTTGCCGTCAGCCACGGCGACACGTTCACCAGCCCGCAAATCGTCAATGCTCTTGCCGGACAACTTGCCATAGCCCACAAACTTGCGCACGGCAAAGTTCACGTCACCGCTTGCGGCGCGGTAGGCCAGGCCCTTTTCTTCGAGCGTGCCAATCATCGACAACATCTGCGGCACGTAATCGGTGGCACGCGGCTCAAAAGTGGGCGTGGCCACGCCAATGGCGCCGATGTCTTGGCGCATGGCCGCGATCATCTCGTCGGTCAGCGCGCGGATCGTGATGCCGCGCTCCACCGCACGCTTGATGATCTTGTCTTCAATGTCGGTGATGTTGCGCACATAGGTCACTTGGTAACCACTGGCCTGCAACCAACGGTAGACCACGTCAAACGCCATCATCATGCGAGCGTGGCCCATATGACACAGGTCGTAAATCGTCATGCCGCAGACGTACATGCGCACCATGCCAGGCTCGATGGACGTGAAAGGCTCAAGACGGCGGGTGAGGGTGTTGAAGAGGCGCAGTGTCATCGGCCGAGGCGGAAAACGGCGGCAACTTGTGCGGCCGTGAATGTGGGGGTGGTCTTACCGGCGCCCGCAGCAAAACCAGCGGCTGGCGGAACCAGGATGTTGCGGCGCGCAAGCCCGTTACGCGGGTCGATACAATCGATTTAGTATAGCGGCGCCGCCGCGTTCGCAACCCCTGGTACACCCGCTTGGCACACGACTTTCCCCTCCGTCTCCCCACCTTTTCAGAGGCGTCTTCGCTCCACTTTCGCTTGTCAATCAAGCGATCTTTGACGCGTCTCGTGGCGCATCTTGCTGCTGTATTTTTTGCGCTGATGATCACGTTGTTGCCCAGCCAGGCCATTGCCGCCGAGCCCACCGGAACTGCCCGTGAGATTGAGCAACAGTTTCACCGTGGCGAGCACGCCCTGGCGCAACAGCGCCTGGATCAAGCCTTGAGCCAGCGTCCGGCCGACGTGAGCTTGCGATTTCTCAAGGGCGTCTTCCTGACGGAGACCGACCGAGCCGCCGAGGCAGTTTCCCTGTTTGAGCTCTTGACTCAGGAATTCCCCGAACTGCCTGAACCGTACAACAATCTTGCGGTGCTGCAGGCGTCGGCGGGCCGGTTTGGGGCAGCGCGCGAGTTGCTCGAAACCGCACTTCGGCTTGACCCAAGCTACCTCACGGCCCATGAGAATCTGGGCGACGTGTTTGTTCGCCTGGCTCTGGCGTCGTATGAGGCCGCAGCTGCGGGCACGCGCAATGAACCCCGCTTGATGAACAAATTACGCCTGGCTCGTGACTTGGCCGTTGCCCGCTGACGCCCAGGCCGTTGCCCTCAAACCCCTATTTGGAGAACCTCGTGAAGAAGCGTTTTGCACTTGCCGCAGTCTTGGTTGCCGGTGTTGTATTGGTCTCGCCCGCCTGGGCCCAAAAGGTGCGGTTGACCACCTCGATGGGCGACATCGTGCTGGAGCTGAACGCCGAAAAGGCGCCCAAGACCGTGGCCAATTTTTTGCAGTACGTGAAGTCGGGCCACTACAGCGGCACGGTGTTCCACCGCGTAATCGACGGCTTCATGATCCAGGGTGGCGGCATGTCCGCCGACATGCAAGAGCAGTCAACGCGCCCGCCCATTCCACTGGAATCCCACAACGGTTTGTCCAACGTGCGTGGCAGCCTGGCGATGGCCCGCACGCAGGTGCCTGATTCAGCCACGGCACAATTTTTTGTCAACCTGGGCGACAACCTCAGGCTTGACGCCGCCAACTCGTCCGACGGCAACGGCTACACCGTGTTCGGCAAAGTGATTGAAGGCATGGACGTGGTTGACCGGATCAAGACCGTGGCCGTTGGCAACAAGGGTGGCCACCAAAACGTGCCGGTCCAGGCCATTCTCATCAAGCAGGCGACCATCATCCAGTAGAAATAAAATCCGGCCGCACGTTCACTTCGTTCAATTTCCCCCTAGGGGGCGCCGGACTCCTTTTGGAGCAGCCCGGCAGGAGACCCGACATGACCAAAACCGTAGAAATGACCACCAGCGCTGGTGCCTTCACCATCGAACTCGATGACGCCAAAGCACCGTTGTCGGTCGAAAACTTTCTGAGCTATGTGCGTAGCGGCCACTACAACGGCACCATCTTTCACCGCGTGATCAAAGGTTTCATGGTCCAGGGCGGCGGCTTCGCACCGGGCATGAAACAAAAGGCCAGCGGCGCCGAGATCAAGAACGAAGCCAACAACGGCCTGAAGAACAACAAGTACACCTTGGCCATGGCGCGCACCAGCGCACCCCACTCGGCCACGGCGCAGTTTTTCATCAACGGCACCGACAACAGCTTCCTGAACCACACCAGCGAAAGCGCGCAAGGCTGGGGCTACGCGGTGTTTGGCAAAGTGGTTGCGGGCATGGATGTGGTCGACCAGATTGAGCGCGTAGCCACAGGCCGCAAGGGCGGCCATGACGACGTGCCCAATGACGACGTGGTAATCCTGACTGCGATCGAAGTCGCCTAATTGCTACCAGGTTGCGACCTGACACCCGCGTGAACCAGGGCATGGCCCCCATCGGGGGGTTCAGCCCACCAGCCTTCCAGGTCTGGCGGGCCAATCCGGCATGGCTCAGCATTGATCTGCTGTCAGACGTGCATTTGCACGCTGACATGCCCAATACGTTTGAGGCCTGGCGCTCACACCTGCTGAACACACCTGCTGATGCGGTGCTCATGCTGGGTGACTTGTTTGAAGTGTGGGTGGGCGACGACGTTCGCCACAGTGGCTTTGAGGCGCAATGTGCTGCCGTGTTGCGCGAGGCCAGCCGACATCGGGTGTTGGCCTTCATGCCCGGCAACCGCGATTTTTTGGTCGGTGATGTCTTGCTGAATGAGGTTGGCATGCAACGCCTGGCGGACCCCACCGTATTATTGGCCTGGGGCCGGCGTTGGCTGCTCAGCCACGGCGACGAACTTTGTTTGTCCGACACCGACTACCAGCAGTTCCGACGCCAGGTTCGCAGCGCCGCCTGGCAACAACAGTTCTTGGCCCAACCGCTGGCCGAGCGCCAACTGCAGGCCCGCGCCATGCGCAGCGCCAGCGCCGCCCACCAGGCAAAAATGCCGGCAGAGCAATGGGCTGACGTAGACAACAACGCCACGACGGCCTGGCTTGAGCAAGCCCACGCCGAGGCCCTGATTCATGGCCACACGCACCGACCCGCAGTTCATGCATTGCCCAATGGCCGCTCACGTTATGTATTAGGCGATTGGGACTTTGACACTGCTCCGCAGCGCGCGCGCGCGCTGCGCTTGAGCGCGGCCGGGCTGCAGACGCTGGATCTGGGCGTTTGAGAGCGCCCCCACGGCCGCCGCCTTGCGGCGCCCGCCTACAGGGCTGCAAACCCGTAGGCCTTCGCCAGCCACAAGGCCCCTTCCGGGCCCTCGTGTGCGGGCTCAGCACCGAGGGGGAGGAGAAACACTTGGGGCGGCCCGGCGTTTGTTTCTCAAGAGCCCGCCCGGCTTGGCTGTTTTGCTGGGGGCGTTGTTGCTAGCGTCGTTGCAGCTTGCGGCGGCCGACACGGTTGACGCTGGAAGCCGCGCAGAGCGTGATCTCCTGGCACAAGTCAGGCTGGCGATTGAGGCCCAATTCAGCCAAGCCGAGATCGCTTGCCAGCCCAAGTTCTTGATGACGGCCTGCCTGGATGCTGCCCGCGCCGAGCGGCGACGGGCCTTGGCCGCAGTGCAGCGCCAGCAGCTGGTGCAAGACGACGCCCAACGCCGGGCACGTGCCGCTGATCGATTGCGAACCTTCCAGGCGCTGGGGCGCGAGACTGCGGCACTGGACGCACCGCTGCCCGCAGCCGTGCTGCCTGCGCCCGTCGACATGGGCTCGCCGCTCGCGCCCGTCGCGCCGCCTGGGCGGCCAAGCCGGGCGCCGGAGCGGCCCCAGGCCGCCGTCAGGGTGTCGCCCAAGGCGGCTGCGCAGCCGTGATGGCTGCGGAGTCGGCCGAGGCTGCGGCGCAGGCGCGACGCCAGCAGGCCGCTTACCAGCAACGCCAAGCCGCCGCGTTGGCGCACAGCCAGGCCTTGATGGATCGCAATTCGCGACAAGCCGCGCAGCGCCTGCCTTCAGCCGGTTTGCCTGTGCCGGCCGGTGGTTCTTTGGGAGGCCTGGGCGACGCTGGGAGCCGTTCGGGCTTGGGGTCGGGCACGCCCCAAGCCCGACAGGCTCCTGGCGCGACAGGGCCCGCCTCCAGTGGCGCCAGTGCTTCCCTGCGCTGAGATTCGTGCGGCCCGGCGCGCCGGGCGGGCATCGATCAGGCGATGGCTTCGATCCGGATCATCGCCAACGACAAGTTGTCGCCCTGCCCGTTGGCCCGTTGGCGGGCGCGGCTCACCAGCATTTCAGTGGCCTCGCGCGGCGGCAGGCTGTTGACGATCAAACCCAGCTCGCGGGGGCTGAAGTAGTGCCAGAGGCCGTCGCTGCACACCAGCAAGGTGTCACCGGGCAACAACTGATCAATGCGCCGCAGGGTGGTTGGTGGGTCGGTTTGAGCACCCAGGCAGCCCGTGAGCAGATTGCCCTGTGGGTGCGTATTGGCCTGCTCGTCGGTGATCTTGCCTTCATCGATCAGCCGCTGCACATAGGAGTGATCCATGGTACGGGAGACCAGATCGGGCCCCCGGTAGTGGTAGACCCGGGAGTCGCCCGCGTGCACCACGTCACACATCAGGCCCGGGCCCAGCAAGAAGGCCGCTACCGTGCTGTGGGGTTCTTCTTCGGTGGTGATGGCCGTGAGCTTGATCATCAGATGGGCTTCCGTCACCAGCTGACGCAGCGTGTCGGCGGCATCGTCTTTGGATGGCAGGTAGCGGTCAAACAGTTGGCGCGCGGTCAGCACCACTTGATCGGCCGCCTTGCGGCCACCGCTTTTGCCGCCCATGCCATCAGCCAGCACCGCCAGCAGGCAGTCCTTGATGCGCGCATGCCGGAGGATTTCAACCTGATCCTGCTGGTAGGCGCGGTCGCCCTTGTGCAGGGCAGTGGCGGCCAGCAGACGATAGGCCAGGGGTAGGACAGCGCTCATGGCGCGTGACTATAAACTCCCACCTCCATGACGCCCGAGCAAAGCACCGATCTCAACCTGCATTCACCCGCGCGGCAGATGATCGAATTGCGCATGGAGCATGCCGATCTTGACAACCTGATTGATCGCGCGGGCGAGCAAACGCCAGTGGACGACATGGCGCTGCGGCGGCTCAAGAAGCGACGCCTTCGCCTGCGGGATCAGATTGCCCGGCTTGAGGTGGAGCTTGATCCACCTGAGCCCGCCTGATGACGGGCCACAACGACCCCAATTCGGGCCAGGGTTCAAAGCCAGTATCGAGTGAGCCTGAACCAACCAGCGACTTGGCGCGGGCAACGCGAGAAGCGCTGGGCCCCATGGGAGCCCTGGCGCAAGCCGACCCCGGTTTTGTGGAGCGTGAACCCCAGCTGCGCCTGGCCGACGCCATGGCCCGCGCGGTTGAGGACCGCGCCACGCTGGTGGCCGAGGCCGGCACCGGCGTTGGCAAAACTTTCGCCTACCTCGTGCCCTTGTTGTTGTCGGGTCGGCGTGCGCTGGTGAGCACTGCCACCAAGAGCCTGCAAGACCAGTTGTTTCTGCGTGATCTGCCTCGCTTGCGCGACGCGCTGGGCTTGCCAGTACGCATTGCGCTGCTCAAGGGCCGCAGCAGCTATTTGTGCCTGCACCGGTTGGCGCAGGCGCGCGAGACCGGCACCCTGCCGGATCGCTTTGCGGTGCGCGCGCTGGCCAAGGTGGAAACCTGGGCCCAGTCCACCAGCACCGGCGACGTGGCAGAAGTCGATGGCCTGGATGACCGCTCACCCGTCATCCCCCTGGTCACGTCCACCCGCGACAACTGCCTGGGCAGCGAGTGCCCACGCTTTCGCGAGTGTTATGTCGTCAAGGCGCGGCGCGAGGCCATGGCGGCCGATCTGGTCGTGGTCAACCACCACCTGTTTTTTGCCGACCTTTCACTGCGTGACAGTGGCGTGGCCGAGTTGCTGCCCACGGTGGACGCGGCCGTGTTCGACGAAGCTCACCAGCTGGTGGAAACCGGCTTGCAGTTTCTGGGCACCTTGCTGTCGACCAACCAGTTGATCGACTTTGGCCGCGATCTGATGGCGGCCGGCCTGACCCACGCCCGGGGTTTGGCCGATTGGCAAGCCACTGTCGGTGGCCTGGACCGCGCCGCGCGCGAGCTGCGGCTGGCCTGTGTCGGCCCGCTGCGCGACGTCAAAGGTTTGCTGAAATTGCGCTGGGACGAGCGGGCCAAAACGCCTGAATTCGCCACGGCGCTGGCCGGCTTGGCGGCGGCGGCTGACGTGGCCAGGGACGCGGCGATCCAAGTCGAAGCTGCGGCCCCGGATTTCACCCGGCTGATCGAGCGGGCGAGGCGATTTGCGCAGCTGGCGCATGGATTTGTCGCAGCGGCGGCCAGTGACCGCGTGCGTTGGATCGACGTCGGGCCGCGCGACGCGCGTCTGGTGGAGTCACCCCTGCACATCCGTGATCTGTTCACCGAGCAGCGCGCCGCGGCGCCCCGGGCCTGGATATTCACGTCGGCCACCTTGGGCAGCGACGATGCCCTGAGCTGGTTCTCGGAGGCCGCCGCACTGGAAGACGCGCGCAAGCTGCGCGTGGGCAGCCCGTTTGATTACGCCAACCATGCCCGCACGTGGGTGCCGCCCCGATTTCCCAAGCCCAACGAGCCCGGCCACCCGGCGGCGGTGGGCGCGCTGGCCGCCCGCCTGGCTGGGCGCCTGGGCGGGCGCACCTTTGTGCTAACCACCACCTTGCGCGTGCTGCCGATCATCGCCGAGGCCTTGACCGAGGCCGCCGCTGCGGCCGGCGAGCCGCTGCACGTGCTGGTACAGGGCACTCACCCCAAGCGCACGCTGTTGCAGCGCTTCCTGGACACGCCTCGCAGTGTGTTGGTGGGTTCGCAGAGCTTCTGGGAAGGCATCGACGTGCCGGGCGACGCGCTGCAATGCGTGATCATCGACAAGCTGCCGTTCCCGCCGCCTAATGACCCGCTGGTACAGGCGCGCAGCAAAGAGCTTGAGCAACGCGGCCGCGATCCGTTCAACGACTATTTTTTGTCGGAAGCGGCCATTTCGCTCAAACAAGGGGCGGGCCGCCTGATCCGCAGCGAGACCGATCTTGGCCTGCTGGTGATCACCGACCCTCGCCTGCGGCAGATGCCCTACGGCCGCAAGTTGCGCGCCGCGTTGCCACCCATGGGCACGCTGGACACCGAAGAAGACGCGCTGGCCTGGCTAGCTCAGGTGGCCGCCACGCACGGGGACACTGTCAACCCGCGGTGAGGTGGCCGGCCACTATCGGGCAAACCATCGGGCAAACCTGCGGGCAAATTACCAGAACTGCCACCAACTGCGCTCGGGCACGCGCACGCCGTCTTTGATGTAGCGGGTGCTCGGGTAGTTTTTCTTCAGCACGCGTTCCGCGTCGTCACGCAAGACCTGCAAGCCGAGCCGGTCATAACTGGTGGCGAGTATGTAAAGCGCCTCTTCGGTGGCCGGTGCGCCCTGGAAATCACGCACCGCCAGTTGGGCGCGATTGGCCGCCGCCAAATAGGCCGCGCGCCGGTAGTAGTAGCGTGCCACATGCAACTCGTAGTCGGCCAGCGCGTTGACGATGTAGTCCATGCGCTGGCGGGCGTCGGTGGCGTATTTGGAATCAGGGTATTGCTCCACCAACTGGCCAAATGCCTGGAACGCATCTCGCGAGGCTTGTTGGTCTCGCTCGGACAGGTTCTGCCGCGAGAAAGTGCTCAAAAACCCGATGTTGTCGTTGAAGTTGATCAGCCCTTTGAGGTACAGCGCGTAATCCATGGCCGGGCTGGACGGATGCAATTTGATGAACCGCTCAAGCACGGCCACGGCTTCAACGCGCTCGCTGGTGCGCCATTTGGCATAGGCCAGATCCAGCATGGCTTGCTGCGCCAGCAGCGTGCCGGCGGCGCGGCCTTCAACCCGTTCGAGTGCCTTGATGGCTTGCTCATAACTGCCTGCGTTCAGGTCTTCCTTGGCCTGTGCATACAATTTCTCTGGCGAATTGCGCAATGCGTCTTCGGCTGGGCTGGTGCCGCAGCCCGGCAGGGCGGTCAGAAAAGCCAGCGCCAGTGGTACCGCCAACGGATAGCGCTTGGCGGTACTGGTTTGTGCGAGACAACGCAGGGGTTTGCTCGGCGCCCTTGGGCGCATCACCGTAAAAAAGTTCATCAGTATCGCCAACCGCGTTGCGGTCGGCGTCCTTCCAGGCATGTATGCAGACTGCACGATTCTAATGTCCCCAATTTCCGACGCCTCGCCCCAAGACGACCTCGACGCCGAGGCCGACGTGAGTCCTGATAGCGGCCTTTCAACCGCCATCGGCGTCAGCGCCGACGCCAGTGCAGAAGACGACGCCGAATGGCGCGAGATCAAGCTTCCTTCGATCCAGCACGGCCTGCGGCTGGACAAGGCCCTGGTGGCGTTGGCGCCGGAGTTTTCACGCAGCTATTTGCAGCAGTTGATTGACCGTGGCCACGTGCGGGTGGGCGACCAGGTGCAGACCATGGCCTCGCGCAAGCTGCGGGCCGGCCAGATACTGCGCGTGGCGCTGGTCCCCAGTGCCGAGAGCCAGGCCTTTCGCCCCGAGGCCATGGCGCTGGATCTGGTCTATGAAGACGAGCACTTGTTGGTCGTCAACAAGCCGGCCGGCTTGGTGGTGCACCCGGCGGCCGGCCACTGGTCGGGCACCTTGCTCAATGGCTTGCTGCATCACTATCCAACGGCCGCCACGCTGCCGCGCGCGGGCATCGTGCATCGCCTCGACAAGGACACCACCGGTTTGATGGTGGTGGCCAAGACCTTGCCCGCCATGACCGCGCTGGTGCGCAGAATCGCCGCGCACGAGGTTCGCCGTATCTATCTCGCTTTGGTTCAAGGCTCGGTGGCTTGGGGCCAGGCCAGCATCGAGGCGCCCATTGGCCGCGACCCTGGCTCGCGGCTGCGCATGGCGGTCGTGCATTCAGGCAAGCCCTCGCGCACCGATGTTGAACGCATGGCCGTGCTGGAGGAGGGTGGTGGTTTGGTTGGCGGTGGCGGCATCACGGCAGTGCGCTGCCGCCTGCACACCGGCCGCACGCACCAGATCCGCGTGCACATGGCCTCGCGTGGTCACGCCCTGGTGGCTGATGCCCTGTACGGCGGCAAACCCGCCCTGGGCATGACGCGCCAGGCCTTGCACGCCACCGAGTTGGCGTTTGAGCATCCGGCCGACAGCCGGGCGATGGCGTTCAAAGCCCCGTTGCCCGACGACTTGGCGGCGGCTTGGCGCGTGGTCATGCCCAATTGGTATTGACTTGTTTGCACTGGCGTGAAGGCTTGCCGCAGCCGCGCGGTTCGAGGCGCTACAATCGCCGCTGTTTGAGTGGTTGCTGGTCAAGGAATGCGAAGTCTCCATCCTTGATTGACACCGATTAATCTCAAAGCCAAGTTTGAAAAGCGCTGGCAATTTGCTGGCAACAGGCCCTGATGGGCAGCAATAAATCCCGGGTGCGCAGAGTTCTGCGGCCGGGTTGCCAGAGGTGAAGCGGCCCATGCCGCCAACCCGCACCAGCCCGCACCAGCCCGCACCAGCCACGCAATAGCCCGAACCAACGCCGATGTTTCGCTGTGCGCAGCCGTTCGCAAGACGCTGCACCCAGGTCATCGCTACACATTTGATGATCCAACGCCGTTGTGCAACGGCGGTCCACGTGAACAGGGGTTCATGAATACTCTGGAGGCCAAGCGCGTGCTCGAGACCGCGCTGATCTGTGCGCAGCAGCCGCTGCCGATCCGTGACATGCGTTGCCTGTTTGCCGAGCAAGTGGGTCAAGACACGATTCGTTGTCTGCTTGATGAGCTGGTGCGTGACTGGAAAGACCGTGGTGTTGAGCTGGTGGCCGTGTCCACGGGCTGGCGCTTTCAAAGCCGGCCCGAGATGCGTGAGTTTCTTGACCGGCTGCATCCTGAAAAGCCGCCGCGGTATTCACGTGCCGCGATGGAGACCTTGGCCATCATTGCTTATCGTCAACCGGTCACCCGGGGTGACATCGAAGACATCCGGGGCGTCACGGTGAGCAGTCAGATCGTCAAGCAACTGGAAGAGCGCGGCTGGATCGACGCCATTGGTTACCGTGAAGCGCCGGGCCGGCCGGCCTTGTATGCCACCACGCGGCAGTTTCTGGACGACCTCGGCTTGGCCAGTCTTGACCAATTGCCGGTTCTGGATGGCCCACCCACTGCCGCTGTATTTGACCCGGGCTCGGCCGGGCAACCCTCGTTGCTGGATGACGAGGCGCAAGCCGCGCTGGCCTTGACACCAGCACGAAGTACTGAAGTTGAAGCCGAACCCGAGGCCTCTCACGAGACGGGCCCCGAGTCAATTGGCTGGGTGGCAGATACCGCGCTTGCGGGTGTCGCACCTGACGTTTCGATTGACCTTGACGCCCCTGCGCCGGCCGCCGATTTGGCAACCGACGCCCTTTCTCCGGCCAACCCGCCGGGGCCCGATGATTCCATACCCGCCGTGCACGAATGAACTCGCAAGACCCCAATCAGCCTCAATCTGAACTGCCAGGCGTTGCTGCGCCGGCCGACGCCGAGGTGGCTCCCAAGCCTCGCCGCAAACGCACGCCAGCGGTGGCTGCCAGAGCCCCGCAAGTAGGCGCCGCTGCCGAGGCGCCCGCCGTTGACGTGGTGGTCGCAGCGGCAACCGCCGATGCGCCTGCTACTGCGGCCTTGGCGGCGACCGATGCCGAACCCAAGCCCAAGCGCGCGCGCCGCAAGGTGGCTGGCGCCGACGAAGCGCCGGCCGTGGCAGCCGCCGCGCTGCCGGTCGAGGTGGCTGGCGCGCCGGTGGCCGTCTCAGTGCTGTCCGTGGCCGACAAGCCTGCGCTCGTGGCCAAGCCGGCCAAACCACGCCGACGCGTGGCGTCAACAGCCGTCGCTGATTTGCCCCCTGACGCACCCGCACCCGCACCCGCACCCGCACCCGCAGCATCCGCAGCAGCACACGGCACTGCCGGCACCGCTGCGGCCGTGCCCGTGACCGCGCCCGTGTCGAAGATGGCCGATGTGCCCGCGCATCGCGAAGCGGCAGCCGAGCCGGCTTTGGGCCATGCCGACGTGCACCTTGCCTGCGCAGATGCAGCGCTTGATGTTGCTGGCGACACCACTGGCGGCGATCAAGCCTCTGACGCTGATGGTGAATCGGCAGAGGGTGATGGCCCGCGCCGCCGCAACCGCAACCGCCGGCGTGGCCGCCGGGGCGGCGCCGACCGGGTCGGGTTTGAAGACGGTGCGCCGGGCGACGAGGCCAATGTGCTGACCGTCATTGCCACCCCGGGTGACGACGATGATGAAGACGCGGCCGATGGCGCCACGGCTGACGCGCCGCGCGCCACGCCGCTGGACGCTGGCGAGACCTTTGCTGACGTGCTGTCGGGTGTTTACGACGATGAACCGCTGGATCTGGCGGGCGTGGTGCCCACCGAGCCCGAGCGCCGCGTACTGGCCGCCGAGCCCGATGCGCCCAAGCTGCACAAGGTGTTGGCGCAAGCCGGCATTGGCTCACGCCGCGACATGGAAGAGCTGATTGCCGAGGGCCAGGTGATGGTCAACGGCCAGCCCGCGCATGTGGGTCAGCGCATCTCATTTGGCGACCGCATCAGCGTGTCCGGCAAGCAGATCCGGGTGCGCATTGCGCCGCCGCCGCCGCGTGTCATTGCCTACCACAAGCCGGTCGGTGAAGTAGCCACCAACGATGACCCCCAAAACCGGCCCACGGTGTTCCGCCGCCTGCCACGCCTGGGTCAGGGCAAGTGGCAATCGGTGGGTCGGCTGGACATCAATACCGAAGGCCTGTTGTTGTTCACCAATTCGGGTGAACTGGCCAACCAATTGATGCACCCGCGTTTTGGCGTTGAGCGTGAGTACGCTGTGCGCGTGCTCGGCACGCTTGAAAACGAAGGTCGAAATCGCCTGCTCGAAGGCGTGCAAATCGACGGCCAGCGCGCTCAGTTCAAGTCGATCGAAGACGGTGGTGGCGAGGGGGTCAACCGGTGGTATCGCGTGGTGATCACGGAAGGCCGCAACCGCGAGGTGCGCAAGCTGTTTGACAAGGTGGGTTTGGGCGTGAGCCGTCTGATCCGCATCCGCTACGGGTCCGTGGTGCTGCCGCGTGGTTTGCGTCGCGGCATGTTTGTCGATCTGAATGAGCACGAGGTGCGTGAGGTTCGCCGCTTGGCGCTCACAGACCGGCCACCGCAGGTGCCCAACCCACCCAAGCCCGCGCGTGCACCGCGCGCACCACGTCAAGAGGGCCAGCCGGACGCTCAAGCGGGGCAGGCAGGTTCAGGCGCGCGCGAAGGCAATGGCCAGGCTCGTGGTCAACAAAGCAATCAAAACAACCAGGGCAGCCGTCGCGGCGGCCAGGCGCAGCCTCAGCAGCAACGCGCCGAGCGTGATCGGCCGGATCGTCGGCCTAATCGCCAAGCTGAGCGTGCTGAAGGTGGCGGGCGCAATGACGACCCACGTGATCTTGACCTTGATCGTGAGCCCGAAAACAACGGCCCGATCCCCAATCCCCTGATGCAGACCTTTGACAAGCGGGCCATTCGTGAGGCTCGCCAACCCAAGCGTGAGTACTCGGAGGACGGCCCTATCCCCAATCCGATGGAGCAAACCTACGACAAGCGCTTTGTGCAAAAACCCCGTGGTTTTGGCGGTGGTGGTGAGGGTGGCCGCAAGGGCGGTGGCGGTGGTGGCGCCGGTGGCCAACCTGATCCGATGAAAACCTCAATGGGCTACATCGGTGCCGACGCTTTTGTGCGCAAGTTTCAAAACAGCGGTGGCGGTGGCGGTGGCGGCGGTGGCGGTGGCGGTGGCGGCGGCGCGCGCCGAGGTGGTGCTGGTGGCGGTGGTGTCGGTGGTGGTGGCGCTGGTGGTGGGCGCAATACCGGTGGTGGTGGCGGTCGCAATACTGGCGGTGGCGGTCGCAGTGGCGGCGGCAGCGGCGGCGGTGGTGGTGGTGGTGGTGGTGGGGGTGGGGGTGGCCGACGCGGCGGCGGCGGTCGCTGAGCCCCGCGCGTTCAGCCAATCTCTGGCCTGGGTTTGTTGCCGTCGTGGTGGTTTGTGCCGGTATTGCCGGTTTATGAACTTGCCCGCAGTGCCGACTGATGGCCCGTCAAGATCCCCGGCTAGAATGCTGGGTTTACCTTTAAGTTATTGATTCAGGAGAACTTTATGACGAATTCAGCACAGATCCAACCGGTACAAATCGAGCGCACGCTTTCGATCATCAAGCCCGACGCCGTCGCCAAGAACGTTGTGGGTCAGATTTACGCTCGCTTTGAAGCCGCCGGCCTGAAGGTCGTTGCTGCCCGCATGGCGCACCTGTCACGCGGTGAGGCTGAGGCGTTTTATGGCGTGCACAAGGCGCGTCCGTTCTTCAAGGATCTGGTTGATTTCATGATTTCCGGCCCGGTCATGATCCAGGCGCTCGAGGGCGTTGGCGCGATTGCCAAGAACCGCGACCTGATGGGCGCGACCGATCCGAAGAAGGCCGAAAAAGGCACCATCCGTGCCGACTTCGCCGACAGCATCGATGCCAACGCCGTGCACGGCTCTGACGCACCCGAGACGGCTGCTGCCGAGATCGCGTTCTTCTTTGCTGGCATGAACGTCTTCAGCCGCTGAATTGCGGCCAGTAGATGACCCGCGGTACAACAGCAGGCGTTCGGTTTTCCAGTGGTGATGATTCAGCGCTGGGGTCTGTGACCGCCGTCAACCTGCTCGATTTCGACCTGGACTCGCTCACCGCCTGGTGCGCTGACTTGGGCGAAAAGCGCTTTCGGGCGGTGCAGTTGTTCCGTTGGATTCATCAAAAGGGCGAAAGTGATTTCGCCCGCATGTCCGATCTGGCCAAGTCGCTCCGCGACAAGCTGGCGGGTGTGGCCGTGGTGCGGCCTTTGGCGCTGCTCAGCGAGCAGGCCTCGGCCGACGGCACGATCAAGTGGTTGTTTGATGTGGGCGGCGGTGACGCGGTCGAGACGGTGTTCATTCCCGAAAGCGACCGCGGCACGCTGTGCATTTCATCGCAAGCCGGTTGTGCCGTGGGTTGCCGGTTTTGTTCTACCGGCCACCAGGGGTTCAGCCGCAACCTGAGCAGTGGCGAGATCGTGGCTCAACTCTGGTTTGCCGAACATCACCTGCGGCAGCGCTTGCAGCGGCCAGCGGGTGAACGCGTCATCAGCAACGTGGTGATGATGGGCATGGGCGAGCCGCTGCAAAACTACGCCGCGCTGGTGCCAGCGCTGCGGGTGATGCTCGATGACCATGGTTACGGCTTGTCGCGCCGCCGTGTCACGGTGTCCACCTCGGGTGTGGTGCCCATGATCGAGCGCTTGCGAGACGATTGCCCGGTGGCGCTGGCGGTGTCCTTGCATGCGCCCACTGATGCGCTGCGTGATCAGTTGGTGCCGCTCAACCGCAAATACCCCTTGGCCGAATTGTTGGCCGCTTGCCGCCACTACCTGACGGCCGCGCCACGTGATTTCATTACCTTCGAGTACTGCATGCTCGATGGCGTGAACGACGGCCCCGAACAGGCGCGCGAATTGATTGCCCTCGTGTCGGGGCAGGGCGCTGAGCCGCGGGTGCCGTGCAAGTTCAACCTCATACCGTTCAACCCGTTTCCGGCTTCAGGGCTGTCCTGCTCGCCCCGTGAGCGGGTGATGGCGTTCGCCAAACAACTGCAGGAGGCGGGCATCGTGACAACAGTGCGCAAAACCCGAGGTGACGACATTGACGCCGCGTGTGGCCAACTGGCCGGTGAAGTGCAGGACCGCACCAACGCCCAGTCGCGGCTGACCCGGCCCGTGATCCGCATTGAAGCCTTGCCGCCAGGCCAGCCATGAGCCTGAACTTCAAGCCAGTTGACGGTTTGCGCGCAGCGGCCGCCCGCAGCGATGGGCGGCCCGAAGAGCTGCCTTGGCGCAGCTGCGGCAGCGTGTCGGCCCGCCTCACGCGCCCGATGATGGGCCTGCTGATGGTTTGCGCGCTGGTGCTGGCAGGCTGTGCCGGTGGGCGGGCCGCGCTGCCGGCCGATCAACCCAACGCCATTGCCACCGCCTCTGATCAAACCGACGCTGACCGTCGCGCCCGGGTGCGCCTGGAGTTGGCCAGCGCCTATTTTGGCCGAGGTCAGCTGGAAACCGCGCTGGATGAAGTCAAGCTGTCGATCGTGGCGCAGCCCAATCTGGCTGACGCCTACAACCTGCGCGCGCTGATTTATGCCGCCATGGGTGAAGACCGCCTGGCCGAGGACAGTTTTGCCCGCGCGCTGCAAATCAACCCGCAAGACGGCGCCGCCCTGCACAACCAGGCCTGGTTTCTGTGTCAGCGTGACCGTTTTGCGCAGGCGCAGGCGCAGTTTGAGGCCTTGCTGGCGCTGCCCCAATACCGCGACATGGCGCGCACGCAGCTCGCTCGTGGTGTGTGTTACGGCCGCAGCAAACAGTGGCCTGAAGCCGAGACCGCCTTGATGCGGGCCTACGAGTTGGAGCCGTCCAATCCCAGCACCGGCATCAATCTGGCCGAGGTGCTGTACCAGCGGCAGGCCTTCGAGCGGGCGCGCTTTTACATCGGTCGTGTCAATGAGGTGCCCGCCACGGTCAACGCACAAACGCTTTGGTTGGCCGCGCGCATTGAGCACCACCTCGGTCAAACTACCGCTGCTCGTCTGATGGGGCAACGCCTGCGCGAGCGCTTTCCGCAATCACCTGAGGCCGCGTTGTTCGAGCGGGGCCGTTTTGATGACTGAACCTTCCTCATCCCCAGTTTTGCCATCGGCCAAGGCCATTGATCCTGGCAGCGCCGGCGCCATGTTGCGTGCCGCCCGCCAACAGCAAGGCCTGCACATTGCCGCGCTGGCTGCGGCCATCAAGGTGACGCCAGCCAAGCTGGAAGCACTGGAATCGGGCCGCTACCACGAGCTGCTGGATGCCACCTTCACCCGTGCGCTGGCGCAAGCGGTTTGCCGCGTGCTCAAAATTGACCCGGCGCCAGTGCTGGCCCAGTTGCCCAGCACGCCGGCTGACGCGCTGGGCCGTGTTGACGGCGGCCTCAATACGCCCTACCGCGAGCGCCCTGGCCGTGCCGCCCCGGCTGACTGGGCGCCTTGGCGTCACCCGGTGCTGTGGTTGGTGGCTGTGCTGCTGGCGGCGGCGGCGGCGTTTGTGCTGGTACCTTCAGTGAAGCTGCACCAGTCGGCGCCAGCGCCTGCGGCCGCCGACGGTTTGCCTCCCCCCGTGATGCCTGCGCTGGTGGAGGGCGCGGCGCCCTCGGCCACCCAGGCAGCGCCTACCGAATCAGCGGGCGGTGCATCGGCTGCGGGGCTGCAAACGCCACCCAGTGCCGTGCCGGTGGCGTCAATGCCGCAAGTGGGCGCTGCCGCTGCCTCAACGCCGGTGACCACGGCTGACACGCCGAACAATGTCAACGTGGCCGCAGTGGCGTTGACACCAACCGCCGCCAATGTTGCAGAGTTGCGCGCGGTGCAGGCCAGCTGGGTTCAGGCCGTTGATGGCAGGGGCCAAACGCTGTTGGCGCGCCTGGTGCCCGCTGGCGAGCGGGTTGAATTGAAAGTCACGCCGCCTTTGCGTTTGCGCATTGGCAATGCCCGGGGCACCGAGCTCAAGTTCCGCGGCCAGACTGTGGATCTTGTCACGGCCTCGCGCGACAACATCGTCAACCTCACCTTGCCCTGACCACCTTGCCGCAGTTGGCCTGCGCTGGCGGATGACGGCGTCAACAAGGCGCGAGTCGCCAGTCACGAGCCGCCGCCCCATTTGCCCAAGCAGCCCCATCAACGACCTCCTCCGCCATGAGCACTGACCACCCTGTTGACCCGCCGCTCATCACCCCCGCCATGCCGGCCGCACGCCACTCGCGCCAGGCCAAAGTGGTGTGGGGCAGCCGTGTGGTGACCGTGGGCGGCGACGCGCCTGTGCGCGTGCAGTCCATGACCAACACCGACACGGTGGACGTGATCGGCACCGCCATCCAGGTCAAGGAGCTGGCCATTGCGGGGTCCGAGATGGTGCGCATCACCGTCAACACGCCCGAAGCCGCCAAGGCCGTACCTTTCATCCGCGAGCAGCTTGACCGCATGGGCATTGACGTGCCCTTGATCGGCGATTTCCACTACAACGGCCACACCTTGCTGACCGAGCACCCCGAGTGCGCGATAGCCTTGTCCAAGTACCGCATCAACCCCGGTAATGTGGGCAAGGGCCACAAGCGGGATCGCCAGTTTGCCCAGATGATTGAAGCCGCTTGCCGCCATGACAAAGCCGTTCGCATCGGCGTCAACTGGGGCAGCCTGGATCAAGAGCTGCTGGCCGGCATGATGGACGACAACGCCCGCCGCAGCGCGCCCTGGGACGCCAAACAAGTGATGGCACAGGCGCTGCTGCAATCGGCGCTGCAATCGGCCAATTGGGCCCGTGAACTGGGCCTGGACGCCAACCAGATCATCATCAGCTGCAAGGTCAGCGGTGTGCAGGACCTGATCACCGTGTACCAGGCGCTCAGCGCCCGCTGTGATTACGCCCTGCACCTGGGCCTGACGGAAGCCGGCATGGGCACCAAAGGCACGGTGGCGTCTGCGGTGGCCATGGGCCAGTTGCTGCAACAAGGCATTGGCGACACCATCCGCGTCAGCCTCACACCGCAGCCCGGCGAGGCGCGCACCCAGGAAGTGGTGGTGGCGCTTGAAATTTTGCAGGCACTGGGCTTGCGCAATTTCAACCCCAGCGTCACCGCCTGCCCGGGCTGTGGGCGCACCACCAGCACCACGTTTCAGGTGCTGGCCAAAGAAATAGACGACCACCTGCGCGCCATGATGCCGGTCTGGAAGCTCAAGTACCCGGGCGTTGAAAACCTCAAGCTGGCGGTGATGGGCTGCATCGTCAATGGCCCCGGCGAAAGCAAACACGCCGACATCGGCATCAGCCTGCCCGGCACCGGCGAGGCGCCCGCCGCGCCGGTGTTCATCGACGGCCAAAAAGCCATGACGCTGCGAGGGGACGGCATCGCGCAAGAGTTTCATCGCATCGTCGAGTCCTACATCGAGCGCAAGTACGGCTCGGCCAACGCGGCGCATTGACGATCTGCGGTGGTGCTTGGCAGGCCGCACCTGATGGGCCGCCCCGCCGCGCCCGGGTGGCCAAAAGATCACTGTCTGCTGGCCTTGGTGCCCGCAGGCACCCAACACACAATATGAGCGGCCCAGGGTACTGGGCTTGAATTGCACATGGCCGAACCCCTGCAAGCCGTGAAAGGCATGAACGACATCCTGCCGCCCGAATCCAGGCGCTGGGAATGGCTGGAAGACACCGTGCGCGCGCTGATGCGCCGCTACGGCTATCTCAACATCCGCACCCCCATCGTCGAGCCCACGCCGCTGTTCGTGCGGGGCCTGGGCGAGGTGACCGACATCGTCGAGAGGGAGATGTACTCCTTCATCGACAGCATGAACGGCGACCCGCTCACGCTGCGCCCCGAGAACACTGCCGGCGTGGTGCGCGCGGCCATCGAGCACTCGATGCTCTATGACGGCGGCAAGCGCCTGTTTTACATCGGCGCCATGTTCCGCCATGAGCGCCCGCAGCGTGGGCGCTACCGCCAGTTTCACCAGGTGGGGGTGGAGGCGCTGGGTTTTGGCGGCCCCGAGACCGACGCCGAAGTGATCTTGATGGCGCGCGCGCTGTGGCGTGATCTGGGCTTGACGGACGTGCGGCTGGAGATCAACAGCCTGGGCGTGCCCGAAGAACGCCGCGCCCACCGCGCCGCGTTGATCGCCTATCTTGAGGCCCACCAAGATCAGCTTGATGCCGATGCCCTGCGTCGCCTGCACAGCAACCCGCTGCGCATCCTGGATACCAAAAACCCTGCTCTGCAAGCTTTGGTGAATGCAGCACCGCAGTTGCTGAGCTTCCTGGGTGAGGCCTCGCTCAAGCACCTGGACGCCGTCAAGAGCGCGCTGGATGCCGTCGGTCAGCCCTATGTGATCAACCCACGCCTGGTGCGTGGCATGGACTACTACACCCACACGGTGTTTGAGTGGGTCAGCCCCAAACTGGGCGCGCAGGGCACGATTTGCGGCGGGGGGCGCTATGACGGCCTGGTTGAAATGATCGGCGGCAAACCGGCGCCTGGCGTGGGTTGGGGCATGGGCATGGAGCGTGTGCTCGATCTGTTGCTGCAAAGCGAACTCGACGCGCCCGTGGTCGTGCCCGACGCCTACGCCGTGCTGCCCGACGCGCAGGGCTTGAGCGTCACCATCGCCACCATCGAGGCCTTGCGCGCGGCCGGCGTGGCAGTGGTCATGCATGCGGGCGGCAGCGCCGGGCTTGGCAGCATGAAATCGCAGTTCAAAAAAGCCGACGCCAGTGGCGCGCGGCATGCCTTGGTGTTCGGTGGCAACGAGCTGGCGCAGGGCCTGGTGGCGGTCAAACCGCTGCGTGATGCGTCGGCCGCTCAAGTGCTGCGCCCCTTGGCCAACGTGGCCGACTGGGCGCACGAGCTTCGCAACGCATAATCCGCCCCTTCGACTCAACGCATTGGCAGCAGACGCTACATGGCGAATCCACTTGACCTGCAAGAGCAGGAACAACTTGACGACCTCAAGGCTTTCTGGAAGCAATACGGCAACCTGATCACCTGGGTGATCACGGCTTGCTTGCTGGCGTTTGCCTCCTGGAACGCCTGGGGCTGGTACCAGCGTGAGCAAGCCGTCAAGGCCAGTGCCATGTTTGACGAACTCGACAAAGCGGCCGTGGCCGGCGACGCCGACAAAGTAGGCCGCGTTTTTGCCGACCTCAAAGAGCGCTTTGGTGGCACTGCTTTTGCGCAGCAAGGCGGCTTGATGGCCGCCAAGGTGCAATTCGACAAGGGCCAGCTGGATGCCGCCAAGGCCAGCCTGGGCTGGGTGGCCGACAACGCCACGGAAGACGAATACCGCAGCATCGCGCGGCTGCGCCTGGCCGGCGTTCAGCTGGACGCCAAGCAGTTTGATGCCGCCCTCAAAACGCTGGACGCCACCACGGCCAAAGAGTTTGCGGCCCTGGTGGCTGACCGCCGTGGCGACGTGCTGCTCGCCCAAGGCAAGAAGGACGATGCCCGCAGTGCCTACCAGGCGGCCTACAAGGCCATGGGCGACAAGCTTGATTACCGCCGCCTGATCGAGGCCAAGCTCACCGCCTTGGCGGCCGCGCCGATTGACGTGGCGGCGGGCGCGGCATCCGGGGCCAAGCAGTGATTCGCCGTCTTGCGTCCACCACGGCCTTGATCACCGCTGCGGTGCTCGCGGCCGGCTTGGCTGGCTGTGCCGCCGACAAGCCCAAACCCACGGCCCTGGAAACGGTCAGCCCTCAAATTGCGGGGCGCCAAGTCTGGTCGGCGCGCATCGACTCGGTGCAGTTTCCACTGGCCGTGGCCGTCCGTGAAGGCGCGTTCATCGTTGCGGGCACCGACGGCACGGTGCTGGCGCTCGACGCTCAAAGTGGCCGCGAGCTCTGGCGTGGCCAGGCCGGCAACAAGCTGTCGGCGGGCGTGGGCAGTGACGGGCGCTTTGCTGCGGTGGTCACCCGCGACAACGAACTGGTGGTGATGGACAAAGGCGCCAAGCTGTGGAGCACCCGCCTGGCGTCTCGCACCGCCACCGCGCCGCTGGTGGCCGGCGAGCGTGTATTCGTGATCGGCGTTGACCGCGTGGTGCATGCGTTTGATGCGCTTGATGGTCGCCGGCTCTGGACGCTGCAACGCCC
>JAYWDK010000312.1:0-4040 GCA_043779845.1 Betaproteobacteria bacterium | reverse complement strand
AAAATCGGCCACCAGATCGGACAGCGAGTGGATGCCGTCGGCCACCAGGCCTTGCGATTTGGCCAGCACGCCGGCGGTGATCTGGCTCACCGTGAGCAGCAGATTGACCGCCACGCTGACCCAGGTGCTGCGCGAGGCGGCGGTCGCGCGCTCGGTGGCGCTGTGGACGGTGTCTTCGGCCTCGTCGGCAAAATCATTGAAGTTCATGGGGCGTGAGGTTAGCTGGTGAATCTGAGCTTGGGGTTAACGGGGCGGCGGTCTGGGTTGGCGCGAGCTCAAGCCACGCGCAAACCACCCAGCAGGGCGTCGATGGCGGGCACCACCGCGCGCTGGGCGCCGCCGGTGTCGTCCAGCGTGCACAGGCGCAGCAGGCCGTCAATCAGCGCCAGCAAGGCGGTGGCGGCGATGCGTGGGCTCACGCCCTCGGCCAGCGTGCCGGCGCGGCGCGCGGCCTGAAACAAGCGCTCCATGCGTTGCACGCAGTCGCTCAAGGCGCCGTCCTGGCGCCGCGCCAGCGGGGCCAGCTCGCCGACAAACTCGGCCCGGTGCATCAGGATGGTGAACACGCGTTGCGCGCGCGGGTCACGGCGCATCAGCGCAAAAGGCTCCAGCGCCAGGCTGCGCAATACCGCCAGGGGATCGCAGGCCTGGCCGCACAAAGCGGCGGTATCGGCGGCCAAGGCCTGCTCCAGGGGCAAATCCACCCGCGCCATCATGGCTTCAAACAGTGCCAGTTTGTCGGCAAAGTGCCAGTAGATGGCGCCGCGCGTCAGGCCGGCAGCCTGGGCGATGTCTTGCAGCGAGCTGCGCGACAGGCCACGCGCCATGAACACTTGCTCGGCGGTGTCCAGCAGCAACTCGCGGGTGGCCTGGGCGTCTTGCTTGGTGCGGCGTGCCATAGCGGTTGTTCACAATTTGGAGTGGGCTGCGCGGGGCGGCGGCAATGGACTTGTGCCATTGGTCTGGATCGGGCGCCCGCGACATACATGCATGATTGTATGTAAACTGCCGGATCATTTTGCTAAATTGTTCCCTGGGCGGCTTGCGTTGGTGCAAGTTGGGGCGTTGTTAGCCTAGCCCCGCTCATGCGCCACCAGCAGCCCCACCCAGTCGCCCCCAGCCACACCCTGACTTGCCACCATGCCCAAATACTTTTTACATCGCTTTGTTCCCCTGGCGCTGGTTTTGGCCACGCTGGCGGCCTGCGGCCCGCAGGGCGCCGACGCCGGCAAAGGCGCGGCCAAGGCGCCCGCTGGCGGCGGCATGCCACCGGCCACCGTGGGCGTGGTGACGGTGCAACTCGGCCAAGTGGCGCTGAGCACCGAGCTGCCCGGCCGGCTTGAAGCCTGGCGCGTGGCGCAGGTGCGCGCGCGCGTGCCGGGCATCGTGGCCAAGCGCTTGTTCACCGAGGGTGCTTTGGTGCGCGCCGGCCAGCCCCTGTTTACGCTGGACGATGCCGCCTACCAGGCCACTTTGGCCAGCGCCCAGGCGGGGGTGACCCGGGCCGACGCCGGCGTGGCCCAGGCCCAGGCCCAGGCGCAGCGCTTTGCGCCCCTGGCCGAGGCCCGCGCCATCAGCGCCCAGGAATGGTTGCAAACCCAAACGACGCTCAAGCTGGCCCAGGCCGACGCCGCCACCGCGCGGGCGGGCGCACTCACGGCCCGCATCAATCTTGATTACGCGTCGATCAAGGCGCCGATTGACGGCCGCATTGGCCGCGCGCTGGTGACCGAAGGTGCTTTGGTGGGCCAGGGCGAGGCCACGCAAATGGCGGTGATTCAGCAAACCCACCCGCTGTATGTCAACTTCACGCAATCGGCCGCCGAGTTGCTGCGCTTGCGCCGGGCGTTTGATGCCGGGCAACTGAAGCGTGCTGGCGCGGGCGCCGAGGTCCGCGTGGTGCTGGACGACGGCAGCGACTACCCACTGCCCGCCAAGCTGCTGTTCTCCGACCCCACGGTGGACGCCGCCACCGGCCAGGTCAGCCTGCGCGCCGAGCTGCCCAACCCTCAAGCCGTGTTGCTGCCGGGCTTGTTCGTGAAAGTGCGGCTGTCGCAAGCCAGCAGCGACAAGGCCATCCGCCTGCCGCAACAAGCCGTGACGCGGGGGCCCGCCGGTGACACCGTGCTGGTGGTGGGTGCCGACAACAAGCCCATGCCACGCAAGATCACCATCGGTGCCAGCCAGGGCGCCGACTGGGTGGTGTTGGCCGGCCTGCAAGCCGGCGAGCGGGTGATCGTGGAAGGCTTCCAGAAGATGATGGTGCCCGGCGCGCCGGTGAACCCGGTACCCTGGAGCCCACGAGGCAAGGCGCCCACCTCGGCCGCCTCGGCCGCCGCCGCTGCACCAGCAACCGCCTCCGCGTCGGCCGCCGCCTCGGCCGCCAGCCACTGACCCGGGACGCCCAGCATGCTTTCCGCATTTTTCATTGACCGGCCCATCTTCGCGTGGGTGATCGCGCTGTTCATCGTTGGCCTGGGAGGTGCTGCCATCACCAAGCTGCCGGTGGCGCAATACCCCACGGTGGCCCCGCCGGCCATCGTCATCAGCGCGGCTTACCCAGGTGCGTCGGCCAAGGTGCTTGAAGACAGCGTGCTGTCGGTCATCGAGCAAGAGCTCAATGGCGCGCCCGGCATGATCTACATGGAGTCGATCGCCCAGGCCAACGGCGCGGGCAGCATCACCGCCACCTTCGAGACCGGCACCAACATCGATCTGGCGCAAGTGGAGATTCAAAACCGTTTGTCGCGCGCCACGCCACGCTTGCCCAGCGCGGTGGTGCAGCAAGGCGTGCGCATCGACAAAGCACGCTCCAACTTCTTGTTATTCGTGTCGCTCACGTCCACCAATCCGGCCGACGACCCCGTCTCGTTGGGCGACTACGCGGCGCGCTACATCCAGCCCGAGTTGCAGCGCATCGCCGGCGTCGGCCAGGCACAGTTGTTTGGCACCGAGCGCGCCATGCGCATCTGGCTGGACCCCGCCAAGCTGGTGGCGTTTGGTCTCAGCCCCACTGACGTGAACACCGCCGTGCGGGCCCAGAACGCGCAGGTCTCGGCCGGCAGCCTGGGTGACCAGCCCGGCGTGCCCGGCCAGACCATGAGCGCCACCATCGTGGTCAACGGGCAGCTGGCCAACGTGGCGCAGTTTGGCGCCATCGTGCTGCGGGCCAATGCCGACGGCTCGTCGGTGCGGCTGCGTGATGTCGCGCGCATCGAGCTGGGCGCGCAGGGCTACGGCACCTTCTCACGGCTCAACGGCCAGCCCAGCGCGGGGGTGGGCGTGCAGCAGGCGCCCAACGGCAACGCGCTGGCCACGGCCGACGCCATCAAGGCGCGCATGGCCGAGCTCAAGGTCTTTTTCCCGCAGGGCATGGACTACAAAGTGCCCTACGACACCTCCAAATTTGTGCGCATCTCCATCACCCAGGTGGTCGAGACGCTGGCCGAGGCCGTGGCGCTGGTGTTCGTGGTGATGCTGATATTTTTGCAAAGCCTGCGCTACACGCTGATCCCCACCATCGTGGTGCCCGTGGCGCTGCTGGGCACGTTTGGCATGCTGTACGTGCTGGGTTATTCGATCAATGTGCTCACCTTGTTTGGCATGGTGCTGGCCATCGGCATCCTGGTGGACGACGCCATCGTGGTGGTTGAAAACGTCGAGCGACTGATGGCCGAGGAGGGCCTCAGCCCGCGCGACGCCACGCGCAAGGCCATGGGCCAGATCACCGGTGCGGTGATCGGCATCACCGTGGTGCTGGTCAGCGTGTTCGTGCCGATGGCGTTTTTCTCGGGCGCGGTGGGCAGCATCTACCGGCAGTTCTCTTTGTCGATGGTCTCGGCCATCCTGTTCTCGGCCTTTTTGGCCTTGACGCTGACGCCCGCGCTCTGCGCCACCTTCTTGAAACCGGTGGTCGGGCACCATGCGCGGCGCGGCTTTTTTGGCCTGTTCAACCGCGGCTTTCGCAGCACCGCCCGAGGTTATGAAGGCGTGGTGGCCAAGGTGCTCAAACGGCTAGGCCGCTGGATGCTGGCCTTTGG
>JAYWDK010000311.1:0-4045 GCA_043779845.1 Betaproteobacteria bacterium | reverse complement strand
ACATCGGCACCAGCGCGCCGGTGCTGGCCCGCACGTACACGCCGCCCAGCGCGCTTTCGTCGGCCTTGGCCGTGGGCGCCATTTCCATGATCACCTGGTAGCTGTCCACGGTGGTGAACATGGTGCTGACCTGGCGCTCGCCGAAGGCTGAAAACAGCGCCGAGCGGATGCTGTCGATAGCCACGCCCAGCGCGGCGGCGCGCGTGCGGTCGATGTCGAGGCTGGCTTGCAGGCCACGCAACTGTGAATCACTGGTGACATCGCGAAACAGCGGGTCGGCGCGCAGCTTGTCTTGCAGCTTGCTGGCCCAATCGTTGAGCTCGCCGGCCTGCACGCTTTGCAGGATGTACTGGTACTGCGCCTTGCTGGGCCGCCCGCCCAGTTGCAGGTTTTGCGTGGGCCGCATGAACACGTTGATGCCCGGCACTGTGCGCAGTTTTTTGCGCAGGCCCTCGATCACCTGCTTCATCTGGGGCCGCTCGGCGCGGGGCTTGAGGTTGATGAACATGCGGCCGGTGTTTTGCGAGCCCTGGCCGCCGTTGAACGAAGTGACGCTGGCCACCGCCGGATCGGCGCGCAGCACGGCGGCGGCGCGGTCTTGCAGGCGCACCATCTCCTCAAACGACACGTCCTCGCCGCCTTCGGTGCTGACATTCATCTGGCCAATGTCTTCTTCGGGGAAAAAGCCCTTGGGGATGCTGGTGAACAACCAGCCGGTGGCGACAAACGTGAGCACGGCCACCAGCAGCACGGTTTTGCGCCAGCGCAGCGCGCCGTCCAGCGTGCGGCTGTAGCCCCGCAAGGTGGCGTCAAAGCCGCGCTCAAAACTGCGCACGACCCTACCGGGCGGCTTTTTGTGCGCGTCGTCGGTCAAAAATCGACTGGCCAACATAGGCACCAAAGTGAGCGACACAAAAGCCGAGGCCACGATGGCCAGCGCCACGATCACGGCAAACTCATGGAACAGCAAACCGATCACGCCGGGCATGAAAAATATCGGGATGAAAACCGCCACCAGCGAGGTGCTGATCGACACGATGGTGAAACCCACCTCGCGTGAGCCCCGCAGCGCCGCCTGAAACGGCGGCTCGCCATGCTCCACGTGCCGCATGATGTTCTCCAACATCACGATGGCGTCGTCCACCACCAGGCCCACGGCCAGTGTGAGGCCCAGCAGCGAGATGTTGTCAATCGTGTAGCCCAAGGCCCACAACATGGCCACCGCGCCCAGCAGCGACACCGGCAGCGACAGCGTGGGGATGGCGGTGGCCACGAAGCGCCGCAAAAACAAAAAGATCACCAGCACCACCAGCAAGATGGTGCCCACCATCGTCAGCGTGACGTCGTGCAGCGCGTCGCGGATCGACACCGAGCGGTCGTTCACCACGTTGAGCCTGACGGATTGCGGCAGCTGCGCCTTGAAGCCGGGAATCAGCGCTTTGACCGCATCAACCACCGCCACGGTGTTGGCGTCGGGCTGGCGCAGGATGGCCAGTGTGATGGCGGTTTCGCCATTGAAGTTGGCCGAACTTTTGAGCGTCTCGTAGCTGTCTTCCACCAACGCCACGTCACGCAGTCGAACCGGGTTGCCGCCCTTCACGCTGACGATCAGGTCGGCAAACTCGGCCGCGCTAGCCAGCTGCTTGTTGGCCTGCAAGGTGAGGATCTGGCGTGGGCCTTCGAGTGTGCCCACCGGCGTATTGGCGTTGGCCGCCGTCAGCGCGGCACGCAGTTCGTCGAGGCTGATGTTGCGGGTGGCCAGCGCGTTGGGATCCACGCGCACCCGCACCGCAAAGCGCTTGGCGCCAAAAATATTGACCTGCGCCACGCCGTTGAGCGTGGACAAAGTGGGCGAAATCAGGTGCTCGGCAAAATCTTGCAGGTCGGCCAGGTTCATGGCCGGCGAGGTCAGCGCGATGAACAACACCGGTGAATCGGCCGGGTTGACCTTGCGGTAACTGGGCAGCGCCGTCATCTCCAGCGGCAACGAGCGCTGGGCGCGCAGCAAGGCCGCTTGCACGTCCACGGCCGCCGCGTCCACGTTGCGCGCCTCGTCAAATTCCAGCGTCACCGTGGTGCTGCCCAGGGTGTTGGTCGAGCTGATCACGGCCAGGCCGGGAATGGTTTGAAACTGCTTTTCGAGCGGCAGCGCCACCGCGGTGGCCATGGTCTCGGGGCTGGCGCCCGGCAACGAAGCCGAGACGTTGATCACCGGCGTGTTGTAGCTGGGCAGCGCGGCCACCGGGATGCGGCCCAGCGCAATCACGCCGGCGGCGATGATGGCCACGTTCAGCAGCACCGTCATCACCGGACGGCGGATGAACAACTCGGACAAGTTCATGGCGCACGCCCTCCGCCGTTGGCCGGGCCGGTGGCGCCGACGGGCGAACTGCCGCCGCCGGTGGCGCTGGTTGCGCCCGTTGCGCCAGACGCCCCCACCGCCGACAAACCCCCGTCCGCCGCCGACGCCCCACGAGACGCACCCGACGCGCCGCGCCCACCCTCGGCCGCGCGCTCCACCAGCACGCTGCCGGGCCGCACGTTTTGCCGGCCATCGAGCACGATGCGCTCGCCGGGCTTGAGGCCAGCCACCACGGCCTCGGTGCCGGCCGAGGCCAGAATCTTGATCGGACGGATCGCCGCTTTGTTGCCGGCGTCGGCCACAAAAACCGCCGTACCGCGTGCGCCCTGCACGATGGCCGCCAGTGGCACCACGATGGCCTCAGGCAATGTTTGCAGCGCCATCTTCACGGACACATACGCGCCCGGCCACAAGGTTTGGTCCTTGTTGTTGAACGTGGCCTTGACCCGCACGGTGCCCGAGGCGGCGTCCACCGTGCTGTCCACAAAACTCAAGCGGCCTTGGCGCTGGCCGGCACCGGGCGCGCCACCGGTCGCATCAGGCAAAGTGGCCGTCACCACGCCCGAGCCAGACGCGAGCGCTTTCAGTGCATCTGGCAAATTGCGCTGCGGCAGGCTGAACGCCACCGCCACCGGGTCCATCTGGGTGATGGTGAGCAGCGCCGGGCCGGTGGGCGCCACCGAGCTGCCCACAAACACCGCCAACGGCCCCACCCGACCATTGCTGGGCGCCGTGATGCGGGCGTAGGACAAGGGCACACGCGCGGCGTCGATGGCGGCGCGATCCGCGGCCACCACCGCCTGTTGCGCATCCACGTTAGCCTGACTGGTGTCCAACGCGCCTTGCGACACAAAATTCTTGGCCAGCAAGTCCTGGCTGCGCCCCAGTTGCCGGTTGGCGTCGGCCAGCGTCGCTTCGTCTTTTTGCAGCTGGGCCTCGGCCTTTTTCAGGTTGGCCTGGTCGGCGCGTGCGTCCAGCGTGAACAGCGCTTGGCCACGCTGCACAAACTGGCCCTCCTTGACCCACACTTGCAGCACCTGGGCGCTGACTTGCGGCTTGATGTCCACGCTGCTGAGCGCGGCCACGGTGCCGCTGGCGTCGAGTGCGATGGTGAAATCACGCACGGCCACCCGCAGCAGCGTGACGCTGACGGGGGGCGCCGACGCGGCGGCGGCGGCGGGCGTGGCGGCCGACGATGGCGCGGCGCCGGAAGCCGCGCCCACCGCCGATGCGGCATCTGCTGGCGTTGCCGCGTCGGTGCCACTGCGCTGGCCACAAGCGCTCAGGGTCAGGGTCAGGGTCAAGGCCAGCAAGCTGTTTATCAACACGGCGGCAGCACCGCCGGGCAAAGCGTGCGCAGAGCGCAAAAGCGGCCGTTTCAAAACAATCTCCCAACTCAACGATTCAATCGGATTCAACACGGGCAAAGGCCTCCTCAAGCACCTGCAAACCCGCGACCAGGGCACTGAGCTCCTGGGCGCTGCGGCCTTGCAGCGAGCGCGCCAGATCGGCGCAGGTTTGGTGGCGCATGCGTTCCAACAGCGCCTTGCCGCTGGCGCAAAGATGCAGCTCGCTGCGCCGCCGGTCAGTCAGGCTGCCGCGGGCCTGCAAATGGCCCGCGCGCACCAGCCGGTCAGCCATGGCCGACGCCGTGGCCAGCGTCACGCCCAAAAAACCGGCCAA
>JAYWDK010000310.1:0-11272 GCA_043779845.1 Betaproteobacteria bacterium | reverse complement strand
CCAATTACCTCAGAGAGCATGTTGAGAAAGCCCCGAGGCTGGCCCGATGCTGCGAGAGCCAATAGAGATACGTACTCGTCGAAACTGGAGCCTAGTTTTGTTTGAATATCTGTCCCTAGGCGTCGCTCGACAATTTGCCTCATTAGAGGAAGGTAATACTCCTCCGATGGGTTGTACCAGGCTTCAATGATCTCAGCTTCGTGCCCAACATTGAAGCTATGTGAAAAGCTTGTTATGCCTGGATAGATCGCGGCCTTGCAGGCCACTCGTCTCGATCTAAGTTGTCTAAATATCTCAAAAAACTCACGCTGCTGTTCAATCGAAAACGCATGTGCCGCATCGTCCAGCAGGAGAACGCACCTCGCGCGGCCGATTAGAATCGTGATTGACTCAAGAAATTCTATGATTTCCGATGGCGAGGTCTCAATTGCCAATACGTCGGGCACGTTGCCTTTTTCCAGATCTCGGATTACCGCTTTCGCCCGAGTCGCCTTTTCTACAAGATCCGGGTTCGGGGTGACTGTTATTTCTTTTATGGAATCAAATAATCCTGATATTATTTTCAGCAAAACCCATTGCCTAAATAACCTTAATGCATTTGCCTGGGTGTGAAATAGTGGCTCAAGGGCTAGCGAATGCGAGTAGTTGACATAGACAGGCAAAACCAAATCGGATTCAACGGTTTCGTAATACGCAAGTTTTAATAGTGTCGACTTTCCTGAGCCCCTTGGGCCGAGTAAGAGTTTGACGCCAGGGCCTTTTAGTTTTTCAAGCACATGTCGATCGATATCGGAGAGCGCAGTCCATTGTTCGAGTTCGGCGCGGGAAAGTCTTTCGGCGCGTTCCTCGAAAATATTCTGCTCAATACCTTCCTTGTCAATTGTTGCCATAGTATTTTATGTTTGCAATTTATTGGTGATTTGTTGGGTAATGATTCCGCACTATTTGCGGAGTTACGTCCTATGAGACCAATTTGGACCGACGGTCAAGATTTGGAAGCCCCGTAGGGGCCGTGCCGAAGCTGCGATCCTACTATGGTGCCGTTGGCTGATCTGCCAGTGAAATTCGTTAGGTTGCTCCCTTGTAAAGAAGTACTTGCCAAGCAAGTTAATCCGAAATGTTTGGCCTCACTTCGCAAGATTTAGGTCATAGACGCCCTCGAAAGCGCCAGGCGCGCCCTGATGTCTCGTTTCGTCGTCAACTGAATTGAGTAGATTTGACGGGAACTATCGAGACGGTTTTTCTCGGCGTTGGCTCGGAGCGGTGTAGTTCAACCGCCGCCGCAACTGGGCCAGCAATTGCGACTGCGGGCGCATCGCGGCCACGGCGTCGGCCATGGCTTGCGCGCCGGCGTGGTCACCCAGACGCGCCCTGGCCTCGCCCAGGATCAGCATGCGGGCCACGTCGTGGCGGGCGGGCGCATCGGCCAAACGCTGGGTGATATCCCGCCACAGGGTCTGTGCCTTGTCGGTGCGGCCCAGGCCGTTTTGCAGGTCGCCCTGCGCCAGCAGCACCAGGCCCAGCGCACGCTGCTCGTTGATGTCGAGCGCCTGGCCCTGCGCTTCCAGGCTGCGCACCAGGTTGATGTGTTGATCCAGCGCCGGGAGCGCCTCGGCGGGTGGATGGTGGACCGGGTCGCCCAGCGCCAGTTGGCCGCTTTGCGCCAGCGCGTGGCCCAGCAGCACCAGGCGAAAAAAGCGCTCGGGCTGGGGCTGGTCCAGCACGCGGTGCAGGCGCGCCAAGGCTTCGGCGTTCAGGGGCGCGGCCCCCGCCCAGTCTTGCCGCGCCAGCGCCAGCTGGCCCAGGTTGATGCGCACGTTGATGGCTTGGCGCTGCCACATCTGGTTGCTGTCGTCGCGCGCTAGCAGCGCGTCGGAGCGCGCCAGCACCTCGGCATAACCCCGCTCGGCAGCGGCCTGGTCGCCCTGGGCCAAACTCAGCCGGGCCAGCTCGCTGGTGGTGGACACCAGATCCACCTGGCTGGGCAGGTCGTTGGCCACGTTGGGCATGCGTTGCAGCGCGGCGCCCTTGGCTTGCATCATGGCCAAGGCGCCTGGAAAATTGTTCTGCAGCTCCATGGCGCGGGACAAATAGCCCAGCACCTGCGCCAGGTCGATGTGCAGCGCGGGTTTGGCCGCCACGCAGGGCGTCAGCAGCAGCTCGGCGGCGCGAAACTCGGTGAGCGCTGCATCCAGCGCGCCATCGTCCAGATGCTGCACGCCCTGGCGTTGGCGTTGCATCGCGTCCAACCAGCGCCAGTCCAGGTTGTTGGGGTCGATGGCGCGCAAGCGGTCGGCCAGCGGCCGCAAGGTGGCCATCAACGGCGGCAGCGCGGCACGGTGGCCGCGCAGGTGCTGCAGGTCGTAGACGGCGCTCAGCGCCTCGACATGGGCGGCGATGGTGGCCCTATCATTGGGCCGGCGGGCGAGCAGCGCCTCGGTGATGGCGGCCGCCTGGTCGTAGCGCCGCGCTGCGCTTTCGAGTTGGCGGCGCTTTTCGGCCACGTCGCCCAACAGAACAAGCGCGTTTGCGCGGCGCAACTGGATGCCCGCATCTGCGGCACCCGACGCCATGGCCGCGTAATGCCGCAGCACCTGATCGCCCACGGCGTCCAGCACGTCGAGCCGGCCCACGGGCGCCAACCGGTCGCGCAGGTCGCCCAGCATGAAGGCGATCAAGGCCTCGGCTTGCGTGCGTTGGCGCTGCGCCTCGATGCCCTGCCACACGGCCACGCCCAGGCCGCCGGCCAGCGACATCAGCACCAGCAGCCCGGCGGCCACGCCGCCCCGGTTTCGCTGGGCAAAGCGCGCCAACCGGTAGCCGCGGCTGTCGGGGCGGGCGGCGATGGGCTCGTGCTTGAGCCAGCGCTGCAAGTCGTCGGCCAGCGCGGCGGCATTGGCATAGCGTTCGGTGGGCGCTTTTTTCAGCGCCTTGGCCACGATGGTGTCCAGATCACCGCGCAACTCGCGCGCGCGTCGTGGCGCGTCGGCGCTGCGCTGCTGGCGCACGGCGTCGGACAGCCGCCGCGGCGCCACCTCCACCACGGTGCGCAGCTGATCCACCGGTGTGGCAGTGGCGTCGGTGGTGGGGTGGCCGCCGCCCAGCAGGGCGTACATCAGCACGCCCAGCGCGTAAACATCGGTGGCGGTGGTCACGTCGCCGCCTTGCACTTGCTCGGGTGCCGCATAACGCGGGGTGTACGCGGCGCCCACACGCTGCGTGAGTTCGGTGGCGGCGGCGGGCTCGCTGGCGTCGTCCAGCAGCTTGGCGATGCCAAAGTCCAGCAGCTTGGCCTGGCCGTCGGTGGTGACTTGGATGTTGGAGGGCTTCAGGTCGCGGTGCAGGATCAGCCGGTTGTGGGCGTGGGCCACGGCGCCCAATACGTCCAGCAGCAGGCGCACTCGCGCGTGGGTGTCCAGTGCGTGGGCCTCGCACCAGCGGTCGATGGGTTCGCCGTCCACGTGTTCCAGCACCAGGTAGGGCTGGGTGCCACCACGCGCCACGCCGGCGTCCAGCAGGCGCGCGATGTGCGGGTGCGCCAGCCGCGCCAGGATCGCGCCCTCACGCGCAAAGCGGCCGGCGTCACCGGCGCCCAGCAGCCCGGCGCGCAAAAACTTGATCGCCACGTCACCCTCAAATCGACCGTCGCTGCGCCGCGCCAGCCACACGCTGCCCATGCCACCCTCGCCCAGCAGGCGCACCAGCGTGTACGGCCCCACGGCTTGGCCCGCCAGCTCGGGCGGCGTGCTCAGGCTGGCCAGGTCGGGCAGGGCCGGTTGGGCCAGGAAGTTGCCCTCGGCCAGTGCGGCGTCAGATTGCAGCAGCGCCGCCAGGTCATCGGCCAGCGCTGGGCCGTCGTCGCCAGCGCTCAAGCGCAGCGCCGCCAGCCGGGCTTGACGGGCAGGGGCGTCAAGGTCGAGCAGCTCGTCGAGCAGCGGGTTCAGGCGGGCCCAGCGTGCCGGCGTGATGGCGGCAATGGGTGCGATGGGCGGTGCGGCGCTTGGGCTGGCCGGGGCGGCGGGCGGTGTCATGCGCGCCTATTTCAGGGCCATCGCCAGCAGCAAACGGGCTTTTTGCCAGTCGCGCTGCACGGTGCGCTCGGTCACGCCCAGGGCCTCGGCGATTTCGGCCTCGCTCAGGCCGGCAAAGTAGCGCATCTCGACCACGCTGGCCAAGCGTGCGTCCAGCGCGGCCAGGTCTTGCAGCGCGTCATGCACGCGCAGGATTTCGTCGTCGCGCGGGGCCGCAGCACTGTCGGCGATGGCGGTGTTGAGCGTCACATGATCGGCCGAGCCCGCACGGCGGTCGGCCTGGCGGGCGCGCACCAAATCAACCACCACGCTGTGCATGGCCCGCGAGGCATAGGCAAAAAAGTGCTGCCGATCCGCGAATGCCAGGCCTTGGCTGCCTTGGCCGGGTTGGCCTCCGTGCAGGCCTTGCAGCCGCAGGTAGCCCTCGTGCACCAGCGCGGTGGTGTCAAGCAGGGTGAAGTCGCCGGATCGGCGCAAGCGGCTGCGCGCCAGCACGCGCAGCTCGCGGTAGAGCAGCGCGATGACCCGGTCGGCAGCGCCGGGCTGGCCCGCGCCGGCCGCCTGTAGCAATAGGGTTATATCGGGGGCAGGGTCAGGCATCGCCGTCAACTCTACCTTGGGCTCAAGGAAATGTGGCTCTGCCACTTTTCTTGAGCCCCGTGGGGGGGCGGCCGGAATCGGCCGGCCTTGGGGCGCGCATCAAAAATAATTTGGCGGGGCCTGTCGGGTTTGGCGCCGCCAGTGCGTTGGGTTGATCAGGGAGAAGCCCCATGTGGGCCGCAGATCCACCATGAACTTTGCTGCCGTCTTGCCCATCACGTCCTGGTTTGAACATCTGAAAAGTCCGGGCGCCTGGCGCCCCTTGGGTGGGCCGGCACCGCAGGCTCGTCGGGCGTTGCTCGAGCCAGGTGAGCCTGCCGCGCGGCAGCCTGCCTGGCGCGCGCCACCGGCGGTGTCGCTCTGGGCTGATGCCGCGTTGGCTGCCCCGCTGCTGGACAGCCTGCTGGGCGACTGCCGGCGGCGGTCACGCCTGGCCGCCGTGCTGCTGATCGAGGTGCTGCCGGCGAATGCAGGCACGGCGCCTGCGCTGATGCAGGCCATGGGCCAGCGCTTGCGCGGCCGTTTGCGGACCGGCGACGAGCTGGCCCAGCTCGGTGCGGATCGCTTTGTGATCCTGCTGCTCGACGCGGGTGATCGTGCGTCACCCGGGGTGCGCAACCGGCTGCAAGCAGAGTTGCATGAACCCTACCGCCTGGGCACCTGCCTGGTGCGGCCGCTGTTGCGCATTGGCCGAGCGGTGCCGGGGCTGGACGGCAACCACGCCGCTGATTTGCTGAAGGCTGCGGCCTTGCCGCTGCGCTGACTCTGGCGCGTGCTCGGCCTTTTTGAGGCCGCCTGGCGATGGCTTTGTGGCATCCTCGGGCCCCACAAGCCCTCACCGCGACCGCCCATGAACGTGACCTTGCGCTGCGACCCGGCGCTATTTGATCTGCTGCCGCCACCGGTGCCCGCCCGCCAGGTTTTGCCCGATTGGCTGCGTGAGATGCGGCCCCGCACGCCGTCGCCCCTGCATGGCCGCGAGATCCGCACCGTCAAGCAATGCCCGCCGTTCATCGACGCCATGGCGCAAGGCTTCATGGTCTTGCTGCCGTGTGACGTGGTGGTTGATCAAGGCCGATTCAGCTGGGATTGGCCGCTGCCGCCCTTGACGGTGGACCAGCACCCCAGCGCCCCGCTGAGCTTTCATGCGGCCGCGCAATTGCAAGGCTTGCCCGGCCATGACGGGCAGTCGGTGGCGATCAAGTTCAACAGTTTCTGGACGATTGAAACCGAGCCCGGTTGGTCGTTGATGGCGATGCACCCCGTCAACCGCCTGGACCTGCCCTTCCGCACGCTCAGCGGCCTGGTGGACGCCGATCATTTTGTCGATGCGGGCATCAACTTTCCGGCGCTGTGGGTAGACCCGGCGTTTCGGGGCGTATTGCCGCGAGGCACGCCCATCGCCCAGTGCCTGGTGCTGCCGCGTGAGCCGCTGGCGCTGCGGCTTGAGTCCTTCACGCCTGCTCAGGCAGGGCGTTATGCCGCGCTGGTGAGCGAGGTGTTGGCGCAGCCCGGCGTCTACCGCCGGCGGTTCCGGGTCAAGCGGCCTGCGGCGGGCAGCGCCGACTGAGTTCTTGCACCAGGCCTGCGCTGTTCAGCCACACCGCGCCGGCGCGCTGCGAGCACAAGGCCATGGTGATGCGGCCGAGCAGGTCGGGCTGCAAACGCCAGGCGCGCGCATGCAGGTCCAGCGCTGTGTCCAGCCGGCCACGGGTTTGCTCAACCAGGCCCAGGTTGATCAGCGCCTCGACATGGTCTGGCGCCAGCGCCAACACCTGCGTCAGCGCGGCGGCGGCCTCGTCGTGGTGGTGCAGGTCTTCACAAGCCAGGGCCAGGGCAAACCAGGCCGGCACCAGCGTGGGCAGGCAACGCGTGGTGGTCAAAAACGCCGCGCGGGACAGGCCGGGCTTGCCTGCGGCGTACAGGGCGCTGCCGTAGGCGTACCAGGCCTCGCCCAGGGCGGGCTGATCGGCGGTCAGCGCTTGCAGCAGATCGGCGGCGCGCGCCGGCTCGTTTTGGGCTAGCAGCTGTTGGCCGCAGCGCAAGGTGGCCTGCACGGCAAGGCGCCGCGCCGGGGCGTGGCCGGGGTGGCGGGCCAACACCTGGGTGATGGCCCGCAATGCGCCCACCGCATCGTCGGTGGCCAGCAGCAAGCTGGCCAACAACTGCTGCAAGCCGGGGTCAGTGGGCTCGGCGGCCAGCGCTTGCTGGCAAAGTGATAACGCTTGAACTGTGCGTCCGGCGTTGAACAACTCAAGCGCTTGAGCCAGGGCCAGCGCGGCAGGCGGGGCCCGCATCGTGCGTCAGGCGACCTGGTTCAGGGCGGCATCCAGCCGGCCCACAGCGCCCTTGACGTCGGCGAGTTTGTCCAGGCCAAACAAGCCGATGCGGAAGGTTTTGAAATCAGCCGGTTCGTCGCATTGCAGCGGCACGCCGGCGGCGGTTTGCAGGCCCAGGCCCAGAAAGGTTTTGCTGCTGTGCAGGCCCGCGTCGTCGGTGTAGCTCACCACCACGCTGGGCGCCTCGAAGCCCGGCGCCGCCACGCTCTTGAAGCCCTTGCGGCGCAGCAGCGCGCGCACCAGGTCGCCCAGTTGCTGCTGTTGCGCGCGCAGCGTTTCCCAGCCGCGCGCCTTGGTTTCAAGCATCGCGTCGCGGGTGCGGGCCAGGGCGTCGGTGGGCATCGTGGTGTGGTACGCGTGGCCGCCGCCCTCGTAGGTTTCCATGATCTGCAGCCACTTCTTGAGATCGCAGGCAAAGCTGGTGCTGGTGGTGGCGTCAATGCGCTGGCGGGCGGCATCGCCCAGCATCACGAAGGCGCAGCCGGGTGAGCCCGTCCAGCCCTTTTGCGGCGCGCTCACCAGCACGTCGATGCCAAGCTTGGCCATGTCCACCCAGATGGCGCCCGAGGCAATGCAGTCGAGCACAAACAGGCCGCCCACCGCGTGCGTGGCAGCGGCCACGGCGCGCAGATAGTCGTCGGGCAGGATCAGGCCGGCGGCGGTTTCAACGTGGGGCGCAAACACCAGGTCGGGCTTTTGGGCGTGGATGGCGGACACCACCTCGTCGATGGGGGCCGGCGCAAACGCTGCCTGATGCTCGTTGGCCACGCGGCGCGCCTTGAGCACCGTGTGCTCGGCCGGGATCTGGCCCATGTCGAAGATCTGCGTCCAGCGGTAGCTGAACCAGCCGTTGCGGATCACCAGGCACTGTTTGCCGGTGGCAAATTGCCGCGCCACCGCCTCCATGCCGAAAGTGCCACTGCCCGGCACCACGATGGCCGAGCGCGCGCCGTAAACCTCTTTGAGCAGGGCCGAGATGTCGCACATCACGCCCTGAAACCTGGACGACATGTGGTTGAGCGCGCGGTCGGTGTAGACCACCGAATATTCGAGCAGGCCATCGGGATCAACGTCGGGTAACAGGCCGGGCATGGTGGGCTCCAAGGTGGGCAAACGCGCTGCCAGGCAGCTGTTGCAGATCACGGGGTGGGCAGCTTAGCACCGGGCTTGGCGCCGGATGGGTCGCGTTGGCGGGCAATTCGCGGCGTGCATGGCTGCCTTGGTGGGCGCGCTTGATCGGCCAGCCTGCGGCCGGCCATGCCCGCCACGCAGCCCACACGCGCACCGCCCGCCGACTTAGAAGTGGTATTCAGCCCGGATCATCGGCGTCTTGGCCGTGGCGCCCGACCCTGCGGCGCCGCTGGCGTTGTTGCCGAACTTGTTTTTCCAGTACTGGTATTCGAGGCCCAGCTTGAAGGTGTTTTTGCCCGCGCCCACCAGCCCGCTGGCGTCGTACATCACCTGCATGTCGAGGTTGGTTTCGGCGGCGGTATCACCCCCAAATTCGTCCTTGCCCTTGGCCGCGATGAAGTTGGCGAAACCCTCGAACGACAAGCCGGTGTCTTTGCCCAGCGGGATGCCCCAGGCGGCGGTCAGCATGGCGTGGGTGTCGTAGCTGTAGCGGCGGACCGAGTAGTCAACGGGGGCTGGCGTGAAGGCTTTGCCCGACGGCTGGTTGCTTTCCCACAGCGCCAACAGGCTGACGTTCAAGAATCCCGGCACGTCGAACATCATCGTGGGGCCGACTACGAGCATGCGCTTCTTGGAGTTGTAGCCCACGTCGGTTTTGGTGTTGAAGTCGAAGCCAGTGGTGATGCCCAGGCCACGCACGGGGCCAAACTTGAAGGCCTTGCCCGCGAGCTTGTCAAGGTCCAGCGTGTTCCGGTAGACAACGTAGACCTCCTGAGCGCCACTGCTGGACCCGAAGGCCGACGGGTCTTTGCTGTCCGACAACAGCAGGTCAACGTTGAAAAAGTTGCTGCCGTACTTGAAGCCGCTGACGTGGTTCAGGTCGACGATGACCTTTTTGATGTCCTGGCTGTTGAAGGGCTCGGCGTACTGGTTGCCCGTGCGCACGCCGATGGACGTGTCGCTCCAGTCGGCGGCCTGGGCGGCCAGTCCGGAGGCCGCGACGGCGGCGAATACGAGGCAATGTTGGATGCGGGGGCGGGTCATGGAATGTCCTTGCAGGGGTGGGGTGAAACCGTGAATTGAGGGGGGCGTGGGGGCGCTGCCGGCGCACACGCTCAGTGGCCGCTGTCGGCCGCCAACGCGGCCAAGCGCGCGTCGTCCAACGCGCCGTGGGCATCGCGGCCCGCGCCGTTGAAGAACAGGTTCAGCACCACCGCCGTGAGGGTGGTCAGCAAGATGCCGGACTCCAGCAGCGGGTGCAGGCTGTGCGGCATGGGCTGCGGCCAGGCGGGGGGTGGGCAGCCGCTCGTCCACCGGGTGAACGGGTGGGGCGGTTGAAGTGCGTGCGGGGCTCATGCTCGGGTCTCCCTGGGGCATTGCCCGTTGGGCTTCGGCGCCTCTTTCGAGGGCCGGGTGGGTTGCGTCAATGGATGAGCTTGCACGCTCGTATCAGGCGATAGGACTGCGGCTCGCTTTGGCGGGTTGGCGTTGCGGGTCAATCCAGATTGGCACCGGCCTCAAACCAGCGCTTGATCAGCGCCCGCTCGTCGTCGGTGATCTGGGTGGCGTTGTTCATGGGCATCAGCTTCTGCACGGTGGCCTGTTGGTAGATGGCCTGGGCGTGCTGCTGGATCAGCGCGGGCGTGTGCAGCGCCACGTTCTTGCTTTGCAGCTCGGCGTTGTGGCACAAGGTGCAGCGCTGGGTGATCACGGCTTGCACGGCGGTAAAAGAGGCGGGCGCGTTGATGGATGCTTTTGCGGCGGCCGACGGCGGCGCCGGTGCCAGCCACGCGGCCAGGCCCACCAACACCAAGCAGCCCATCAGCGCGTGCTCCCAGGGCACACGTTTGCCTTGCACCAGCGCTTTGTGGCGCGCCACAAAGCTGTGGCGGATCAAGGCGCCGGCCAACATCAGCAGCACCAGCACCGCCCAGTTGTGCGCGCCTTGGTAAAGCCAGCCGTAGTGGTTGCTCAACATCGCAATCAACACCGGCAGCGTGAAGTAGGTGTTGTGCACGCTGCGCTGCTTGGCGCGCTGGCCGTGCACCGGGTCCACGGGCTGGCCGGCTTTCATCTGGGTGATCACCTTGCGCTGGCCGGGAATGATCCAGACAAACACGTTGGCGCTCATGGCCGTGGCGATCATGGCGCCGGTCATCAAAAACGCCGCGCGCCCGGCAAACAACTGGCAGGCGCCCCAAGAGGCCAGCACCACAAACCCCAGCACCCCGGCGCCCACGATCAGGTCGCCGTTTTTGCGTTGGCCACAAGCGCGGCAGATGGTGTCGTAGACAAACCAGAAGGCCGCCAGCAAGACCAGCGAGGCAAAAATCGCCGTGCCTGGCGACCAGGCATAGACGCTTTTGTCGACCAAAAAAGTGCCGGCGTTGAACAGGTACAGCACCGTGAACAGGCCAAAGCCGGTGAGCCAGGTGCTGTAACTTTCCCAGTAAAACCAGTGCAGATTCTTAGGCAGGGCCTCGGGTGCCACCGCGTATTTTTGCGGGTGGTAAAAACCGCCGCCGTGCACCGCCCACAGCTCACCGCCCACGCCCTTGGCGGCCAGTGCCGGGTCGGCGGGCGGCGTCAGGCTGTTGTCGAGAAACACAAAGTAAAACGACGAGCCGATCCAGGCAATGGCGGTGATGACATGGGCCCAGCGCAGCAGCAGGTTGGCCCAGTCGAGCAGGTAGGTTTCGATCACGTTGTCCTCGCAAGCGCGGGTGCAGGAGAGCCGGGCCCATTGCGGGCCTGGCTCTCCTCACCACAGCGGGCTCTGTGAGGCGTGAACGTCGCGACCGCCTGCGGCTTGCTGCTTGCAAACCACCTGCGGGCTCCGCGGCGACAGGCAAAAAGTGTATGCAATCTTGCGCGGGGATGGGTCGGTGAAAACCCGTTCAAGCCCGGTGCTTTGGCGCCGCCCGTCATGCTGCTGCGGGGTGGGTGGTGGTGAAGCGGCGGGACGGCGTCCTGGGTTGGCACACAGCGATTTAGCAAGCTCTGTGCCCGAGCTTGGCCTGTGCCTGGCGTCAAGCGCCAACCGCTCCCCTTGGGCTTCAGCTTCCCCGGTAGGTGCCGTAGCTCCAGGGGCTGACGAGCAGTGGCACGTGGTAGTGGCCGGTGGCGTCGGCGATGCCGAAATCGATGGGCACCGTGTCGATGAACGGCGGC
>JAYWDK010000309.1:0-11282 GCA_043779845.1 Betaproteobacteria bacterium | reverse complement strand
GCCGCTGATGGCCTGGGCCACGGGTGGGCGCTACTAGCTTGAACGTTTGACCCGCTGGTCTTGGGCGCGCCCCGCATCCCAATCCAGCGGCCAAACTTCCAAGCTATTCTCTTACGGACCCTAACTGGCCACCGGTGCAGCGGTCTCGGCCGGCGATGTCTTGCCGGGTGAGCACGGGCTCAAGCTGGTGCTCGCGCAGCAGCGTGCGCACGGCGGCTGCCTGATCCCAGCCATGCTCCAACAGCAGCCAGCCTCCGGGCGCGAGGTGTTGCCTGGCGCCTGAAATGATCTGCCTCAACGCATCAAGGCCATCGCCACCCGGGGTTAGCGCCAGCGTGGGCTCATGGCGCAGCGCGGGCAGGTGCGGGTCGCGGCCGGCGATGTAGGGCGGGTTGCTCAGCACCAGCTCGAACTGGGCATCGGGTGCCACGGCTTGCCACCAGGCGCCCTCGGCAAAGCGCACGTTCAGGCCCAGCCGCCGCGCATTGCCCTGGGCCACTGCCAGGGCGGCAGGGCTCAGGTCGGTGGCCGTCACTTGGGCCGCCGGGCAATCGTGGGCCACCGCCAACGCAATCGCGCCACTTCCGGTGCCCAGGTCGATGACGCGCGGGCCCGGTGGTGCGGGCTCGCCGGGTGGCGCCAGGCCGGGCAACAGCGCCAGTGCCCAGTCGACCAGGGTTTCGGTGTCGGGGCGCGGCACCAGCACGTCCGGCGTGACATGCAGCGTGAGGCCGTGGAATTCTTGTTCGCCCAACAGATAGGCCAGCGGTTGGCCATCGGCCAGCTTTTGGCAACCGGCGGCGAAGGCTGCAGCCGTGGCGGCGGGCAAGGCCGAGTCGTCATGACTGATCAGCCAGGTGCGCGGCCGTTGCAGGCAATGGCTCAACAGCAGCATGGCGTCGATGCGCTCAACGCCCAGCGTCCGAGCCTGGCTCAAAGCCTGAGCCACCGATGGCGGTGGCGATTCGTGCCCCGCCGAGCCCGTCACACCGCGCCTTCCAGCGTCGCCAGTTGGTCTTGTGCTTGCGCGGCTTGCAAGGCGGCCACCACGTCGCCCAGGTCGCCCTCCATGATGGCGCCCAGCTTGTACAGCGTGAGGTTGATGCGGTGGTCGGTCAGGCGACCCTGCGGGAAGTTGTAGGTGCGGATGCGGTCCGAGCGATCGCCCGTGCCAACCAGGCTCTTGCGCGTGGCGGCTTCGGTGGCATCACGCTGGGCGCGTTCTTTGTCGCGCAACCGGGCTTGCAGCACGGCCATCGCACGGGCTTTGTTGCGGTGTTGCGAGCGATCATCCTGGCACTCGGCCACCAGGCCGGTGGGCAGGTGGGTGATGCGGATCGCCGAGTCGGTTTTGTTGACGTGCTGGCCACCCGCGCCGCTGGCGCGAAAGGTGTCGATGCGCAGATCGGCCGGGTTCAGCGTGATCTCGGTGGCTTCGTCGGGCTCGGGCATCACCACCACGGTGGCCGCGCGGGTGTGGATGCGGCCCTGCGATTCAGTGGCCGGCACGCGCTGCACGCGGTGCCCGCCTGATTCAAATTTGAGCTGGCCATAAACCTTGGCCCCTTCGACGCGCAGCACCACTTCTTTGTAGCCGCCGAGGTCGCTGGTGGATTCACTCATGATCTCGGTGCGCCAGCCTTGGCGCTCAAAAAACCGCAGGTACATGCGCACCAGGTCGCCCGCAAACAGCGCTGATTCGTCGCCGCCCGCCCCGGCGCGTATTTCAACAAACGCGTTGCGTTCGTCGTCGGGGTCCCGCGGCAACAGGGCAGCCTGCAAATCGGCCAGGCCGGTGGCCAGGTCGGCCTGGGCGGCGTCGATCTCTTCGCGGGCCATCTCGGCGATCTCGGGGTCATTCTGGGCGTCGTTGCCTGCGGGATGGGTGGCGTCCGACAGCATTTGCCGCGCTGCGGCCAAATCGGTTTCGCGCAGCTCGTAGGCGGCAAAGCGCTGCACCAGGGCAGCCGCCTCGGCTTGCTCGCGCGCCACCGCACGGTAGCGGTTGATGTCCTGGCTGAGCTTGGGGTCGGCCAGGTGTGCGTCGAGCTCGGCCAGCCGCATGGCGAGGCGTTGCAATTGCAGGCGGAAGGAGTCTTTCATGGGCGCTCAGGCGGTGCCAGCCTGCCCGGCCATGGGCCGCCAGCACGCCAGCCGGTACAAAGTCAGCTAGCGGTTGTTGTCCGCAGCAGGGTTGCGGGCGGTCTGGCGCAAGAACAGGCGCGAAACAGTTTGCGCGATCTGCTGGCGCGCTTCGCCATCACTGGCGTGCAGCTCGGCCAAGGTGCCGTGCAGCATTTTTTGCGTCAGGCCCCGCGACAGCGCCTCCAGCACACTGTCGATGTCAGCGCCTTTGGCCAACTGCTTGCGGGCGCGGGCGATCTCGGCGGCCCGCCAATCGTCGGCCTGGGCGTGCAGCGCCTGGATCAGCGGCACGGTGGCGCGCTGATCCAACCAATGGCTGAAACTCTGCACCCCGGCGTCGATGATGGCCTCGGCCTGAGCCACCGCCGCTTGCCGTTTTTCACCGGCCGACTGCACCACCACCGACAGATCGTCGACGGTGTACAGGTAAACGTCGGACAACGCGCCCACCTCAGGCTCAATATCTCGCGGCACGGCCAGATCCACCATGAACATGGGCCGGTGGCGGCGCGCCTTGAGCGCACTTTTGACGGCGCCCAAGCCGATGATGGGCAGCGTGCTGGCGGTGCACGACACGATGGCGTCAAACTCATGCAGGCGCTGGGGCAGGTCTGCCAGACGCAGCGCCTGGCCGCCAAAACGATTGGCCAGTTTTTCACCGCGCTCCAGCGTGCGGTTGGCAATCACCATGGCCTTGGGCGACCGCGCCGCAAAGTGCGTGGCCACCAGTTCGATCATTTCGCCGGCGCCTACAAACAGCACCTGGATGTCGCGCAGGTCTTCAAACAGTTGTGCCGCCAAGCGCACCGAGGCGGCGGCCATGCTGATGGAGTGGGCGCCGATTTCGGTGGAGGTGCGCACATCTTTGGCGACTGAAAACGAACGCTGAAACAGTTGGTGCAGCGTGGTGCCCAGCGTGCCAGCGGCGTCGGCCTCACGCACGGCTTGCTTCATCTGACCCAGGATCTGCGGCTCGCCCAGCACCATCGAATCAAGGCCGGAAGCCACGCGGAACGCATGGCGAGCGGCGTCCCGGTGCTCCAGCACGTAAGTGTGTTGGCGCAGCTGGTCGGGGCTGACCTTGCCCTGCGTGGCCAGCCAGTCAATGGCTGGGCCGACCAAAGCGCCAACCTCCGCCGGGTTGGCGGCCACATACAACTCGGTGCGGTTGCAGGTGGACAGCAGCGCGGCCTCGGGCAGGTCGCGTTTCAATCGCTCACGAAAGCCACGCAGCGCGGGCGAGAGTTGCTCGGGCGCAAACGCAAAACGACCGCGCAGGTCAACCGGCGCGGTCATATGGTTCAAGCCCAGTGCAAAAACGCTCATGGATCAATTATAGAATTTTGCTTTGCTTGATCGGGCGTGCCGGGCGTGCATTGCGCCGCGCCGCGCCTGACTCACATCAACCACCGAACAAGGTCATGCACCGTCGCATCCATCATGGGCCCACTTGACGGGCTTTGGCACCTGAGTAATTTGTTTGGGCCTGCCGTCGGGCTGGGCCTGATAACACCCGCGCTGGCCAAGCTGCTGTGGCGGCGGGAGTTGCGCGCGGTGGCTTGGCTCAGTTTGGCACTGTGGGTGCTGGGCGCGGATGCGCTGATCACGCTGGCAGGGCTGATGCTGCTAGGCCGTGATGGCAGGATGGCCACTTACGGCGCCATGGTGTTGGCCACCGCCGCCGTGCTTTGGTGGCGGGGTCGTGGCCGAACGGCCAGTCACTGACCCGCCATTGGCCCAACTTGCAAGTGGGCTCGGCTGCCGAGGCTCAGGCGGCCAGCGCCCAGGCTGGCGACAGCGGCCGGCCCAGCGCCTCGGCCACGCTACTGGCCATGGTGTCGAGCAAAACCTGGCGGCGGCGGTACATGGCCCGCTTTTGAGCCGGCACGTCTTGAGGGGGGCGTTGCGGCAACACCAAAGGCAAGGCCCAATGGCCATGGGCCGCCAGCTCGCCGCCCTGCTCATGCCATAAGGCGGCGTAGTCAAAGCGCAGGCGCTTGCCTCGGTGGTTCCAGCGGCCTTTGATGTGGTTTTCAGGCGCGACGCCGGCCAGGTGGCTGATCTGCCAAGCCGCACACGCGGCGCGCAATCCCGCCATCAGCAAGGCCTGAGGTCTAAGTCCTTCGGCCTTTTTGGTGAGCTGCCGGATCACGTCGCGTGGGGCTTGGTCCGTGCCCGCCGGGCCTTGCAAGGTAGGCACCAGCAAGCTGCCGTCCGGGCCGAAGCACAGGCTCAGGTAGTACAGCCGGCCGCCCGCGCTGTCACGCAGGGACAAGGCCCACAAGCCCTCGTGGTAGCTGACGTCGTTCAGGCCAAGACACAAGTGCGCATCATTGTTGAGCGACCAAAGGCGCACGCATTCACCCTGGGCGATGCGGGCCGCGAGCTGGGGTGAAAAGGCTGCATGGGCGGCGTCAAGATCTGACGACAAGGCCCGGATGCGCTGCGCCATGCCCAATCGTCGATCAACAAAGTGGCTGCTCACGCAGTGAAAGTAGCTGGCATCTTGTTCGAAGCGCTGGGCCCAGGCGGGTTGGGCTGCCAAGGCGTTCAGCAATGGCGTTTGATGCGGCTGGCTCAGTAGGTGTCGGTACCAGGTTTTGCACCAGGCGGCAACGCCGGTGCTGCCCCTGGCGGCCATGACCTCGGCAACGCCGGGCCAGACAGGTGTTGAGCACGGCCTGGGCGCGGCGCTGAGCGCGTCGGCGGGCAGGAAGTCCATGCGCCGGGGCGATGATTTCAACAGCTGTGGCATAGGGTTCCCCAGAGAGTCATGACTGCAAAGACGTGTAAAGCGCTCGCGACTACGTGTTATTGCGATGCCCCCCGTGCTGCAGGGGGCATCGCCCGGTGCGCAGTGGCGTGCCGCGCCAGGTGTCTCCCCGGTCCGGGGCGGGCGTCAGGCGAGCAGGGCCTGCTCCTGGGTCAGCACCTCGCCGCGCATGGAGTGCGGCAGCGCCTGGCTGATGGTCACGTCGAGCATCTGGCCGATCAGCCGATCACGGGCCGGGCCGCCGTCAAAGTTGACGATGCGGTTGCACTCGGTGCGGCCCATCAGTTCAACAGCGCTCTTGCGGCTGGGCCCTTCAACCAGGATGCGCTGCACGGTGTCCACCAGGCCCGCGCTGATGCGCTGCACGTTTTGCTCGATCAGGGCCTGCAATTGCTGCAAGCGCTTGAGCTTCAGGTCGGCCGGCGTGTCATCGTGCAAGGCTGCGGCAGGCGTGCCCGGACGCGGGCTGAAGATGAAGCTGAAGCTGGCGTCGAAGCCCACGTCTTCGATCAGTTGAAGTGACTTTTGATGGTCGGCTTCGGTCTCGCCTGGGAAGCCGACGATGAAGTCCGACGACAGCCTCAAGCCGGGGCGCACGGCGCGCAGTTTGCGGATGGTGGATTTGTACTCCAGTGCCGTGTAACCGCGCTTCATGGCCATCAGGATGCGGTCAGCGCCGTGCTGCACGGGCAGGTGCAGGTGGTTCACTAGTTTGGGCAACAAACCGTACGCGTCGATCAGGCGTTGGGTAAATTCATTCGGGTGGCTGGTGGTGTAGCGAATGCGCGCTATGCCGGGGATGTCGTGCACGTATTCCAGCAGCAAGGCAAAGTCGGCGATCTCGGCCGTGTCACCCATCTTGCCGCGATAGGCGTTCACGTTCTGGCCCAGCAGCGTGATCTCCTTGACGCCTTGCTCGGCCAGGCCCGCCACCTCGAACAGCACGTCGTCGAACGGCCGGCTCACCTCTTCGCCGCGGGTGTAGGGCACCACGCAGTACGAGCAGTACTTTGAGCAGCCCTCCATGATGGACACGAACGCCGAGGCGCCGTCCACCTTGGCGGGTGGCAGGTGGTCGAACTTTTCAATTTCAGGAAAACTGATGTCGACCTGGGGCCGGCCCAGCGACTGGCGATTGGCCAGCAATTGCGGCAGGCGGTGCAGGGTTTGCGGGCCAAACACCACGTCAACATAGGGCGCGCGGTCAAGGATGGCGGCGCCCTCCTGGCTGGCCACGCAGCCGCCCACGCCAATCAACACGCCACGGCTCTTGAGGTGGCGCACGCGGCCCAAATCGGAGAACACTTTCTCTTGCGCTTTTTCACGCACCGAGCAGGTGTTGAACAAGATCAGGTCGGCTTGTTCGGGGTCGTTGGTGGGCTCGTAGCCCTCGGCGGCGCGCATCACGTCGGCCATCTTGTCGGCGTCGTAGGCGTTCATCTGGCAGCCAAAGCTGCGGATATAGACTTTTTTCGTCATGGTCGGGGTCTCGGCAATTTGGCGTGGGTGCGGGCTTGGGCGTGGACTTGGACGGTCATGGCTTGGCCCAGGTCTGGGTCATGGGGCTGAAGACCCACGCGCGGGCTTGTTCGGCGGTGCTGGGCCAGGGCTTTTTGGCGATTTCATCGGGCGTGAGAATCCAGACGTCATGCACCAAGCCGGTGGGGTCCAGCGTGTAGTGCACCAGCAGCGCCTGGCCCACCAGCGCGCCCGACATCAGCACCATGTTGTTGGGCCCCCGGATGCGCGACCCCGGCGACAAGCGCGCCGACTGCTCGTTGAGCACGGCCTCGGGCGGCTGCGTGACCACCAGCGTGCCGCGCAAGGCCGTGGCCGGGAAGGGGCGCGAGGTTTGCGCCAGCGCGGGCAAGGCCAGCGTTAGGCTCAAGAGGGCGGTCAAAGCACAGCGGAGCATGGTGTGGATCCAGGGGCTGTGAAACATCAAGCGGCTCATCAGCGAGGCTGAAAAACCGAACCAACAAAGCCATCGACAAACCGGCCGACAATGAAAACGGCCCGAGGCAGTTTGCTCGGGCCGTTTTGATCTGGTGGCGCTTCAGGGAGCGTAAGTCCCCATTGTAGAACGCCTTCAAGATCAACGGCTTAGCCCGGAACTTGGCGCACGCTTGTGACACTGGGTGGTTGGGACACGGATGATGACAGAATTTGCGCCACAAGGAGGGTGCCATGAAGACTGCCAAATTTGAGGGCAAGGTGATCGACGCCGCACAGGGCGTGGACATCAAGGAGAGTCAGGGCGGCAAGCCGGACTTTCGGTGCATGGAGTGCGGCGGTGCCGCTAGGGTTCACCGCTCCGGCGGCGATAGTCCGGCGCACTTCGAGCACTTGGAGCGCAACGACCACTGTTCGTTAGTGAACAGGCGACGGTAACCGTGCTGCAACGCGCTCGTCTTAATGTTCATCCACCTGATCCGAAGGTTTAATTTGTTGAGCCGATATTTTATTAGCTCGATTCTTGTTCTCAATTTCTAAAAAATAGAGTGCCGAAGTGATCCAAGAAAAACTGGAAATGATCTGGAAGAGTGCTGAATGGCTGCATACGTTTATTTTCATACTGACTATATCCATTTCGATCATCCAAAAGAGCAAAGCATGGATTCCGGCTATTATTAATAACAATCTTGCCGGTGAAATACTCGTTGCCATTCTCTTTATTCTGGCGCCATTTGCTTGGTTGTTCATGTTTTATTCCGCCCATGTTTTCCAGTATAAGCCGGACGCGGTGGATATCGCGCTCGTCTCTTCAACTGTGCTCGGCTTTATATATTCTATTTATCTCATGGTCAAATCTACTTGACCGCTAAGTTCTTTGGTGTTAATTTCAGTCTGCCGCCGAAAACCGAATTCGACACTTGGAACTCGCGGTTCCAGAAGGCCCGAAAGAAATTTCGGGCCTTCGCCTTTGCGGGCTTGATTTTTCTTCTCGCCAAGATATTGTTCGCCATGTCGAATTCAATATATTTTCGGTAAGGCCTGAATCTCAGGCTAGACGGGCGAATAAAACAGAATAAGCGACGCGGGAGAAATCCCACAGGCAACACAGTAAGAAGCGGCTAGCTGGGACCATGGAAAGCCGCGCGGTGCTAATGACACGCCGCCCATGGGGGAATGTGGAATTCCTACGATGTCAGAGCGACCCTTTCCACGAGGGGACCGCCGAAGGACGACGACCCTCAAGGTCTGTTCGAGTCAAAGCCCAGCCCGCTGCCTCAGCGGGTAGGGCATCGCTTTGACTCGGTCTCCTCCCCTCCTTCCTTTAGAACCAAACAAGAAAGCTCTCCTCAAGACTAGAGAAAGAGGGTTGAGTTAGAGAAAAAATAAGAAAAAAAAGAAAGAAGGAGATGGAAAGAGGAAAGGTCGGGCTGGTGGCGTAATAAGTTGTGCACACCACAGAATACGAAACTCTCCATAGGAGAGAGCGGGTTTTATTTGCATTGCAAAAAAATGGGCGGCGCGGCGGTCCTTGTCCACGGCCGAAGCAGGCGGGCGCCCGCTTCGGCCCCTCGAAGGCCATGGAAGCGGGCGCCCGCCTGTGGGCAACCCGCAGGGTTGTCCAGCGGTGGGCAAGCTCAGTGGTGGGCTCGGCCGGGCCTTGGCGGGCGTGGTGCCCTGGGCTTTCTGGCCGCCTTCGCGCTGGCTTGCTTCTCGGCGTCGATCTTCGGGGCCTCGGGCATGGGGGCCGCTGGTGGCGGGGCGGGGTCCTCGCCCCGCAGTTGCCGGCGGGCCTCCTTCACCGCCTTGACCGTCTTTTCCATGCCGTGCTGGGTGTTCAGGTCGGGCTCGAAGCCGATCAGCATGGCCAGCGCCTTGGCGAAGAAGTCCTCGCGCCGCTTGTAGGCTTCGATGATGGGCCGAAGCTGCGTCACCTCGGCCAGCAGGTCGGCGATCTGCTTCCGCAGCTTGGGCACCTCTCGGGCCTGCTGCTGCAATGGCTTGAACTGGCGGAAGACCTCTTGGGCTGCGGCCTTGGCGACTTTGCGGCCGTAGGCCTCGATGTCGATGCGGTCGGCCAGCGTCGCCTCCGGCAGCTTGGGCAGCTTGACCGGCGGCAGCGGCTCGCTCATCCGATGCCGCCACGCCGCCGTCGTCTCGTGCTTGGCCTTGCTGTGCCGGCGTCCCCGGGTCAGGGCGAAGCGTTGCATCGCGGCGCCGTATTGGTCCTGAAGCTTTACCAACGCGTCCTTGTTGCCGCCGAGGCCCAGCGACGAATCCGACAGCGTCCAGCCGTTGCCCCGGTCGGTGTGGACCTCGCCGGCGCGGTTGGCGTCCGCTTTGAGCGGCACCACGTAGGCCGCGATGTGCGGGGTCTGCTCGTCCAGGTGGAGCACGGCGAGCTTCAACCGGTCCTTGCCAAATCGCTCGTTGAGCCATGCGATGTTGGCCTCGGCCCACGCGTCGATCTCGGCTTTGCTCTTGCCCTCGGCCCACTCCGGCGACATCCCGAGGAAGAATTCCCGGGCCAGCGTGTGCATCGTTCCTTGCCTGAGTTTTGGCAAATGCATACCGTTGACTTGCGACTTCCAGTCGTCGAGCCAGTCGGCTGATCCAGCGACGATGCGCATGGGTTCGGGGGCCGTGGCGTCCAGATGCTGGCGGTCGTCGGCGCTGGTGCGCAGGTTGTGGCCGACGCTCTTGGCGAGCGTGGCCCAGTTCTTTATTTTCTCGGTGCGGCAGATGGCGAAGGTGGGCATCGGGCGGCCTCTTGTTTTTGTGGATGGCGGGCCTTGGCCCGCTACCGATAGCCCCGGAGGGGGCGCGATCGGAAGGGGGGATGGGGGTCCCGGGGGCGCAGCCCCTGGGCGAACCTGACCTTTGCGCAGCAAAGGTCGGAGTGAGTCCCAATGGATGAGCTACTGCAGCCTCTCGCGCGAGGCTGGTTTTGACAAGGCCGCCAATCGGCGGTCTTGGGTCGCCGTCGGCGACCGTTTTTTGCGGATGCTCATGCCGTGCATGAGCATCCCGCCCGGGTCCAAAGCGAGAGCGCAGGAAAGGGCGTTTTTTGGCTGTTTGGCTGATGCTCAGCCCCTACCCCACACGGGTAGGGGCTGAGGCGTCAAAAACGACGTTTTTGACGCAGGGGGCCAAAGAGGGGATCGAGCGCGCGCAACGGCCAGTTGTGCCCGCTCGATGGGCTGCGGCCGATGTCGTCGGCTGCGGCCTTCGGCGGGCCGTTTTTGCGCGCGCTAAAGGCTGTTTTCAGGCTTTCGCTTGCTATTGACTCGCAGGCTCAAAACGACATCAGCAGCTTCAAGTCGAGCATGTCGATGGCGCCTTGAAGGGCGGCGATCAGCTTGGCCCCTTGATAGTTCTTGAAGTGCGGGGAGGACAGATCGACCGCCGTTTGCTCGAAGTGCCCGACCAAGGCCATGACCATCGCGGCGTTGACATTGAGCTCACTCATGCGCGTGATGAAGTTCGACCGGAAGCTGTAGAGCCGGTGCGTCGGGTCGTCGATCCGCAGGCTGGGCAGATACGACTCGTTGAATCTTCTCGACACGTTCTTGGCGTAGCCGTTCTTCGACGGCTTCAACATCGGGAACAGTTGGCCGTCGGGATCGTCCTTCTTCCGCTGCTCGAGGTAGGCCATGAAGCCGGATTCGCGGACGGCTTTGTGCAGCGGCACCTTGCGGATGCTGTTGGAGTTCTTGGCCTTGCGGAGGGCGAAATAGTCGATGCCCTGCTCCTGCCGGATGTTGGCCAGGCGGATGCCGGCGAGCTCGTCGGGGCGGGCGCCGGTGTAGGCCAGCAGGAACGGCAGCCAATGGAAGTGCGGGCGGCCCTTCATGGCGTAGCGGGCCCAGTTCTCCGGGTTGAAGATGGCGGCGAGCTCGTCGGCGGTGAAGGGCTCGTAGGACTCCACGGCCTGCATGAGCTTGGACTTCTTGCTGATGCGGGTGCCGTCGAACGGGTTGGCGTCGGCCAGCCCGTTGCCGATGGCCCAAGCGAAGAAGTCGCCGAGCTGCCCGATCTTGGTGTTCACCCGTCCCGCACCGGCGCCGCTGGCGAGCTGGGCCTGCTTGAACGCCACCGCCATCGGCTTGTCGATGGCGGCCATGTCCGGGTCGGCGAACTGCTCGGCGAAGGCCGCGTAGGTCGCCGCCTTGTCCGCCCGGGTCTTCGTGGCGTTGTCGTGGACCTTTTCGGCCAGGTAGGCCTTGGTGGCCTTCGAAAACGCGTTTCTGGCGCGTTTGGGGCCTGCCGGTGGCCGGAATTCGGGCCGCAGCGGCGCCAAGTGCGCCTCAAGCGGGCCGATGGCCTCGATTCGGGCGAGCATGAGCTCCTTGGCCCGGCGTAGGTCGTCGTCGGTGTTGATGCCGGTGAGCTTGGTGCCGTCGGGGAATTC
>JAYWDK010000308.1:0-11363 GCA_043779845.1 Betaproteobacteria bacterium | reverse complement strand
CTCGCCATACCCAACGGTATGACTGCGCTTTGCGCCTAGGCTGAGCCCATTTTCGGGGTCAACGCGGGCCCGACCCCAAGCCCGACAGGCTCCTAGGCTGAGCCCATTTACAGGGTCAACGCGGGCCCGATCCCAAGCTCGACAGGCTCCTAGGTGCATGGCGGGGCTGACCTGGTCAAACACCGTGGGCGCCATGTAAAAACCGCTTTTGCAGCCCGCAGCGGCCGGCGTCAAGGCCAGGCCGCCCGCGCGCAAGCGAGCGCCCTCTTGTTGCGCGGCCGTCACGGCTTGCAGGTTCTTGGCCAACTGGTGGGCGCTGCTGACGGCGCCGATGTCGGTGCTCAGATCCAGCGGATCACCCACGCGCAATGACAACGCCACCTTGAGCACCGCGTCCAAAAACTCGTCGTGCACGCTGCGCTGCACCAGCAGGCGCGAGCCCGCCACGCAAACCTGCCCGCTGTTGCGAAAAATGCCCATCGCTGACACCCTGGCCGCCTGGGCCAGGTCGGGCGCGTCGGCAAACACGATATTGGGTGATTTGCCGCCCAGCTCCAGGTACACGCGTTTGAGGTTGGACTCGGCCGAGGCCAGCATCAAGCGCCGGCCCGCCGGGCCCGAGCCGGTGAAGGTGATCAGATCAACGTCCATGTGCCGCGCCAGCGCGTCGCCCGCCAGGGCCCCGGTGCCCGTGACCACGTTGAGCACACCCTCGGGCAAGCCCGCCTGCGCGCACAGCTGCGCCAGCCGCAGCAGCGACAGCGACGCGTCCTCGGACGGTTTGAGCACCACCGAATTGCCGGCGGCCAGCGCGGGTGCAATCTTCCAGGCGCCGATCATCAGCGGAAAGTTCCAGGGCACAACGGCCGCCACCACCCCCACCGGCGCTTTGTGCACCAGGCCCAAGGTGCCGTCGGGTGCGGGCGCGATCTCGCCGTTGATCTTGTCCACGCACTCGGCATAAAAGCGGAAGGTGGCCGCCGCGCTGCCGGGCTCGGCCTTCCAGGCCATGCTGATCTCGGTGCCGTTGTCGCGCACGCCCAGCACGGCCAACTCGGCCTGCTGGGCCTCGATGCGGTCGGCGATGCGGTGCATCACCTTCTTGCGCTCGGCCGGCGCCAGACGTGACCAGGTGCCGCGTTCAAACACCGCGCTGGCGGCCGCCACGGCGCGGTCCACATCGTGCACGCCCGCCGCCGCCAGGGTGGTGAGTGGCTGGCCGTCAATGGGCGAGATCACGTCCAGCGTGGCGCCATCGGCCGCCGCCTGCCAGCCACCATTGATGAACAACTGCTGGGGCGCGATGGGCCGGTGGCGCAGGGCGTCGATCTGGTCTTGTGTCATGCCGCCATCGTCGGGCGAGAGGCGCGCATCGGGCTAACGACTTTGAGCACGGTTGGCCCGGGGGGTTTTCCCTGGCGGCTCAAGCCGATGTCATTGCCGGCATCAAATGCAGCCTCAGAAATGGGCCTCGGCAGACGCTCATTCAGGCATCGGCGCAGTGACTTTCTAGGGCATCGGCCTATCGTTCCGCCAAGCCCTTGGCGACCCAAACCCCCCATGCACAATGGCGGTCGCAAGGGGGGTGGATGGCCAGAATATTTGACAACATCGAACAGGAATTGTTGGGCGCACTGCGGGCGACATTGGCCGTCTCGACACGCGCTGATTTCTGCGTCGGTTACCTGAACCTGCGTGGCTGGCAGGCCGTTGACGACCTGGTTCAACCGTGGTCGGCCGAGGCCGGCCAGGTCTGCCGCGTGCTGGTCGGCATGCAGCGGCCACCATACGATGAGATTCGGGATCTGTACCGTGCTGGGTCTGGCCCTGAAGGCATGGACAACGCCACGGCCCTTAGGTTGAAAACACAGTTTGCGTCGCACCTGCGCGAGCAGATCACCCTGGGCATCCCCACTGGCCGAGACGAGGCGGCGCTGCGCACGTTGGCCCGTCAACTTCGCGCTGGGCAGGTTTGCATCAAGCTCTTCTTGCCCTACCCGCTGCACGCCAAGTTGTATCTGCTGTTTCGCGACGATGTGAACAACCCCGTCACCGGCTTCGTCGGTAGCAGCAACCTGACGATGCAAGGCCTTGCCAGACAGGGCGAGTTGAACGTTGATGTGCTGGATCACCACGCCACGGCCCGGCTGTCGTCTTGGTTTGACGCGCGATGGGGCGACCGCTGGGCACTCGACGTTTCAGCAGAACTGGCCAGCATCATTGAAGCGAGCTGGGCGCGCGAAGCCGTTGTCCCGCCGTACCACATCTACCTCAACATCGCATACCACCTGAGCACCGAGGCGCGTGCCGGTCTGAGTCAATTTCGGCTGCCCGCGCGCTTCGATCAAGATCTGTTCGAGTTCCAGAAAAGCGCCGTCAAGATCGCCGCCCGGCATTTGCACCGCCGCGGCGGCGTGATGATCGGCGACGTGGTGGGCCTGGGCAAGACGATGATGGCCACGGCGCTGGCCCGCATGTTCGAAGACGACATGGGGTTTGAGACGCTGATCATCTGCCCCAAGAACCTGGAGACGATGTGGGAACGCTACCGCACCGAGTACGGTTTGCGCGGCATGGTGTTGCCCATCAGCCAGGTGACGAAGAAGCTGCCCGACCTCAAGCGATACCGCTTGGTGCTGATCGACGAAAGCCACAACTTGCGCAACCGCGAGGGCCGGCGTTACAAGGCCATCGCCGACTACATCCGCAGCTGTGACGCCAGGGTGATCTTGCTGACGGCCACGCCATACAACAAGACCAAAACTGACTTGTCTAGCCAACTGCGGCTGTTCATTGACGAGCGCGCCAATATCGGCCTGCGGCCCGAGCACTTCATGCGCAAGCATGGCATTGGCGAAGCCGAGTTCGAACGCAAATATCAGTGCAAGGCCAACTCGATTTTGGCCATCGAGAAGAGCGATGAGTTTGATGACTGGCGCGAGTTGATCCGTCTGTACATGGTGCGCCGAACCCGCAGCTTCATCATCGAGCACTACACCCAGCCAGACGAAAAGGGCCGGCGCTACCTGCCCGGCAAGGACGGCAGCCGAAGTTACTTTCCGGTGCGCAAGCCACTCTCGCTAAAGTTTGCGGTGGACGACACCGACTCACAGGATCGCTATGCGCGCCTGTATTCCAGCGCTGTCGTAGATCAGATCAATTCGTTGCACGTGCCACGCTACGGGCTAGGCCTTTATGTGGAGCCAGTGGCCGAAAGAAACGCCACCGCCGCCGAGCGAAAAATCATTGAAAACCTGGGTCGCGCCGGCAAGCGGCTGATGGGGTTTTGCCGCACCAACTTGTTCAAGCGGTTGGAGTCATCGGGCTTCTCGTTTGTGCAGTCAATCGACCGCCACATCCTGCGCAACCGCATCTACCTCCACGCCATTGAGAACGGGCTGGCTTTGCCTATTGGCGTGCTGGATGCGGGCCTACTAGATGGCGACCGTATCGACGAAGACGCCGAGGGCGTGGAAGGCGATCAGGAAGACTTGCTCGATGGCTTGGTGGACGCTTTGGTGGACGCCGTAGGTGCCGATACAGCGGCCGGCCCGCAACTTGACTCAGCCCTTGACTCTTTTGCCCGCGCCAAGTCGGTGTATCAACAATACGCCACCGACTACAAAAGACGCTTCAAGTGGATCAGCCCGCGCCTGTTCAAACCATTGCTGGCCGAACACCTGGCAGCCGACACCCAAGCCTTGAGCGAGCTGATGGCCGCCCATGGCGCCTGGGATGGGGCGCGTGACCGCAAACTGACCGAGCTGCGCCAACTGGTGGCCAAGACCCATGCCAAGGACAAGGTGCTGGTATTCACCCAGTTCGCTGACACCGCACGTTATCTGGGTCGCGAGCTGCGCAACTGCGGCGTCACCCAACTCGCAGTGGCCACCGGCGCCACCGCTGACCCGTACGCGCTGGCCTGCCAGTTCTCGCCGCAGTCCAACAACAAGAGCGTCGCCAAAGCCGATGAGCTGCGGGTGCTGATCGCAACCGACGTGCTGTCTGAAGGCCAGAACCTGCAGGACTGCAGCGTGGTCGTCAACTTCGATTTGCCCTGGGCCATCATCCGCCTGATCCAACGCGCGGGCCGGGTCGACCGCATCGGCCAACAGGCCGAAGAAATCCGCTGTTATTCCTTCCTGCCGGCCGATGGTGTGGAACGCCTGATCCAACTGCGCTCCCGCATTCAGCAGCGCTTGCATGAAAACGCCGAAGTGGTGGGCACCGACGAGTCCTTCTTTGAAGACGAAGAGACTGCCGCCATCCGCGACCTGTACACCGGCCGCTCGGGCGTGCTCGACGACAGCGACGACGAAGTGGATCTCGCCTCCTACGCCTGGCAGGTATGGAAGCAGGCGACCGAAGGCAAACCCGAGTTGGCGCACGCGGTTGAGTCCTTGCCGCCAGTGGTGTATTCAGCCAAGGCCTTCAAGCAAGACGACAGGCGCTTCCCGCTGCTGGGCAAGGGCGCGGCCCAGGGCGGCGCACTGGTGTACGTCAAGTCGCCCGAAGGCAATGACCACTTGGCCTGGGTCGACCCCCAGGGCCAAACCGTGACCGAATCGCAGTTCACGATCTTGCGTGCCGCCGAATGCGCCCCCGACACGCCCGCCTTGCCACGCACCGAAAACCATCACGAACTGGTAGCGCTTGGGCTGCAATTGGCGGTGGTTCAGGACAAGTCAGTTGGCGGTGGCCTGGGCCGCCCGTCCAGCCCCAGACGGCGGGCCTACGAGCGGCTGAAGCGCTACTCGATGGCGCAACAAAACACCCTGTTCCGCGATGAAGAACTGGAGCGTGCGCTGGACGATATCTACCTGCGCCCTTTGCTTGAAACAGCCGCCGACCTGCTGAACCGCTTGATGCGCGGCGGCGTGAATGATGAAGAACTTGGGCAGGCCGTGAAGTCGCTGCGCGAAGAAGGCCGGCTGACCTTTGCCGAAGACGACGCCCTGCTGCGCGAGCCGCGTGTGGTGTGCTCGATGGGATTGATCCCGCCAGAACGAACAACCTGAAAAAATGACCGACTTCAACCTAGAGCACGTCAGACAGTTTCGTTTCACCCAACTTTTTGTCGACGACCTGGGCTGGGACCGGCCCGCGCAGCAACAACCCTACAGCCTGGCCATCGGTGAGGAAGCATTTGTGCTGGATGTAGTGGCGCACAAGCGGGGCGTGCAAATGCTGCACTGCCGGCCCGATGCCCAGGGCCAAGTGCCAACCTACGCCACACGCCAGAAGATCGAGCGCAAGGTCACCGCCGATGCGCGTGAACACCTGATCGTGTTCACCGACGCGGCCAAAACAATCCAGGTATGGCAATGGGTATCGCGCCTGCCGGGCAAGCCGGTGCAGTACCGCGAGGTGTTTTTCCGCCAGGGTGACACGGCCGAACTGCTCAAGCAGAAGCTGAGCCGGCTGCGCTTCACGCTGGATGAAGAAGAGTTGTTGACCGTCCTGGGCGTGACCGAACGGCTGGAAGACGCCATCCCACGCGACAAGGTCACCAAGAAGTTCTACGCCGAGTTCAAGAAGCAGCGTGATGCTTTCGAGCAGTTTCTCGACGGCATTCCCAAACTCAGCGACGACTTGCACTGGTATGCCGCTGTATTGATCGACCGGCTGATGTTCATCTGGTTTTTGCAGGAGAAGCAGTTTCTCGACGGTCAAAAGCGCTACTTACAAGACCGCCTGGCTGCGCACCGAGCCGGCACGCCGCCGCGCAGTTTCTACAAGGCGTTCTTGTGTCCGCTGTTCTTTCGCGGCTTCGCCGAAGAGCGCACCGACGACAACCGCGCACAGATCGCCGCACAGTTTGGCCAGGTGCCTTACCTGAACGGCGGTTTGTTCTCGCAGCATGAACTGGAAGAACGTTACGGCGAAACGCTGGATGTTGCGGATGCAGCGATGGAAAAGCTGTTTGCTTTTTTTGACGCATGGGAATGGCACCTTGATGACCGCCCGCTGAAGAATGACCGCGAGATCAACCCTGATGTGCTGGGCTATATCTTCGAGAAGTTCGTCAACCAGAAGCAGATGGGGGCTTACTACACCAAGGAAGACATCACCGAGTACATCGGCAAGAACACCATCATCCCGGCCTTGCTGTACAAGGTGCGTAACAAGTACCCCAGCGATTTCGACGCGCTGGCTTGGCCGCTGCTGCAGGGTGAACCTGATCGCTACATTTACCCGGCCATGCTCAAGGGTGTGGACACCGCCTACCCCGCCGAAATCGAAGCCGGGCGCGACCCCGAGGCGGCCAATCTGCCGGCACGGCGCAAGGCGTGGAACAGCAAGACACCCGAGGCCTGGGCTTTGCCGACCGAAATCTGGCGCGAAACGATCGCGCGGCATGACCGCACACGCGAACTGCGCACCAAGCTCGCCGCCGGTGAGTTGGGTGAAATCGGCGACCTGATCACCTGGAACCTCGACATCCGCCGTTTTGCGCAAGACGTGATCGAGCGTTGCACCGATGCCGGGCTATTGCGCGAGTTCTGGGCGGTACTGGCCGGTCGCGTGCCGCGCAAGGCGGGTGAGAAGTTCCGCCCTGCGCTCAGCGTGCTGGACCCGACCTGCGGCTCTGGCGCCTTTCTGTTTGCGGCGCTCAACATCCTCAAACCGCTTTACGACGCCACACTGGGCACCATGGGTGGCTTGTTGCTGGATGCTGATCAGAGTGGCGACCACAAGAGCGCTGAGAAGTGGAAAGACCTACAAGAAACGACCGAACGCTTCGGCGCCCTGGGCGGCGACCGGGCGAGCGATTACGCCGTCATCAAGCACATCGTGGTGCACAACCTGTACGGCGTGGACATCGAGGAGCAGGCCACCGAAATTGCCAAGCTCCGCCTATTTCTGAAGCTGGTGTCATTGCTGGAGCCCGGCGACACCATCGAGCCGCTGCCTGATATCGACTTCAATATCCGGCATGGCAATACGCTGGTGGGCTACGCCACAGCGGACGAAACCGAAGCGGCGGTAAAGGGCGCGACGCAGGGAAACCTGTTCAACGACGCCTGGGAAGACATCCGCATTCGCTTGATTGCGGTGGAAGAGGCCTATCACAACTTCCAGATTCAACAGGTTCAGCGTGGCGGCCATGTCACGATCGAAGACAAAAGTGCGCTTGCCTTGCAGCTTCTCGAGTTGGAGGAAATCCTCAATTTCCATTTGTGCCGCGCCTATGGAAAGGACCCAACGAAGACCAAACAGTACGACTCGTGGAAGGCGAGCCACAAGCCATTCCATTGGTATGTCGATTTTTATCCGCTGATGGTGGAAGGCGGATTCGACGCCATTATTGGAAATCCTCCATACGTTGTTTTTCCAAGCAAAGACGTGCCCTACGTTTGGCCCGATTCCTACTACAAATGCCAGGAAACAAAGAATCTCTATGCACTTGTAGCTGAGAGATCTATCTCGCTGTCTCGGAGAGGGATTGTGGGATTGATCGTCCAACTCACTTCGCTGAGTTCCGAGCGTATGCTCTCGCTGCAAGATAGCTGGCTCTCCGGAAGCAATTCCTTTATTGTGCCGTTCCCACGGCGACCCGAGTCGGTGTTTGAAGGCGTTGAAATGCCAACCGCAATTTGGCTGCGCCTCCCGTGTGATAGTGCAGCCGGCCGAGCCAGTTTGTCAACATCCGCTGTACGCCGGTTTTATACGGTAGAAAGACCCTTGGCGATTGATGTCACTCGCCTTTGGCCACAAGTAAATTCACGACTTGGCTTTAGGCTTCCTAAGCTTGGCGACTGCGTCGGCGAGTCAGTTTTGGCAAAGCTACGTGAGGGTGCGACAGTTGAGATGCTGATTGCGCGGAGCAGCAATCATCACGTCTTTTATCAGGAGGCTTGCCGCTATTGGGCGAAATCAAGCTGCTTCGCACCTCGATTCATTCGTAACGGTGAAGCGGTTGATCAACCTCACGGTCGCACACTAACTCTCAGCAGCATTCAGGCTGCCGGCTTTGTGAATTGCCTGCTCAACTCCAGCCTTTTCTATTGGTATTACTCAACCCTGGCGGACTGCGAGCATATAAACGACGGGCTTGTGCGAAGATTTCCGCTGCCGGTGAACTGGGCTGCTACCAATTGGGCGACATTGTCCACAGCAGTTGATGACGCGCTCAGGCAGTCTGCAGTAGCAAAGACGATCAACACGAAACAGGGCCATGTCATCGAATATGACGAAATCAATGGAAGGCAGGCAGCGATAGTCATTGCGCAGGCTGACGCAGCGTTGGCGAAGGCATTCAGCCTCACCGGACATGAGGCTGACTACGTCCAGAACTACGACACAAAGTACCGAATGATGCTCGGTGCCGTTGGCGACGTCACCGATGCTTGATCTGCCCGCCCCTCAAGCCGCCACCCGCCTCGCGGCGCTGCTTCAATCTCCTGAATCGAAGACGCTGGACTTCAAGCGCCTGGGCGGCGGTAAGGTGGCCAAGATGCTGGAAACGGTTTGCGCCTTCGCCAACACCGAGGGCGGCTGGCTGGTGGTGGGGGTCGCCGACCCGAAGGACGCCCCAGTCGGCAGCCCGGCGCAGCAGCGGCTATGGGGGGTGCAGGAGAACCCCGAGGCCTTCGACGAACTGCAGCGCAAGTGCCGCACGCAGTTCAACCCGCCGGTCGGCACGCTTACTTTCTACCGCCTTCCTTGCACGCTGCGCGACGGCCGCGCCGGCCACGTGGCATTGGTGCGGGTGGGCAAGAGCGAGCATGTGCATTCGGTGGTAGACGGCGGCACTTGGACGCGCGGCGACGCCAGCAACCGGCAGCTGGGCGCCGGTGAGATCACCGATTTGTCGTACCGGCGCGGTGAGCGCAGCGCCGAGAGCGAGCCGGTGGCCGTGCCGCTGGCCTTGCTGGACACGCCCGCCTGGCGCAGTTTTGTCGGCCACCGCGGGCTGCGCGCCGGCAGCATGGCCGAGCAGTTGCAGCGCATCGGCCTGGCCGAGGTGGCAAAGGGGCCGGTGGGCGACGAGATCACGCCGCGCCGTGCGGCGGTGCTGCTGTTTGCCGATGAGCCGGGTAGCCTGTTGGCCGCGTTTGGCTCGCGTGCCGACATCCGGCTGATGGTGTATGCCGGCAAGGAGGTGGGCAGCGGCGCCACGCCCAACCTGCGCAAACCACCCAGGACCATCCGCGGCCCGCTGATCGAACAGATCGACACGGCAGTGCGCGCGGTGCTGGACGAACTGGCGCAAGGGCTCACGCTGGCCAGCAGCGGCTTCAAGACCCGGCACAAATACCCCGAGCGGGTGGTGAAGGAGGCCATCGTCAATGCGGTGATCCACCGTGACTACCGGCTCAACCGCGACATCGTGATCCGTCTGTTCGATGACCGCATCACGGTGGAAAGCCCGGGCGCGTTCCCGGGCACGATTACGCCGGCCAATATCCAGCGGGCGCGCTCCAAGGCGCGCAACCCGCTGGTGGCGCAGAACCTGCGCGAGTTTCCGCTGCCACCCAACATTGACGACGGCGAAGGCGTGCGCATGATGTTTGGCGAGATGGCTGCCGCTCACCTGTACCCGCCGCAATACCGACAGACGCTGGACACGGCGGTAGAGGGCGTTGCCGTAACACTGCTCAACGAAGAGCGTCCACCCGCCTGGGTGGAGGTGAACGACTGGATTGAGCGCAACGGGCCGATTGCCAACGCTGAGGTTTGCCGCATCGCAGCGGTGGACACGCTCAAGGCATCAAAAATGCTCAGGGCCTGGGTGGATCAAGGGTTGCTGGAGCCGCTGGCAGGGCGCTCGCGTAGCCAAGCCGCGTACCGCAAGCCCACTTTGACGGACGAGCAGGCCAGCTTGTTGGTCGACACCGACGATGAGCCCAGCCCTCGTGACCCAGGCATGAAAACTTGATTTCATTATCCAGGCCGTTTGGATAATGAAATCCAGAATCCTGGAAAACCCAACAAAATCAGCAGCTTAGATGAACTTTCATTATCCGGCCCCAAGCTTTTGTGCCAACTCAGCGAGCGCGCCGGTTGCTCCATCTTGGCCGGCCCTGCGTCATCTTCCATTTGCCAGTGCCCTTGGAAAATGACTGAACAGTTAGCCAAATTTCTTTTTTGAATCAGTCACTTGGGAGCATCGTCATTATCCGAGGCGCTTTCCCAGGCTCAGCGCTCTGGCTTGCACAGCGCAACGGTATCGTTGTTGATGGTGTTGGCGCAGCTGACCTGTTGCGAGGCCCGTTGACGGCATTTTTTGCCTCTCGACAATGCCCCGGCACGGCTATCCTCGCGGCCATCGAATGGGCGCGGCAGCAGGCTCGCGTGCGCGGCCCGGTGATCGGTGGGTTTCATTCGCCACTCGAACAATCGGTACTGCGGCTCCTTGTGGAGGCAAGCAGTCCGGTCGTCGTCGTTTTGGCCCGGCCGGTTGCCAATGCATCGCTGCGCGGAGAGTGGCGAGACGCGCTTGCTGCCGGCAAGATGGCTGTCATCAGCTGCTCGGCAAGCAGGCAGCGCCTGACCGAGCAAGCCGCTGATGATCGCAACGAGCTAGCGGCCCGACTTGCCGATCGGATCGCGATTGCCCATGCAAGCCTTGACGGTCGCCTTGGCCAACAGTGCGCACGCTGGCAGGCTGATCGGCTCGACATCTGGCACATCCGCCCAGCCGGCAATCCGCTTTGAGGGATAGGCCGATAGGCCGGGTATGGCGCTGGCCACGATAGGCTGCTTCATACCCCAACTCAAGCGCCGCTCAAGCCGCTGCCTTGACCTTCAAACGCCAAGCATGCAGCAGTGGTTCGGTGTAGCCCGAGGGCTGCGCCATCCCCTTGAACACCAGGTCCAGCGCCGCCAAGTAGGCCGCTGAGGTGTCAAAGTGCCCGGCCATTGGCTTGTACAGCGCGTCACCCATGTTCTGGCCGTCCACCACCGCCGCCATGCGCTCAAAAGTGGCGCGCACTTGGGCGTCGGTCACCACGCCGTGGTGCAGCCAGTTGGCCAGGTGCTGGCTGCTGATGCGCAGCGTGGCGCGGTCTTCCATCAGGCCCACGTTGTGGATGTCGGGCACCTTGCTGCAACCCACGCCTTGATCGATCCAGCGCACCACATAACCCAGGATGCCCTGGGCGTTGTTGTCCAGCTCTTGCTGGCGCTCGGCGGCGGTCCACTCGGCTTTGGCCACCACAGGAATGGTCAGCAGCTTGGTCAGGATGTCGTCGCGCTGGGCGTCGGCGTCGATCTTTTCCATCTCTTTTTGCACCTCGGCCACGTTGACCTGGTGGTAGTGCAGCGCGTGCAGCGTGGCGGCGGTGGGGCTGGGCACCCAGGCGGTGTTGGCGCCGGCTTTGGGGTGGACGATTTTCTGCTCCAGCATGGCGGCCATC
>JAYWDK010000307.1:0-11376 GCA_043779845.1 Betaproteobacteria bacterium | reverse complement strand
CACGGCATCCGAGACACAAAGGCACGGCATCCGAGACACCTACCCACGGCATCCGAGACACAAAGGCACGGCATCCGGGACACATGGCACGGCATCCGGGACACATCAGGCACGGCATCCGGGACACATTTCGCCTTGTGGATAAGCCTTTTTCCTCTATGAGAATCAACGGCTTATAAGACCCCGCCTGGAAGCACTAATCTTCCTTTTAATCTTCTTCTAATCAAAGAAGAAAAAGGCAAGGCGCGGCACGGCATCCGAGACACATCGCGCTTTGACAGCAGACCACACCAGAAAGTGATCAACCCGCCTCACGGCGGCCCTCATGAATGGAAATCGCGCTGCGGCTTCGCCTACGCACGATAGCTGTGCCGTCTTCACAAAGCCGCCCGACATCCCCCCAGGGGCTGCGCCCCTCGGCCTATGGCCTCACCCTCTTCCATTCGTGACCCCAAAGGGGTAGACCAACTTCGGTCAACGTCAAAACCCAACCACCAAACCGAATACAGCTTTTGAGGAGGTAGGTTTTTGCGTCTTGCCGGAGGTGTCTCGAAATCGATGGGCTCACAGAGCGGCCGGAACGGGCCTTGGCGCCTCAAAACCTAGCTAGCCCTGAGGTGCGCCTGCATGAGTCCGATTTTTTGGCTCTGGCGCCGTTCTGGGCGGTCTCTCTTTTTGAAGCTGACCACCGGCTGGCCGTCGTAGAAAACGGAACCCAAAGCCCGCTCGCCGGCTCCGGCGAATGTTCAAAAATAACCAACTTGCCAAAATAAACCAACTTGGTTAAAATTTGCTCATGGAGAAACCAACCCCACATTGCAAGCTGGCCGTGGTCAAAAACTTGGTAGCGGCTGGCAAGGTGCGCACCACGCACGCGGCGCGAGTCGGGGCCAATGAGTTGGGACTTGCGTTCTCCGACATGCTGGGCGTGGTGATGGCACTCACGGCAGCGGACTTCTACAAGAGCATGACCACCCATGCCGATCACACGGTATGGCAGGACGTGTACCGCCCCAACACGCATGCGGGCGACGTGTACCTGAAGCTGACGGTCATTGATGACGTGCTGATCGTGTCCTTCAAGGAGCTATGACGATGAAATGCCCTGTTTGCGGCGCGGCGGAACTGATCCATGACACCCGCGACCTTCCTTACACCTACAAGGGTGAGACCACCGTCATTGCAGCGGTGTCGGGTGACTTCTGCTCGGCCTGCGCCGAGTCCATCTTGGATGCGACGGAATCGAGTCGCGTCATGCGCGAGATGCGCGCCTTCTCCAAGCAGGTGAATGCGGCCATCGTTGATCCTGGTTTCATCACGACCGTGCGCAAGAAGCTCGACCTCGACCAGCGCGAGGCCGCCGAAATCTTCGGCGGCGGCGTCAATGCCTTCTCGCGCTACGAGAACGGCAAAACCAAACCGCCACTGGCCCTGGTCAAGCTGTTCAAGCTGCTGGATCGTCACCCCGACCTGCTCAACGAGGTTAGAACCGCCTGATCTTCTCGAAACTCGCTGTTCTGCGCTTTGCAAAGCGAGATCGGTTTTTGAGAACTCCCCGGCCACACCGACCTCGCTTTGCAAGTTTGCGAGAAGCGCACGCCAGCACTTGGCGTGCTCTGTGTTCCGTTTTCTGAGCCGGCCCAAAGACGCGGTGGGCACTAACACGGCTTAGATCATAAGAATGATATTGTTATCATGATTATTCTTTTATCGGCTTGGAGGCTTGCATGGACATCGCTCAGGACATCAAGGATCGCATCGTCGCGGCGGCCAATTCGCTCTACGAGGAGGCTGCTCGGGCGGTGTTTCCGACGGTGGCCGCGGTGCGGGCCCGGGCGGCTGCGGACATGAACGCGGCGAGCATCGTGATGCGGGAGTGGCGTCGCGCTCAGACGGTTCAGGCGGCGCCCGTGGTGGTTGATGTGCCTGATCGGGTGAGGGCGGCCAATTTGGCGGCCCTGGCTTCGCTGTGGTCCGAGGCTCAGGCGCTGGCGAATGAGGGTTTGCTGTCCGCCCAGGCGGCTTGGGCTGCGGAGCGCGGGGAGGCGGAGACGCTTCGCGGCGAGTTGTCGGAGGCGTTCGAGGGTCAGCTTCGGGAGCTTGAGGGGGCCCGGGCGCTGATCGCGGGGCAGGCGGAGCGGCTGGTTCGCCAGGAGGCGGAGGGCGCGGCGTTGCGGGTTGAGTTGGCGCGGGTGAATGAGCTGGCGGGCATGGCCGAGGTGCGCGCGGCGGAGATCGAGCGTCGGGCGAATGATTTGGCGGGGGAGCTGGCCCGGGTTCATGCGGAGGGCTTGGTCGAGCGCGAGCGCCAGGCTGGCGAGTTGGCGCGGGTGCGGGCTGATCTGGACCTGGTGCGCGGTGACTTGGTGGGGGCGAGGGCGTCCGTCGAGGTTGAGCGGGGGCAGCACGCGGAGTTGCGCCGGCAGGCGGCCGAGGATGCGTTACGTTTGGCCGGGCGCTTGGGCGAGGCGGAGGCGGGGCGCGATCTGGAGCGCGGGGCGGCAAGCAAGGCGCGCGAGGAGGCGGCTCGGCTTCAAGGCATGGTGGATGCGATGGCCAGCGAGCATGCGCAGTTGATGCGCGCGGTGGTGGCCGCTGGTGATGGTGGCCGGGGCAGGGCGGGCGATGGGCCGCCCGCGGCGGCTTAACCCAAGGGGTGAGCGCGGAGAAGTCGGAGAGGTGCGGAAGTGGGTGCGGTGAAGTGGGCGCGGTGAAGTTCGCCAGGCAGACGCCAAACTGGCCGAGGAATTCAGGCATTCCAATTGTCGGCGCCGTATTCTACGGAGAGCGCTTCGGAAAAGTAAATTAGTTCGCCAAGGCGATCACCCTGTCCTGGCGAACAAGCAAGCAGTGGTTGATGGATGGCGGTTGAATACTTCGAGGGGAATCGGCGGTGATTTTATGAAAATACTTCAATCGTTACAATCGAAGATTGCCATCTTCTCGGACGAAGAGTTCTTTACGCCAAATTCAGAGATCAATCAAAAGTATTGATCGGCTTTGGCTTGAATTTTGGCGTGCATGTCGGCATGCTTATATTTGAGTCGAGCTGTTCCCATTGAACTGCCATGTGGCGGAATGCTATTGATGGTTTTTCGCATCACGCGAATAATCCGAGTCTGTATAAAACAAAATGTATTCAACAAGCCAACGCGTATTATCGCCATGCATTGACAACTCAAAATTCGCATGCAAAATGCGTCCCTTTGAACCAGGAACAACTATGGCGACCTTGCAAGAACTATTGGCCCAGCGCGAAGAGCTGAACGAAAAAATCAAGACGCTTGTCGACACCGGGCGTACCGAGGCCATCGCCAAGGTAAAAGTGCTCATGCAGACGCATGGATTAAGCCTGGCCGATCTCCGGTCCAGTTCCAGCGGCGCCGAAAAATCCAAGAGCGACCCGGCCAAAAAAGCCCCCGCAAAATACCGCGACGATGCTGGCAATAGCTGGAGCGGACGTGGCCTGCAACCCAGATGGATGCGCGCGGCCATTGAAAGCGGCAAGACCCGGGAGGATTTCGCCATCTGATTGGACGGTGCTGCGGGCAAGGCATCCGTCCTCGCCTGCTCCCTGATGGGCGGCCAAGCCGGACAGCGTCAGCGCCTGATCCGAGACAGCTCGGCCCGCAAACTGAATCGCGTCCCGAGCTGCAATCCAAGCCGCAGCCCGTGCCGGGATCCGAGCGGTGCCAGCCGGACTTGCCACCGGATAGCGCGCGCCGTAAAGTCCGCGCCAAGCGCCGACAAGGGCCAAGCGCTTGGAGGGTCGGTCAACGCGGGTTGACCTTGGAAAAATCGGCATACATTACGCACCTGTTGTGCCGTCTAAAACATCAATTTCCTCAACAACAAAGACAACGTAGCGCGTTAACGGGACCCACAAATAGCACCAACCCCCCCCCCGAAACCCACCGCCCCTCCACCCCCTCTCCCCCCAAACCTCACCCCTCCCATGCGCCCCCTCAAACAAGTCGGCCTGCGTCTCACCGAAGACCTGCTGGCCCGCGTCGACGAGCACCAAGAAGCGGCCGGCGACAGCCGCTCCGAGACCCTGCGCCGCCTCGTCGAAATGGGTCTTGACCGCGACCGGATCGACCGCAAGCTCACCGCCGTGGAGACGCGCCTGGACCGCCTCGACGTGGTCTTCGAGCGCATCCACCAACTCGTTTACATCACCGCCGGCGGCCTCCTGGAAATCAGCCCAAAAATGGCACAAAACATGGAAACCCTGCGCACCAAAGCCAAATCAGACCTGGCGAACTTGCTCGTGAACCATTTTGGCCAGTAGTTTTAACCGCTAGTTAAACCCAGCAATTTCGGATCGCCCTAAATCCTTACCAAAACCCCGATCCGAAGCCCTCCACCATGATCTCGATGAGCGCCATCAGCAACGCCGGGGGCGCCGCCAATTACTACACCGCCCAGGCCAAAATAGAGTATTACGCTAACGAAGTCGTGCCATCGGCCTGGGGTGGTCGCGGCGCCGAAATACTGGGTTTCTCCGGCCCCGTCAGCGCGGAAACCCTGACGCAAGTACTGAGCGGCACTGTCTCGGAACAGCAGGACGGCCCATCCCGTCCCGTTACGCTCGGGCGCACCGTCATCGACAAAGAAGCCGGCGAGCGCGTCACCGAACACCGCGCCGGCTGGGATTTGACCTTCGCCCCGCCCAAAAGCGTCAGCATCGAATCCGAAGTATTCGGACGCCAGGGCGTGCGCGACGTGCACGAGGCCGCCGTCACCTCGGCCATGGGCTACCTGGAAGAAAACGCCGCGCAAACCCGGTATCAGCACCAAATCGTGCCCACTGGCAACCTGACGTATGCCAGCTTCGCCCACGCAACCAGCCGGGCCGGCGACCCGCAAACCCACACCCATGTATTGGTGGCCAACGTCACCTATTTGAATGGCAAGGCCTACAGCCTGTCCAACGAACAACTGCTGCGCCAGCGCACCACCGCCGACGCGGTGTATCGCAACGAGTTGGCCAATGGGTTGTCCAAACTGGGTTACTCGCTCGACTACGACGGCCGGGGCAACTTCGAGATCGGCGGGTACGACCGCGCGCAGCTCGCCGAATTCAGCAAGCGGGCCGAGCAAATCGAGCAGGCCCTGCAAAAGCGCGGCAGCAGCAGCGAAGCCGCCAGCTACGAATCACGGCAAATTGCCGTGCTGTCCACCCGGGAAGACAAGGCCCAAGGCCATAGCGAGAACGCCGTGGCGCACCGCGAGCGCTGGCAGGCCGAAGCCCTCGCGGTGGGCATCGTGCCATGGCCTGCGCATACGCATGCGCAGGCCATGGCGGCCAGCGCCACGACGGCCAGCGCCCTGATCACCAGCGCCGGCGCATCGCTGGCCGAGCGGGAGCAAGAGTTCTCCAAACGCGACCTGGTCAAAGAAGCCATGCTGCAAAGCAGCGGCCGGGTGGCCAGCGCCGACCTCTTGGCCGAGATCGGCGCCCAGGCCAGCGCGGGCGGCCTGGTGGCGCGCTCAGCCGATTGGAGCGGCGCGCGCTTCACGACGCCCAAAGCCATCGCCGGCGAGCTCTGGGCGGATGCGCAGATCCAGGCCGGCCGCGACGGGCACGGCCAGGTCATGCCGGCGAGCGAGTTTGGCGCGGCGCTGGCCACGTTCGAAGCCGGGAAGGGTTTTGCGCTCACCGCCGAGCAGCGCCAAGCCGCGCGCCAGATCCTCACCGGGTTCGATCAATTCTCCGGCGTGCAAGGCTCGGCCGGCACCGGCAAGACCACCCTGCTTGAATTCGTGCGCGAAGCCGCGCAGGCGCGCGGGTGGACCGTCGTGGGCCTGTCCAACGGCGCCGCGCAGGCCGCCAAGCTGCAGGCCGACAGCGGCATACCGTCGAGCACCACGGCGTCGTTCCTGGCCAAGGCGGCAGGGGGGGCCGAGGTGGCCGGGCTGGCAGGGACAACAACACGGGCGGTGCAAGAGAGTGACGTGCGTGACGTGAGTGACGTGAGTGAAGCGCACCAGTCCGGCCAAGCGAGGCGGTTGTACGTCAACGACGAAGCCTCGATGTCCGGGCAGCGGGACTTCAACGGCGTGATCCAGGCCAGCCTCAACACGGGCGCCAAAACCGTCTTCGTCGGCGACAAGGCCCAGCACCAGAGCGTGGCGGCCGGCAGCGCCTTCGAGCGCGCCCAGGACAAGATGGAAGTCTCCTGGCTGACCCAGATCAACCGGCAGACCACCGAAGCGGCGCGCGCGCCGGTGCGCTCGATCATCTCGGGCAACCATGCGGCGGCTATCCACGAGACCGCGCTGGAGTTCAGCGGCGCGCGGGCGCGGGTGCTGCAAAAGTGGAGCGCCGTGGCCACCGGGCAGGAAAACACGCTCTCCAAAACCCAGGTGGCGCAGCGGCGCGACGAGATCAAGGGCGCGCGCGTGGCGGACAACCAGGCCGCCATCGACGCCATCGCCCGCGACTACACCACGCTCGCGCGTGGGCAGCGCGAGCGCAGCGCCATCATCACCGGCACCAACGCCGACCGGCGGGCGATCAACGAGACCATCCGGGGGCGGCTGCTGGACGCCGGCGAGTTGGGGGCGGGCGGGATCCGGGTCGACACCTTGCAACGCCGGGACTTGACCCGCGCCCAGGCCGTCCAGGCATCGAGCTACGACCAGGGCGACACCCTCAAGGCGGCCGCAGGCCGGGGCAAGGCGCGCTACCTGACGGTCGAAGCCATCCACGCCCAGGACAACCGCGTTCAAGTGCGCTCAGGCCAGCAGAGCACGTGGATCAGCGCCCAGGAAGCGGGCGAGATGGTGGCCTACACCAGCCAGGAGCGGGCGTTCGCCGTGGGCGATCGGGTGGCTTTTTTGGAGAACGCCAAGGCTCTCGGCGTCCAGAACGGCGATCTGGGCACGGTGCAAAAGATCGACGCGGACACGATGACCGTGCGGGTTGGGGACAAAGACAAGCAGATCCCGCTGGCGCAGTACCGGCAGCTCGACCACGGCTACGTGATGACGAGCCACAAATCGCAGGGGCAGACGGTGGACCGCACGCTGATCCACCACAACACCGAGGCCGGCATGCACGGGCAGCGCGAGGCCTACGTGAACGTGACGCGCGCGCGCCTGGCCACGACGACCTATACGCAGGACCGCGAGCGCGCCGGCGAGCAGGCCGCCAAGGCCGTCGACAAAACCGAGGCCGTGGGGCGCAAGCGAGGGGCCGGTGGAACGAGGGGCGGCTTGGCGGAGCGGGTGGAGCGGGTGGATCAGGCGACGCCAGGCGCCGGCCGGGACGTTCCACGCGAGCCCGTGGCGGCGGTGGTGGCGGATCGCGACCCGCTGGCGTTCGTGCCGGCAAGTTATGCGGACGTGACGATCACGCCCGAGCAGCGGCGGGAGGCCGAGCTCGCCCGCGTGCCGGGCGTGTCTGCTCAGGGGTCGGCTCAGGCGCAGCGAGCGGCGCTGGCGTTCGCGAAAGAGGCCGGAGATCGGCTGCAGGCCGAGTTGGCCGCCAAGCTGGCGGCGCAGCGGCAGCAGACAGCGCCGCCGTTGGACAAAACCGGCGTGGAGCGCGAGGGGCAGGCCAAGCAGCCGGAGCGCAGACCAGAACAAGCCCCGGAACAGAACCGGGATCGTGGGCAGGGGTATTCGCGGTAGGCGCCCCTCGGGGGCCTGCCCTGGTCAAGCCATCGACGCGAACTTGACCCGGACAAACCGCATGACCTGATCCAAAGCCCGAACCCGAACTCGAACCCAACAAAAAGGAACAAGCATGAGCATGGAGCCCGATCCGCAAGAAATGATGGGCGTGTTGGTGGGCATGGCGCAGACCCAGCAGCGGCAGACGGCCGAGCTGCTCAAAGCCCTCGGCGCCGAGGTCGGAAAATTGGAGGTGACCACCGAGCTGGCCAAGACCGCCTCGCTCGGGATAAAAAAAGCGGCACAAGCGGCGGACGCGTCGGTGGCCGACCTGGTGCCGCAGGTGGCCTTGGCCGCAGGCATGGCGGTCGAGCCCGCCATGGTGGCGTCGTTCAAGTGGGCCGGCAGTGCGTCGGCCCAAGCACTGGATCTTGCGATGGCGCCGATCCTGGCCAAGCTGACTGGCGCGACAGAGAAAGCCAGCACTGCGGCGGATCAGGCCGACTTGAAGATGAGGCGCGCGGCACAGTGGATCACCTGGAAGGTGGGCGCGCTGGTCGCGGGCGGGGTGGCGGTGTTGTGGCTGGTGGCCTGGTACGGCGCCTGGTCGGCGCACCAGGAAGCCGAGCGGCTGCGCGAGGACATCGCGGGCATGAAGGCCAACGTTGCCGAGTTGGAGAAAAAGGGCGGGCGGCTCACCTTGAGCAACTGCGCTGGGCGGCTGTGCATCGAGGTCGATCCGGATCAGAGGGCAAAAGGCGCGTTGTGGTCCGTGCCTTGGGGCGACGCCAAGAAGGGATATTTTGTGATCCCGAAATGGCGGTGATGGGGCGAGCAAAAAATTCCAGACAGACTCCGGCCCGCATCGCGCCCGCCCGGCATCACGCCTCGCCCGAGGCGGTGACGTGCCGAGGTGGCGGGCGCGGGAAATTGAAGGTTTTTCCAGCCCCCGTGCCAGCCCCCCCGCGTGGGCAACTCAGTTGCCGCGCGCGGCAATCGGCCAAAGCTGCGCCACGGCGCGCAACTCGGGGTTTTCCTCGGCGTCGATCCCGTCCAGCACCGTGCCTTGCGGGGTCTTGATCCTCAACCCTCGCCGCATGCCGTCGAGGGTTTCGCACTGCCAGATCTCGAGGCATGGGCTGAGCGTTGGGTGCTCGCCGCCTGTCATGTAGGCCGGCAGCATGACATGGAGCTTCACGTCGCCCCAGCCGATGGCCACGACTTGGAGCACGTCGTTGAGATTGCAGAACTGGAACTGCCGCCAAAGCCTGTCAGCACCATCCTGGCCCTCCTCCTCGTCGTCGGACGGCCTGGGGCTCACCTTGAGTAACCAAACAGGCTCGTTGAGCGTGAACTCAATGTGCCTGAAGTACCCAATCCTCGAATCCTCCTCCCCAAAAAGGCCGGACGGCATGCGAATCTGTTGTTTCAGATCGACTTTGAACATCGATAAATCCTTTGGGGTTTGGGTTGGAAAATGCGGATGATCGTCCGTGGTGTGATTGTCATCATATCCACAACATCGGTGCATGCCGATGCCCTCGCCAAGACATGCGAATCACCCCGCGCTGGTGGCCCTGGGGGCCGCCATCCGGCGGGTGCGCACCGAGCGCAAGATCTCCCAAGAGGATCTGGCCCATCGCGCTGCGGTTGACCGCTCGTACATGAGCAGCATCGAGCGTGGGATGCAGAACCCCGGGGTGGTGGTGATTTTTAGGATTGCCGACGCCCTGGAAATGTCGGCGGCGGCGTTGATGGCCGAGGCGAAGGTCTAGCGACGCGAGCGGGCGTGAGCGGCGGTCAGTGGTCGCCCTTGTTCGGCTGACGCCGACAGTCAAGGGTGTCCCGTCGCATCGGTGATGGCGGTGGCCCGCACCGGTTTTGCCATCGGTTTTGCAGCGGCGTTTCGCTCGACCAGGTCGTCAAGCACTATTTGCAAGATTCGCCCCTCTTCCTGACCGATGAAGCGTGCGGCCGTCATGCCGGTTCTCGTTGGGGCTTTGCTGAACAGGTTGAGCTCCGGCACGGGCAGGCGCTTGACGGGCGCCGGGAAGGACGCAGGTCAATCACGGCGCCCAGGCGCGAGCGGAGTTCATGAGTCGTCTTGCCGAAAATCCTTCAAAAATCGATTATCGATTATCGATTATCGATTATCGATTATCGATTATCGATGGAATCGGTGGATGTATAGCACCCATAAATCTAGGATTTATGCGGGCGGTAGCGGCATTTCAGAATTTTCAAAATAACACAAATCGTATCGATCGGCATCATCTCGAATGATTAGGTGAGAACTCTGATTGCAGTCTTTTATGAAGCCCTATAGCCTGTTCGTAAAGTGCCCCCGCCAAAAGAAAATTGGTGAGCGCAGAATTTGTGCGGGCACTTTGAATGATTAGAATTTCACAGCCTAGCCATGAGCACAAAACAATCGGGTCTATGCGGCGCCGAAAGATGACCGATCAGCTATTGGAGCAAGACCATACATGCTGTCAAACGAATTGGGAGGCGCGTTTACAGGCATTCAAATCCCCCCTCCCTCCCCCTCCTTCCGCAACTATCATGAAATTTTTAAAAAAATATCTTTTGCCAATTTCTATGGCATTGGCCTTGATGGTTTCTTCGGCGTTCCACTCAGGACTTGCGGCGTCGGGTATGGAGCAATACAACTACGATTCGCTCGGACGCCTCAGGTCCGTGGCATTTCCCGACGGGGCAACGGTTAACTATCGATACGATGCTGCCGGCAACAGAATAACAGTGTCGCCGGTTGGTGCCACTTCCCTCAATGACTCGTTGACGATGTCACCAGGAATTTATAACTGTGGCCCAAACAACTGCCCTTATGCGCTGGGCGGTTTCCTTAGGACATCGGGTCTGCCTTCGCTTGGTTCACTATCTAGCAGCGCTCTGGCTGGCAACAGAACACTGGAAAATTTTTATGACAGGCACTCCGGTAACTACGCGTACACGTTGGTATACGCCGAGATGTCTGTTTCGGGCTTTTCCGCCGACCCAGGGAGCAGTTGGCTAATTTCAGCCTCAGCGAATGGCCAATCAAAGCTCTCACCCTCAGCGACATACACCTACTCTGCAGGGTTAGCGACATGGAGATGGACAACGGCCTTCGGGTTTCTGAATGCAGGTACTTTGGCGCGGACAATATCGGTCGTTCACAACTGAGCGATGCCAATATCTTTTCTTTACCAGAGCATTGCTCTGCCCACCATAGTCGTGCTCTTGGCTAATTCATGAAACCAATGATCAATCAAACTAGTCGATCAGTTATTGCGCTATTCATTTTCGTTCAAATTGCGGCGTTGGCTATATTTCTACCCGAGCGCGCACACGCGCAGGCGCCAACAGTCAGGCTTGATCGGCCGGATATTTCGGTGATTGATGAGAACAGAGTGTCCCTGAGCGGCGGCAAACCATCGTTCACCGTCGAGGGCGTCAGGATTGGTAACGCAGATTCTGAACTTCACTTTGCAATTACCTTTACGCCGGAGAAAATAGGGCATTCTATTTTCCATAACTTTCAAGGGGGCATTCGCCCGCAAAAATATCCGGCTCGCCTGGATGTCGCCTCTTAAGCTCTTCGCTGTAAGTCCAGTTTATAAAAAGCAACGGTTCTTACTTCATAATAAGTTGCGATATGCCCGTATCATAATATAATACAGCGTCGCAATTTGTGGAATATTATGCCGCGCGTAATTTTGTTGATGCTTGACCTAGAGACTCGTAAGAAGCTTGAAA
>JAYWDK010000306.1:0-11385 GCA_043779845.1 Betaproteobacteria bacterium | reverse complement strand
GCAGCAGGTTCGGCCGCTGCCAGACGATGCCGGCCAGCACCAGCCGCGCGCGCTCGCCGCCCGACAGCGTGCCGACGGTCTGATGAACCATGTCGCCGCCGAAGTTGAACTGGCCGAGGAAGTTACGCAGGCCCTGCTCGCGCCCGTCCTGGCCGGCCACGTTGAGCTCGCGGGCCAGCCGCGTCATGCGTTGCAGGGGGGTGTCGTCTTCGTGCAGCAGGTCCATCTCCTGCTGCGCAAAGTAGCCGATCGCCAGGCCCTTGCCTTCCGTCAGCGTGCCGGCGATGGGTTTGAGCGCGCGGGCGATCGTCTTGACCAAGGTCGATTTGCCCTGGCCGTTGGCGCCCAGGATGCCGATGCGCTGGCCGGCCAGCACGCTGCGGTTGACGTCGCGCACGATGACCGTCTTGCCGTAGCCGCATTTGAGATCGCGCATCGCCAGCATCGGGTTCGGCAGGTTCTGCGGCTCACGGAACTCGAAGGCGAAATCGCTGGCCGTCAGGATCGGCGCGATGCGCTCCATTCGCGCCAGCGCCTTGACCCGGCTCTGCGCCTGCTTGGCCTTGCTGGCCTTGGCCTTGAAGCGGTCGATAAACAATTGCAGGTGGGCGATGCGCTCCTGCTGCTTGCCGAACGCGGCCTGCTGCTGGCTCATGCGCTCGGCGCGTATTTCCTCGAAGCCCGAGTAGTTGGCGCCGTAGCGCGTCACCTGGGCTTCATCGACATGCAGGGTCACGCGGGTCACGGAATCGAGGAACTCGCGGTCGTGGCTGATGATCACCAGGGTGCCGGCAAAGCGCTTCAGCCAGGCTTCGAGCCACACCAGGGCGTCGAGGTCGAGGTGGTTGGTCGGCTCGTCGAGCAGCAGCAAATCGGCCGGGCACATCAGCGCGCGCGCCAATTGCAAGCGCATGCGCCAGCCGCCCGAGAAGCTGTTGACGGGCGCGTCAAGCTGGTCGACTCTGAAGCCCAGGCCCAGCAGCAAGGCCTGGCCGCGCGCGGGCGCGTCAAACGCACCGGCATGCTCCAGCCCCACGTAGGCCTCGGCAATGGCGTTGCCGTCTTCGGCGGCTTCAGCGGCCCCCAGCACGGCGCGCGCTTCGGCCAAGGGCAGATCACCATCGAGCACGTAATCGGTGGCGGGCTGGTCGGTCTCGGGCATGTCCTGCGCCACCTGGCCGATGCGCCATTTGGACGGCATGTCAAAGTCACCCGCGTCGGCCTGCAAGCGGCCGGCGATGAGCGAAAACAGCGACGATTTGCCGGCGCCGTTGCGGCCCACCAGGCCGACTTTTTCACCCGGGTTCAGGGTCACGCTGGCGTCTTTTAAAACCACCTTGACGCCACGGCGCAGCGTCAGGTTCTTGATTTGGATCATGGGGTCAGTTCGGGAGAGTTTTTGAGGTAGTCGGCCAGCGCGGCACGGGTGGCCAGCAGCACTTGTTCGTCGCCGGCGCTGGTGCTGAGCCACAGCACGTCCAGCCCGGGGAAGGCGCACTCAAAGTGCGCTTGTTCGTTGCCGATTTCAAGCACCAGCACGGCGCCTTGGCTCATGTGCTCGGGTGCTGCGCGCAGCAGGCTGCGGATGAAATCCATGCCGTCGGCGCCACCGGCCAGGGCCAGCGCCGGCTCGGCCAGGTACTCGGCCGGCAGCGCCGCCATGGCCACGCTGTTGACATAGGGCGGGTTGCACAAAATCAGGTCATAGCGACGGCCGACTACTGCGGCCAGGCCGTCACCGGCGAGCAGTTTGATGCGCTCGGTCAGCGCGTGGCGGTCGATGTTGATGCGGGCCACCGCCAGCGCGTCGGTGCTCAGGTCGGTGGCGTCCACCTGCACCTCGGGCCAGGCCAGCGCCGCCAGCACGGCCAGGCTGCCGTTGCCGGTGCACAAGTCCAGCACGTGCCGGGTGGCGTTGCTCAGCCAGGGGTCGATGCTGCCCTCAGTCAGGGCCTCGGCGATCAGCGAGCGCGGCACGATCACGCGTGCGTCCACCGTGAACGGCAGGCCTTGCAGCCAGGCCTCGCCGGTCAGGTAGGCGGCGGGTTGGCGGCTGTTGATGCGTCGCTCAATCAGTGCGTTGGCAGCGGCCTCTTGCTCGGCCGTGACAGCCTGCCCGGCCACCGCGTCCAGATCGTGCAAGGGCAAGCCCAGACGCCACATCACCAACCAGGCGGCTTCGTCGAACGCATTGGTGGTGCCGTGTCCAAATGAAACGCCCGCCTGGGCGAGGCGGGCGCTGGAGCGCTCAATCAGCTCAATGACTGTCATGTGAGTAAAAGCTCGAGGGTGCGTCGGTAGATGTTTTTCAGGCGCTCGATGTCGGCCACGTTCACGTGCTCGTCGATTTTGTGGATGCTGGCGTTGATCGGACCAAACTCGACCACCTGCTCGCAGATGCGCGCAATGAAGCGGCCGTCGCTGGTGCCGCCAGTGGTGGACAGCACGGGCACGATGCCGGTCTCCACCTGAATGGCGGCGCCCAGCGCGGCGCTCAAGCTGCCGGGTTGGGTGAGGAAGGGCGATCCGCCCAGCGTCCAGACCACGGCGTACTCCAGCTCATGGCGTTCCAGCAAGGCATCCACGCGCGATTTGAGCTGCTCGGGGCTTGATTCGGTAGAGAAGCGGAAGTTGAAATCAAGCACCACCTCGCCCGGGATCACGTTGAACGCGCCGGTGCCGCCGTGGATGTTGCTAACTTGCCAGGTGGTGGGCGGAAAGTGTGCGTTGCCAGCGTCCCAGGTGGTGGCCGCCAGCTCGGCCAGCAGGGGCGCCATCAGGTGGATGGGGTTGCGCGCCAACTGCGGGTAGGCCACGTGGCCTTGCACGCCCTTGATCGTGAGCCGGGCCGACAAAGAGCCACGCCGGCCGTTTTTGACCATGTCGCCCAGTTGGTTTACCGAGGTGGGCTCGCCGACGATGCAGCAATCTAGCCGCTCACCACGGGCTTGCAGCGCCTCGACCACACGCACCGTGCCGTCCAGCGCCGGGCCTTCTTCGTCGCTGGTGAACAGCAGCGCCAGCATGCCCGCATGCAGCGGGTGCCGCTGCACAAACTCGACTGCTGCCACGGTCATGGCGGCGATGGAGGTTTTCATGTCGGCCGCGCCCCGGCCATACAACTTGCCGTCGCGGTGGTGCGGCACAAACGGATCACTGGCCCAGGCGCCCAGCGGGCCGGTGGGCACCACGTCGGTGTGGCCGGCCAGCACCACGGTGGGCCCGGGCCGGTTGCCCGCGTGCCGCGACCACAGGTTGTCGACGCGCCCGCCATCCGGCCCAAAAACCAGGCTCTCGTTGACAAAGCCCAGCGGCGCCAGGATCTCGGCCACCAGGGCCTGGCAACCGCCATCCTTGGGGGTGACGGAGGGGCGGGCGATCAGCAACTCCAGCAGGCCCAAGGTGGGGCGGGCCGTTGCAAAAATGCCGGTGGGCGCTGCGGGCAAGTTCGCGTTCAAGTCAGTGCGCAGGGGGGTGGTCATTTGGTCGGGACCTGTGGCAGGGCGCTGATGCGATGCGGCGCAAAACCGGCGGGCACCACGTCAATCGTGAAATCAGTGAACACCGGCGCATCCGACTCTTCTCGCTTGGGCGTGATGCGAGACGCGGGCACCCTGTTGTTTTGCAAACGGAACATCAAGTCGGTGATGGAGTCGGCGTAGGCCAGGCCTTCGTCGCGGCTGACCAAGCCCTTGGTGATCATGCCGGCGATAGCCTCTTCAAAGGTGCACGAGCCCTCAGCCATGGACTTGTCCATGGCATCCTTGACGCCCGGGAAATCGCCTTTTTCAATCATCTCGGCCACCAGATTGGTGTTGAGCATCACCTCGACGGCGGGGATGCGGCCACCCGCCTCGGCGCGCAGCAAGCGCTGCGAGATGATGGCGCGCAGCCCGGCGGCCAGGTCGCCCAGCAGCACGGGCCTGGCCTCGGGCGAGTAGAACGACAAGATACGTCCCAGCGCGTGGTGGCTGTTGTTGGCGTGCAAAGTGGCCAGCACCAAATGCCCAGACAGCGCGTAGCTGAGCGCGGCGGTCATGGTCTCGCGGTCGCGGATTTCGCCGATCAGGATGCAGTCGGGCGACTGGCGCAAGGCGTTTTTCAGGGCCACTTGCAGTGATTCGGTGTCGCGGCCAATTTCACGCTGGTTGATCACGCATTTTTTGCTCTGAAACAAAAACTCGATTGGCTCTTCAATGGTCAGGATGTGGCCGGGCAGGCTGCGGTTGCGGGCCTCCAGCATGGACGCCAGCGTGGTGCTTTTGCCGGAGCCGGTGGCGCCCACCATCAGGATCAGGCCGCGTTTTTCCAGCACCAGCTGGGCCAGCACGCTGGGCACGTTGAGCGTGTCCAGCGCCGGAATGGTGTGCGGAATATGGCGCACCACGCCCGCAATCGTGCCACGCTGCTTGAAGGCTGAAATGCGAAAACTGCCGATACGGTCAATGGCCACCGCCAGGTTCAGCTCACCCGTGTCGTCAAGCTCTTCAAGCTGCTGCGGCGTCAGCACCTCGGCCAATAGCTGGCGCGGCTGCAAGGGCGTGAGCACCTGGTCCGACAGCTGCAACATCTGGCCGTGGATCTTGATCAGGATCGGCATGTTGGCCGACAAAAACACGTCAGAGGCCTGGCGCTCGGCCATCAGCCGCATTACCTTGTCCATGCGCCCGCTCATGGCGCGCCCAGAGTGGCTCGCGCGCCCACGGGCGTGGCAGCGTTGGCGGGGCAGCAGCGGGGGATGGGCAGGCGCACGGTGGGCTTTCGTGGCGTAGTGCCGTATTGGCGGTATGGCTTGGGCTAGCGCCGATCAGGGACGCAGCAGTTCGTTGATGCTGGTCTTGGACCGCGTTTGTGCGTCGACCTTCTTGACGATCACCGCGCAATACAGGCTGTACTTGCCGCCGGCCTTGGGCAGGTTGCCCGAGACCACCACCGACCCGGCGGGGATGCGGCCGTAGGTCACGGTGTCGGTCTCGCGGTCGTAGATCGGTGTGCTCTGGCCCAGGTACACGCCCATGCCGATGACCGAGTTTTCTTCGACGATCACGCCTTCAACCACCTCGGAGCGGGCGCCCACAAAGCAGTTGTCCTCGATGATGGTGGGGTTGGCTTGCAGCGGCTCCAGCACGCCGCCAATGCCCACGCCGCCCGACAGGTGCACGCCTTTGCCGATCTGCGCACAAGAGCCCACGGTGGCCCAGGTGTCGACCATCGTGTGTTCGTCCACGTAGGCACCGATATTCACGTAACTGGGCATCAGCACCACGCCTTTGGCCAGGTAGCTGCCACGGCGGGCCACGGCGGGTGGCACCACGCGCACGCCTGCGGCCTGCAGGGCGGCATCGTCCATGTGCGAAAACTTGGTCTGCACCTTGTCAAAAAACGTCAGGTCGCCCGAGCGCATGACCTGGTTGTCGGTGAGCCTGAAGCTCAGCAACACGGCCTTCTTGATCCACTGGTTGACGGTCCACTGGCCCACGCTTTGACGCTCGGCCACGCGCATGCGGCCGGCGTTCAGTTCGGCAATGACTTTGTCAACCGCCTCGCGCACGACGGGGGCGTCGATGGTGGGCGTGAGGCTGGCGCGCTGTTCCCAGGCGGCTTCGATGGTGGCTTGCAGTGTGGTGGTCATGGGGGTCAGCTCAGGGCCGGTTGGGTGGCAGCAAAATATTTGCGGGTGAATTCGGCAATGCGGTGGGCCGCTTCAAGGCACTCGTCGGTGGAGGCCACCAGCGCCATGCGGATGCGGCCTCGTCCAGGATTGGACGATTGAAAGTCCGCGGGATTGGACGATTGAAAGTCCGCGGGATTGGACGTTTGATCGATCTTGGCCTTGCTTGCCGACGCATCCCGCGCCAGCAAACTGCCCGGCAAAACCGCGACATTGTATTGAGCGAGCAATTGCTGGGCAAAGGCCACGTCGTCACCGGGCTGGCCGTGGGTGGTGGGCAGCGCGGCCCAGAGGTAAAAACCCGCGTCGGGCAAGGCCACGTCCAGCACCGCAGCAATCACCGGCGTGACCTGCGCAAACTTGCTGCGATACAGCGCGCGGTTGTGGATCACGTGCTCTTCGTCGTTCCAGGCCGCCAGGCTGGCCGCCTGCACCACCGGGCTCATGGCCGAGCCGTGGTAGGTGCGGTAGAGCAAAAAGTTTTTGATGATGTTGGCGTCACCGGCCACAAAGCCCGAGCGCAAACCCGGCACGTTGCTGCGCTTGCTGAGCGACGTGAAGGTGATCAGGTTGCGGTAATCGGTGCGGCCCAGTTTGACGGCGGCCTCCAGCGCGCCCAGCGGCGGCTCATCGCGGAAATAGATCTCCGAATAACACTCGTCGCTGGCGATCACAAAGCCGTGCTGGTCTGACAGCGCAAACAGCGCCGCCCATTCACGGAGTGGCATCACCGCGCCGGTGGGGTTGCCGGGCGAGCACACGTAAAGCAGCTGGGTGCGGGCCCAGGTGGTGGCGTCAATTTGGGCCCAGTCACTCGCAAAGTTGCGCACTGGGTCACTGTTGACATACACCACCGATGCACCCGCCAGCAGCGCCGCGCCCTCGTAGATTTGATAGAACGGATTGGGGCACACCACCGTGGCGCCGGGCCGGCTGGCGTCAATCACGGTTTGGGCAATGGCAAACAGCGCCTCGCGTGAGCCGCCCACGGGCAGCACCTGGGTGGCGGCGTCCACCGCCACGCCGTAGCGGCGGCGCAGCCAGGCACTCATCGCCTCGCGCAACTCCAGCGAGCCCGCAGTGGGCGGGTAAACCGACAAGCCCTTGAGCGCGCCCATCATGGCGGTCTCGATCAGGGCCGGCGTGGCGTGGCGCGGTTCACCAATGCCCAGGCTGATGGGCCGATAGGCCGGGTTGGGGGTGATGCCCGCAGTGAGCGCGCGCAGGCGCTCAAATGGATAGGGGTGGAGCTTGCCCAGCAGGGGATTCATGCCGCGATTATCGCGGCGGCGGCTACCGGTTCCACCCATCCGGGCCGGTTTGTCGCCCATCGTGCGCCACATCGTGCGCCCCATCGCGCCGCTCATCGCGCCGCGCGTCCCGCAGCATGAACAGGTACAGGCTTTCAACCTTTTCACGGGCCCACGGGGTTTTGCGCAGGAATTTGAGGCTGGAGCCAACGCTGGGGTCGAGCACAAAGCAGCGCACCGGGATGCGCTCGCCCAGTTCTGCCCAGCCGTAGTGATCTGCCAAGGCCGTGACGATGGCTTCCAGCGTGAGGCCGTGCAGCGGGTTTTTATGCTGCGGCACCTTGATCGGCGAGGCGGGGGGCGCTGCTGGCGGGGTCGTGTTGTTGTTGTCCATGTCACAACCACCCAATGCATCTGGCCGCGCCGCACTGGCAGGCCAAAGTGCCCTCGTGGTGGGTTTCGCCGTAGTTGACGGTGATTTCTTCGCCGGGCGTGATGACGCGCAGCGCGTAAAACTCGATGCGCCCGTCGCGGATGGTCAGGCGCGCGTTGGGCTGGCAGCCGTGGTTGGTGAAGCGCATCGGGTCTTCACTCTTGGAGGCATCGATGGCTTTCTTGGCCGATATCTCGACCATCATGATGCGTTGCTTGCCAATGGTGCGGCGCCGGGCCTCGGCCACGCTGATGGTCTCGCCGCGAATCTCGCCAATCTTGCGGTGCGCCGGTATCGGCTCGGCGGCAAACGCACCAAAGCCATCGATGCCGCTCTTGTGCACGGCGACCTGGTATTTTTGATAAGCCGGGCGTGTGGCTTCGCTCATGGTTTTTTGGTGACCCAGGTTTTCAGCGCGGCCAGGGTATTGGACACATGCCGATAGGGGTTCAGGCTGGTGAACTGGTAGACGATGGTGCCGTTGGGCGCGATCACGTACGAGGTGCGGTTGGCATAGTCGGGCTTGAACGACAGCTGCGCGTCATAGGATTTGCTCACCGCGCGGTCCACGTCGGCGCCCACGGCAAACTTGTTGCGGCACTCCGTGGCCGAGAACTTTTTCAGCGTCTCGATGTCGTCATGCGAGACGCCGATCACCGTGGCGCCCAGTTTTTTGTACTGGTCGGTGGCCTCGGCAAACTCATGGGCTTCGATCGTGCACCCGATAGAAAACGCGGCCGGAAAAAAGTAAAGCACCACCGGGCCGCTTTTGAGCGCGTCAACCAAGGAGAAGCGGAACGCAGCGCCGGCGAGCGAGGCGTCCACGGCAAACGGCGGGGCTTTGTCGCCCACGTCCAGCGCGGCCAGCGCGGGTGGGCCCAGCGTGGCCAGTGACCAGGCCAGGGCGGCTGAAATAACGTGAGTTCGGTTCATTGCGTATCCTTCGCGCCGAAGAAAGCAGCGGCGGCAGAGTCTGAAAAGGTTGGATTTGATGCGGCTGATCCCGGAGCTTGGAGTGGACATGGATTCAAGAATCATACGCAGGCTGGCCTGGAGCCTCAGCGCCCCCAAGGCCGCCGCCTTGCGGCGCCCGTCCCCCCAAGGGGGAGGAGAAACACTTGGGGCGGCCCGGCGTTTGTTTCTCATGTGCCGGGCGCGGCAGCTGATTTTCGCGCTGGGCATTGGATTGCTCGCCGGCTGCGCCAACTTGCCCTCACAGGTGGTGCGTGTGCCCACCGAGGCCATCCCGGCGTCTGCGGGCACGGTGCTGGGCCGCATTGCACTGGCGTCGTCGCCTGATGACGCTTTGTCCGGGTTTCGGCTGCTGCCCACGGGCCCGTTTGCGCTCGACACCCGGCTGACCTTGGTGCGGCGCGCCGAGCGGTCGATTGACCTGCAGTACTACCTGATCCAGGACGACGACACCGGCCGCTACCTGCTGCGCGCGCTGCGCGATGCAGCGCTGCGCGGGGTACGCGTGCGCCTGCTGATCGACGACCTTTACACGGCGGGCAGCGATCCGTTGCTGCTGGGGCTGGCGGCCCATCCCAACGTGGAGGTTCGTTTGTTCAACCCTTTTCCGGGTGGGCGTGACCATTTTTTGACGCGTTTTTTGCGCTCGGCAAGTGATTTCAGCCGGGTCAACCGGCGCATGCACAACAAGCTGTTCATCGTGGACGGCGCCATGGCCGTGGCCGGCGGGCGCAACATCGCCAACGAGTATTTCATGCGCCACGCGCAGGCCAATTTTGTAGACCTGGACACCTTCATCACCGGCGCGGTGGTGCCGCAGTTGCAGCGCTTGTTTGACAGCTACTGGAACAGCCCGGTGGTGTTCCCGCTGCGCAGCATCGTCGCGACCCCGTTCGATGCGCAGGAGTTGCAGGCCCAGTTTGAAGCCATCACCGGCCCCGGCCTGACGACGCCGCCCGAGCCCACGCCCAGCACCGACGTGCTGGGCTACGGACCCATCGCCGACGACCTGGACGCCGGCCGTCTGGGCCTGGTGTGGGCCACGGCCGAGGCCTTTGCCGACCCGCCGGCGCAGATCAGGGGCATGGACACGAGCTACGGGCTGGTGCCGCTGCTGGACGTTGACTCGGTGCGCTACAACGTGGGCGACATGGTGCGGGGCGCACGGACCGAGGTGGTGATCACCTCGCCCTACCTGATCCCCGGCGAGCGTGGCATGGCCTTGATCGAGTCGCTGCGCAAGCGTGGCGTGCACGTCAAGATGCTGACCAATTCATTGGCCGCCACCGACGAGCCGCTGGTGCACATTGGCTATCGCAAATACCGCCGAGAGATGCTCAAGTTGGGCGTTGAGCTGTATGAGCTGAGCCCCGTGCGGGTCAAGCGCACGCCCCGGCTGGGCATGTTTGCCACCAGCCAGGGGCGCCTGCATGCCAAGACCACCGTGGTGGACCGGCGTCGCATCTTCATTGGCTCCATGAACTTTGACCCACGCTCGGACAAGCTCAACACCGAGATGGGCGTGATCATCGACAGCCCGCAGCTGGCGCGTGAAATGCTGCGCCTGATGGACCTGGACAAACTGCAAGCCTCGTATCGCGTGAGCTTGTCGCCCGATGGGCAAGGCCTGCGCTGGATGGCCGCCGACGATGACGGCGAGGTGGTCTTCGACGACGAACCCGACGCCGACTTGGGCACCAAGATCTTGCTGGAGTTGCTGGGGCCGTTGGCACCCGAAGAGCTGTTGTAGCAAGCCGGCGTTGGGCCGCCAGCCGGATATCCGGTCAGGCCCGGGCCGCCCACCGGCGCTCGGCCTGGGTGGCCAGCCAACCCAGCAGCACGCCCAGCGCTGCGGCGCCTGCGGTCACCCAGCGCGCAGACGCCCAATGCCCGCTGGCCGCCACCACGGCCGCGATCAGGGGTGTGCCCACAAACTGGCCGAGCTGCGAGCCTTGCATGATCAAGCCCTGCAAGGCGCTGATCTGCCTGGGGTTGCGGGCCAGCACCGCCGACGACGACATCACTGCCGCCGGGATCAAGCCGTCGATGAACGACAGCGCCACGCACAGCGCGTAGCGCGCGCCATCGGGCAGCGCGTCGCTGAAAAACCCCAGGCCGCATAACCCACAAAGCGCATGGGCGGTGGCGATCAGACCGCCACGCCCCACGCCACGCTATACCAGTGAGCCGCCCAGCAAGTTGCCGGGCACGTTGGCTAGCAGCATCACGCAGGTCAGCAGTGCCACCCAGCCGGGGCTCAAGCCGCGCTGCTCCTTCAAGAACGTGGGCAGCCACACGATCAAGGCAAAGTGTTGCAGCGCCCAGGCGCCAAAGGCCAGCGCCAGCAACCAGGGCAGCGGTTGCCGCAGCACCGCCAAGGTGGCTTGGGCTGGGTTGGCCGGCGTATTGGCGTGGTGGCTGGAGCCACCTGTCCCGCCATACCAGGCCCGTTGTTTCCAGACCGCCAGCGCCGCCAGCACCAGCACCAGGGCGGCCGCCACCCACAGACCACGCCAACCCACCACCGGCAGCAACAAGGGCGACCAGGCCAAGCCCGGACCGGCGTCGGTGGGCATGTAGCTGCTCCACACGCCCAGCGCAAAGCGGCGGTCGGCGGGCGCGGTGGCGGCGCTCACCAAGGCGGGGGCGGCCACGGCCACGGCCAAAAAGCCCGCGCCTTAAAAAAATCGGCTGGCCATCAACAGGGCAAACCCGCCAGGCCAAGCCGCGCCCGCTGACAGGGGCCCGGCCTGCACGCCCAGCGTTGCCAGCCAGGCCAGCGCGCTGACGCCCAGCCCACCCATCACCATGCGCAGCGCGCCCAATCGCCCGGCCAACAGCCCAAAACCCAGCGCCGCCACCACCGCCAGTGTGCACAACATGGCCGACACCCAACCGGCCTGCACGAGGCTCAAGCCCAGCTCACCGCGCAGCAGCGGCAAGGCCTAGGAGCCTGTCGGGCTTGGGATCGGGCCCGCGTTGACCCTGAAAATGGGCTCAGCCTAGGCGCAAAGCGCAGACATACCGTTGGGTATGGCGAGCATTTGCAACGACGGATC
>JAYWDK010000305.1:0-4124 GCA_043779845.1 Betaproteobacteria bacterium | reverse complement strand
CACCGCCCGCATGACGCCGCCCGGCTTGAGGTGTTGCCGCGTGTGGCCGCCCTCAGTGGCCTGCCGCTGGTGGCTTGTGGTGATGTGCTGATGCACGCGCGTGCCCGCAAGCCTTTGCTGGATGTGCTCACCGCCAGCCGCTTGGCGCGGCCCGTGGCCGATACCACCAACCCCTGGCACGTGGCCGCGCCCATGCCCGGGGGCATCGTCAGCGTGGCGGTGCATGCCGGCCAGCGCGTGGCGGCCGGCAGCACCTTGTTGGCGCTGGAGGTCATGAAGATGGAAACCCATGTCACCGCTGACCGCGACGCCGAGGTTGAGGCCGTGCTGGTGCTGCCGGGCGACCGCGTGCAGGCCAAGGATTTGCTGATCGTGCTGCGGCCGGTGGGCTGAGTGCCCGGGGGGTGGCCGCCAGTCTATTGGGGGGTAGCGAGACGCTGGAGGGCGCCGCTTTTCAGGCCTGCCAGGGGTTGATCACGGTGGTGCCGGCGGCCGCAAAGGGGCCGGTGTCTCGGGTGGCCACGGCCAGGCGGTTGGCGGCGGCAATGGCCGCAATGTAGCCATCGGCGCTGGCAATGGCCAAGCCCGATGCCCGCGCCTTGGCCATCAGGTCGGCATAGGCCTGGGTGCAGCCCAGATCGAAGGGCAGCACGCGGCCGGCAAACAGCGGCAGCAGCCGCGTCTCCAGGCTTTCCAACAAGCCCGCGCGGCGCTTGCCCGCAGGCAGCAGCGCCATGCCGGCGCGCAGCTCGGCCACCGTGATGGCCGACAGGAACAGTGTTTCAAGTGCCTGGGCGTCGATCCACGCCACAACGCGGGCGTCGGGCGCGGGGCGCAACGGCTCCGACACCACGTTGGTGTCGAGCAGGATCATTCAAAGCTCACCGGGCTGGCTGGCGCCTTGCTGCGCACCTGCTCGAAGACGGCAAACTCTTCGTCAGTCAACTTGGCCCGCCTGCCCATGTCGGCCAGCAGCGAGCCCAGCTTGACCCGCCCGTCAGGGCTGACGGCAGACTCCAGAATGCCGCGCACCTCCGCCTCCATGCTGTGGCCGTGCTGGGCGGCCCGCACGCGCAGGGCCCGGTGCACCTCGTCGGATAGGTTGCGCACTGTCAGCATGGCCATGGTCATCACCTCTTGCGTTGCGAAAAACGCATTCAATGCATGCATTGTAGGTTGTTGACTGCACTCAGGCTGACCCTGCCCTTGGTTGCTGTCGGCCAGCGATGGCGCAGTTGGTCGCACATGCATGCAGCCCGTCGCAATCGACGCGGCGATTGCGACGGGCCTTGATACGGTGTTGCCACCTCAGCAACACACCCAAGGCAGCCTGCTGCCGGCCTGAGGCCCCAACGCCCATCGGCAGCGGGCCAAGCTCCATCACTTTACGGAATAGCAATGAAACACTTCACCACCATCTCCCTCTGTTGCGTTGCTTTGGCCGCGCTTTTGGTTCATGCCGAAGTTCATGCCCAGGCCAACACCGCCAAGCAGGTGACCGGGCCTTACGTCGGCGTGGCGTTTGGCCCGGCTTTTGGCAACCGCGAGATCGACGACTCCAACAGCCGCAACGACGAGCGCCTTGGGCGCGGCGCCAAGATCTTCGGCGGCTACCAGTTGACCGAAAACTTTGGCGTGCAAGCCGGCTACGTGCGCCTGCGTGAACTCAACCAAAACACCGGCTCCGGCGCTTCGCTGGTCAAACAAACCGCCACCGGCCACAGCACCTACGTGGCGGGCACAGCGCGCTTGCCTTTGGGCGAGTCGTTTGCGCTAACAGGCAAGCTGGGCGTCTCGTTTGGCAAAGTCACTGAGGTGAGCACTGCCACGGCCGCGACCCAGTCACTGCTGGGCAGCAAGACAGCCTTGCTCGTGGGCACCGGCGCCGAGTACGTGCTCAGCCATAACGTCGCGTTTTTGGTGGAGCTGGAGAGCTACGGCAAGCTCTCCGAGCAGGTCAAAGGCAATACGCTGACCCTGGGCACACGCTTCACTTTTTGAGGCTGCGCCAGTGTGATCACGCGCAAGGTGGCAAGGTGCCCTGGCAGCAGGCCAAGCTGGCCATGGCCGTGCGCGCCCCACCTCGGCGGGCCAGGCCACGGGTTGCGCGCGCCGTCTGACCTGGCGGGCCAGGTGCTGATCCACGACGACACGCTGGCCGGCTTGGGCCGTGCCGGCGGCCCGGCCTGGGGCTGGCCGCAGTGGCTGCACGCCGGCCTCATGCGCCCAGGCAAGGCCGTGGGCCGGCATTTTTCAAACGCGGTGATGTCGATCCAGGCCGCCGTGGCGGGCCAGGGTTTGGCGCTGGCCGCACGCGAGTTGGTCAGCGCGCAAGTGGCTGCCGGCACGCTGATCGCCCCGTTTGACATCACCATCACCGCACCGTGCAGCTACTTTTTGGTGAGCAACCCCAGCGAGGCCACCCGCCCGGGCGTGGCCGAATTCAGGCAGTGGTTGGTGGCCCGCAAGCGGCCAACGCCGCCCGCCTGAGCACCCACGCGGCGCGCGTTGGCTCAAGCCGCCTTGGCCGCTTCTTCGTCAACCAGCGTCTTCTTGGAGAGCTTGCCCACGGGCGTTTTGGGCAGCTCGGCGCGGATCTCCATCGCACCGATCATCTCGTGCTTGCCAATGCGGTCGCGCAAAAAAACTTTCAGCTCGTCCAGGCTGAACCCCGCCGCGCCCGCCTTGAGCACGATGAAGGCCTTGGGCGACTGGCCGCGGTATTCATCGGGGATGCCGATCACGCAGACCTCGGCCACCGCCGGGTGGGCGTAGATCGCCTCCTCGATGGTGCGTGGGTAGACGTTGTAGCCGCTGCACAGCAGCATGTCTTTGGTGCGGTCAACGATGTAGACAAAACCGTCGGCGTCCATCGTGCCCACGTCGCCCGTGCGCAGGAAGCCGTCGGCGTTGAAGGCCTCGGCCGTGGCCTTGGGCTGGTGCCAGTAGCCCTTCATCACGTTGGCGCCGCGCACGCAGATCTCGCCCTTCTCGCCCGGCGCGGCGTAGGCGTCGGGGTTGTTCAGGGCGATGAAGCGCATCTCGATGCCGGGCATGGGCAGGCCGCATGAGCCTGGCCGGGGCGTGCTGAGCGGAGGTGTGAAGGTGCCCGACGGCGAGGTCTCGGTCATGCCCCAGCCCTCGGCCAGGCTACAGCCGGTGAGCTGCTTGAAGCGCTGGTGCACCTCCACCGGCAGCGGCGCGCCGCCCGAGCCGCAAAACCGCAGCGCGCGCAGATCAAACTGCTCAACGCCGGGGAAGTTGTTGAGTGCGGTGTACATGGTGGGCACACCGCAAAACACCGTCACTTTTTTGGCCGCCAGGTCCTTGAGCACAGTCTCCACCTCAAACCGGGTGTGCAGGATGTTGAGCGCGCCCAGGCGCACACCCAGCAACAGGTTGACCGACAGCGCGTAGATGTGGAACGGCGGCAGCACCGCCAAAAAGCGCTCTTCGCCCTCCACCAACTGCGCGCCACCGTAGGTGTTGGTCAGCCAGTACTGCTCGTTGGCCGCGCTCAGGTTGCCGTGGGTGAGCATCGCGCCCTTGGGCAGGCCGGTGGTGCCACCGGTGTACTGCAACACCGCCAGCGCGTCGGCCGGGTCACCGATGTCGTGCGGCATGTAGGCGCCGTCGTTGTCAAGCAAGGCCGAGAAGGCGATGTGTCGCTCATCAAACACCACCTCGATGAGCTGGCCAGCGGCCCGCATGTGCGCGTTGACGCCGGCCGGGTGGGCGCTCATCTCGGCCAGGTTGCCCACCACCAGCGTCTTGAGCCGGGTGGTGTGCAGCAGCTTGTCCATCTGCGGGTACAGCAGCGCCAGGTCTTGCGTGATCATCAGGTCGCATTCGCTGTCGGCCACCTTGTGCGCCAGCACCTGCTGCACGTCAAGCGGCGAGTAGTTGACCACCACCCCGCCCGCCTTGAGCACCGCAAAAAAACCAATCAGGTAGTGCGGCGTATTGGCCAGAAACAAGCCCACGTGCACGCCGGGCCTAACCCCCAGTTGCTGCAGGCCCTTGGCGGCACGGTTCACCATGGCGCCGACTTCGCGGTAGGTGAATACGCGGCCCATGAAGTCAACCGCCGGCTTGTCGGGCCAGCGCGCCACCGCGTCGTCGAG
>JAYWDK010000304.1:0-11437 GCA_043779845.1 Betaproteobacteria bacterium | reverse complement strand
AAACCTGCCGCGCCCTGGCTTGCCTGCCGGCCCGCACCTTGATGGTGGGCGACAGCAGCAACGACGCCCAGGCCGCGCGCGCGGCGGGCTGCCCGGTGGTGTTGGTGAGCTACGGCTACAACCACGGCCAGCCGGTGGCGGGTGTGGGCGCCGACGCGGTGATTGACCGGCTTGACGCGCTGGCCTTGCCCGACTGGCGATCGGCACGTGCTTGAGCCGCTTGGCCCACGCGGTCTCGACCCGGTCAGTCGGCGCTTGTCGAAAACCCGGCTGCTACACTCAAATCCATGTTCTCAGCGCGCCGTCAGATGTCGATTCAGACGCCCAGGTCCCACGACCGGGGAGCCTGGCCCTGGCGACGCTCGTCAGCATTGACCTGATTTGCCGTTGGCCGCTGGATGGGCTGGGCCACCCCGCCCACCGTGCTCCAGATGCCACCCCGGCCCCAGGGATGACGCCCTTGCCCACACCGCAACGCCATCCACATCGCTGACCCCCAACCCGGCCTGTTGACGCCCTGGCTGCGTTCGCCGAGGTTGGCTCCCAGGAGTTGCGCCCCGTGATCACCGAACTTGAATTCAAAAGCCTGGCCGCCCAAGGCTTCAACCGCATTCCGCTGCTGACCGAGGCCTTTGCCGACTTGGAGACGCCGCTGTCGCTCTACCTCAAGCTGGCCGGCGGCGCCAAGCACAGCTTCTTGCTGGAGTCGGTGGTGGGCGGCGAGCGCTTTGGCCGCTACTCTTTCATTGGCCTGCCGGCGCGCACGCTGTTGCGGGCCAGTGCCGCTGCCGGCGCGGGTTGTCAACCTGTCACCGAGATCGTCACCGACGGCCAGGTCGTTGAGCGCCACGAAGGCAATCCGCTTGATTTCATCGAGGCCTACCAGGCCCGCTTCAGGGTGGCGCTGCGCCCTGGCCTGCCGCGCTTTTGTGGCGGCCTGGCGGGCTACTTTGGCTACGACGCGGTGCGCTTCATGGAGCCGCGGCTGGCCAAAACAAACAAGCCGGGCGGCCTGGACACGCCCGACATCCTGCTGCTGCAAACCGAAGAGCTGGCGGTGATCGACAACCTGTCGGGCCGGCTGTATTTGATCGTCTACGCCGACCCCACCCAGCCCGAGGCCTACTTCAAGGCCAAGCGCCGTTTGACGGAGCTGGGCGACAAGCTGCGCTATTCGGTCACCGCGCCGCCCGTGAAGCGCGGGCCGTCGTACGCGGTGGAGCGCGAGTTCTCGAAAGAGCAGTACGTGGCCGCCGTGCTCAAGAGCCTGGAGTACATCGCCGCGGGCGACATGATGCAGGTGCAGATCGGCCAGCGCCTGAAAAAGCGCTACACCGAAAGCCCCTTGAGCTTGTATCGGGCACTACGCTCGCTGAACCCCAGCCCGTACATGTACTTTTATGACTTTGGCGCGTTCCAGGTGGTGGGCGCGTCGCCCGAGATTCTGGTGCGCCACGAGCACACGCCCGAGGGCGACAAGATCACCATCCGCCCACTGGCCGGCACACGCCCGCGTGGCACCTCGCCCGAGCACGACAAAACCACCGAGGCCGATTTGCTGGCCGACCCCAAAGAGCGCGCCGAGCACCTGATGCTGATTGACCTGGCGCGCAACGACATCGGCCGCATCGCGAAGACCGGCAGCGTCAAGGTGACCGAGGCGTTTGCGGTGGAGCGCTACTCGCACGTGATGCACATCGTGAGCAATGTCGAGGGGCTGCTGAAAGACGGCATGAGCAACATGGACGTGCTGCGCGCCACCTTCCCGGCCGGCACGCTGACCGGCGCGCCCAAGATCCGGGCGATGGAAATCATCGACGAACTTGAGCCCGTCAAGCGCGGCATTTACGGCGGTGCCTGTGGCTACCTCAGCTTTGCCGGCGACATGGACGTGGCCATCGCCATCCGCACCGGCATTGTTCAAAATAACACGCTGTATGTGCAGGCGGCGGCCGGCGTGGTGGCCGACTCGGTGCCCGAGATGGAATGGGCCGAGACAGAGCACAAGGCGCGCGCCTTGATCCGTGCGGCCGAACTGGTGGAGGAAGGCTTTTGACCGATCCCAATACAAGCTGCCCCTGCGGCAGCGGGCGCAAACATAAAAACTGCTGCGGCAGCCCGGCCGCAGCCAGCGGCTCGCATGATGGTGCTGTGCAGCGGGTGATCGCCTGGCTGGAGCAGCGCCACCGCAAGGCTTGGTTGGCGGCCGTGCGCGAGATGACGGAAGACGCTGTTTTTGGGCAGTTCGACAGTGAAGGCGAGGCTAGAGCGGCGATGGCCGGCGTAGCTGCCGAGGTGTGGCAGATGGTCGAGATCAACTTCACCGAGTGGCTGTTGGCTGAAGGTGATATTGACATCAAGGGCGCGCCGCAGCGTGTGTCCGATTTGTTGCTGGGTCCACGAGGCCCCTTGCTCGCAATTGGGCAGCGTGCCTGGATGGCCCAGCTAGCACAGCGGCCACTGCGGCTGTATGACGTGACTGGCGTTGAGCCCGGCGTTGGCGTGACGGTTTGTGATGCGCTCGATACCACCCAGCCGCCGCTGGTGGTGGCCGAGCGTTCGGGCAGCCGCAGCATGCGCCCGGGCATGAAGATCGGCGCGCGCGTGATGACGGTGGCCAAAGGCCACCAGTTCTCCGGCGCGCTTTATCCTTTTACCGACTGGGCCGGGCAAGCCTTGCTGAACCACTTGCGCCGAATGCTCATCGAGCCTGTTGTGCACCCGGATGACGCACCACAGTTGGTCGGCCGCGAGATCATTGACGATTGGTTGGCGCAGTACCTCCAACCGGCCGCCCTGCCGGAGTTGGTGCACAGCGCCAGCGGCGAGCGGCTGTTGTTTGTCACCGATCACTACGAGGTGCGTGACTGGCACGCTTTGGCCGCCGGGCTGGCGACGCAACCGGACGTGCAGGGCGACCGCGCGGCGGGCTGGGATCGCCTGATCATCGGTGACGACGGCCAGACGCGCTCGCTGGTCACCGTGGCGCCGCAGCCTGGTGGGCGGCGCGTCGCCGTGCAGTACAAAACGGCGGGCTTGGCCGAACGGGGCCGGCCTTGGTTAGACGCCCTAGCAGGCGGGGCGCTGAAGTTTTTGCTGCAGGAAGTGTCAGACCCCAAGGGCTTGCTGACGCGGTCGGCGGCGGACGGCAAGGCGATCCATCCGCGCGACGCCAGCAAGGTGCCATCGGCCAAACAAGACGTCGAAGGCCTGTCTGAGGCCGTCGAAACCTACATCCAGCACTACTACGCCCGTTGGGCGGACGAGCCCATGCCCGCGCTGAAAGACCAGACCCCACGCCAGGCGATGCAAACCGCGGCCGGGCTGGAGCGCGTCAAGGGCTTGCTGCGCAGCTACGAAGACGGTGAGCATCGCCAAGCCACGCAGCAAGGCCGTCGCTCGGTGTCCTACCAGTTCTTGTGGGACGCGCTGGGCTTGCAGCGATAGCTTGGGCTCGGTTCGGTTGCTCAACGCAGCCAGGGCTCGAAGGCCTTGGCCAGCCGTTGCAGCACGGCGGTGTCGGGCAGGGGCAGCCGCACGCTGGCCTGGCCGGTGACCGGATCGCGCTCGATGGTGATAGGCGCGGCGGCAGCACCATTGCCGCCGGCGGCGGCGCGTCCGCTCGCCAACCCTTGCAACAAGGCCGCGCCCGCTTCCAGGATGGCGGCCCACGGGTCCCCCGGGTAGGCGCTTGGGTTGGCGGCCAGGTTGGCGCCCACCGTCGCTGCATCCTGGGCCTCCTCTTGCATCGGGTTGGCCAAGGCTTGGGTCGTGGTGGCCGTCGTGGCCGTGGTGGCCGTTGTGGCGTTGGGCGCCGGGGCCTGATCCTGCGTTGCCAAGGACGGCGCTGGCTGCTCGTCCTGGGTTGGCGCCAGGCCTGCCAACTCGACCTCGTCGGCCACATCGGCTGCGGCTGGCGGCTCTGCTGACGTTTCCGTGCCTGTGTCCGCGTCGACCTCGCCCATCGCGCCGGCCACCTGTTCAACGCTTTCCATGAATTTGGACAAGCGTGTGCCCTGCAAGAACACCTCTTGCGCACCCCCATCCAGCACGCCGGCAAACAGCGACTGCTTGAACGCCAGCACCGACAACATGCCCTCCTCGATGCTGCCCTGGCCGACGAAGTTGATCACCTGCACGCCGCGCGACTGGCCCATGCGGTGGACGCGACCGATGCGCTGCTCCAGCACGGCCGGGTTCCACGGCAAGTCCATGTTGACGACCACGGCGGCCGCATGTTGCAGGTTCAGCCCCACGCCGCCAGCGTCGGTGGACAAGAACAGCCGGCAGTTCGGATCGTTGTGGAATTGATCCACCAGCGCACCGCGTTTGTCGCTGGGCACGCTGCCGTTGAACAGCACATGGCCCCAGCGGCGCGGGTTGCCGGCCGTACCCAGCCGGCGCACGATCAACTCATGCGTGCCCAGCCACTGGCTGAACACCACCGCCTTGGCGCCGGGGTCCTCCAGCAGCTCGTCGAGCAGCGTCATCAGCTCGTCCACCTTGTTGCCATGGTCGGTCTCGTGGTCCAGCAAAAACGTGCTGTTGCAGGCCATGCGCATGTTCTGCAAGGCGCATTGCAGCCGGCGCTGGTCGGTGTCCGACAAGTAGCCGGTCTTGCGCCAGCGCGAGACGATGCGCGTCACGACCTCGCCGTTTTCGTCGTGGTGCACACGCTGCTCGGGCGTCAGCGGTACAAAGATGCGGTGATCCACCCGCTCGGGCAATTGCGTCAGCACCTCGGCCTTGCGTCGGCGCAGCATGATCGGCGCCAGCGTCTGGCCGATGCGGTCGAGTGCGCGGTAGCCGATCACGCGGCCGGTGTCGTCGCGTTTTTGATGTTCGTCCAGCATTCTCCAGGTGGGGCCCAGGCGGTGCTGGTCAACAAACTGCACGATCGAGATCAGCTCTTCCAGCCGGTTTTCCAGCGGCGTGCCGGTCAGCACCACCGCATAGGGGCTGTTGATGCGCTTGAGCGCACGGGCGGCGATGGTGTTCCAGTTCTTGATGCGCTGGGCCTCGTCGGCGATCACCAGATCGGGCGCCCAGGCCTTGATCAGGTCGGCATCACGGGCCAGTGTTTCGTAGTGGATGATTTTGCAAAACGCGTCACCCGTGTACTGCTGCTGGCGCTGCGCCCGCAGCCCGTGGATCACCTGGGCGCTGCGATCACCGAAGCGCAAGAACTCATTCTTCCACTGGTGTTTGAGCGAGGTCGGGCAGATCACCAGCACCCGTTGCACGCCAAAGTGGCGGGCAAACAGCTCAGCGGCCGCGATGGCCTGGATTGTTTTGCCCAGGCCCATTTCGTCGCCGATCAGCGAGCGGCCGGCGCGCGCGGCAAACAGCGCGCCCGCAGCCTGGTAGGGGTAGAGCTTGACCTTCAGCAGCTCGGTCAGCGCGGGGTCTTGGTCGCCTTGCGGATAGGCCGCAGCCAAGGCGGCCAGGCGGCGTTCGGTGTCGCGGATCTGGGCCACAAAAGGCCACACCGCATCTTGGCAGCGCAACTCATGACCGGCGTCTTGCGCCGAGTGCATCAGCGCATCCAGCCCATCAAAACGGTCCCGTGGCAATGCCCAACCGGCCGCCGCGTCGAACAAAGCCCCGGCCTGGTCACGCAAAGCCTGCGGGCAATCACTGCCGAGCCGTAGGCGCACTTGGCGCAGGCCCGCGTGGTCGAGCCAGATTTCGCTGTACCCGGGCTGGAACCCGCGCGCCAGTGCCGTCTTGCCACCGCGCTTGGCCGTCAGCTTGGCGAGCGTGAACTCGATGTGCTTGCAGGTGCCAAGGTCGTTGGTCTCGAAGTCGGGGCAGGTGCAGCGGTTGAGCCCGAGCGCCAAGCCGCGTATCGTCACCCGGTAGTGGCTGCTGCTGGCGGGGTTGTGCACCCGGAAGTCGGAAAACACCGGCTCGCTGCCCATGTTTTCAAGGCCGAATAGCTGCTCGCGGCCGAATTGGCGGCGCAAAGCGGTTTGCCAATCGGCGACCTCCAGCTCGGGCGGGCGCTTGGTGCGTGACAGTCTGGGCTCGGCAGTCTGGCTGGCCCGGACCGGCTGGCGTTTTGACGGGTTTTTCGGCGGCGGCTTGCGGGTGGCTTGGGTGGGCATCGTCTGGGGCGTGAATCAGGGTGCCCGCATTCTCGCCGCGAGCTGGCACGGCGGCGCTTGGGGCTGTGGCGCAGGTTTGAGGCAGCGAGCGCAGCAGCCCATCTGGCGCGTGGCCGCACTTGTGTCGTTCAGGTTTGCCCGTTTTCGCATGAGCCGTTGCAAGCAATAATGCGGTCATGTACTCCTCGTTTGCAGCCCCGGCGGCACCTCTCTGGCAGCGTTGGCGTCAGCCTGCAGCCTGATCGACCCATGGCGCCCGCGCGGGCGAACCGGTCGTACTGACAGCGCGCCCGACCCCCGCGTTCCGCTGGCCTCTCCAGCGACAGAAACAGCGGGTGTTCAAGCGGAACTCGAAACTGGGCAAGGCCATCGCCGGCCCAAGAAATCAACGGGAAAGAGCGACATGCTGCTGATGATCGACAACTACGACAGCTTCACCTTCAACCTGGTGCAGTATTTCGGCGAGCTGGGCCAGGACGTCAAGGTTGTGCGCAACGACGAGATCACGGTCGAGCAGATTGCGGCCCTGAAGCCCGACCACCTGGTGCTGTCGCCCGGCCCGTGCTCGCCCACCGAGGCGGGCGTTTGCGTGCCGGCCATCAAGGCCTTGATGGGCACGATGCCCATCCTGGGCGTGTGCCTGGGCCACCAGAGCATTGGCGCGGCGCTAGGCGGCAAGATCATCCGGGCGCAGCGGCAGATGCACGGCAAGACCAGCACCTTGACCACCGACGAGCAGGGCGTCTATCTCGGCCTGCCCAAAGAGTTCAGCGTGATCCGCTACCACTCGCTGGTGATCGAGCGCGCCACTTGCCCCAAGGACTTGATCGTGACCTGCACCAGTGAAGACGGCGAGATCATGGGCGTGCGGCATCGTGAGCTTGCGGGCACGGCCACGCCGATGGAGGGTGTGCAGTTCCACCCCGAATCCATCTTGTCGGAGCATGGCCACGCCATGCTGCGCAACTTCTTGAGCCTGGGTGGCCGCGCATGACGGCGGGCGCCGTGTCTTATGGCACCGTGTCCTATGGCTCGGTCGGCGCTGCATTGAGCGGCGGCGACGCGCCGGTGGTGGATCTGCGCAGCGACACCGTCACCCGGCCCACGCCGGCCATGCGCTTGGCCATTGCCAATGCGGATGTGGGCGACGATGTGTTTGGCGACGACCCCACGGTCAACGCCCTGCAGGAGCGCATTGCCGCGCTGTTGGGCTTTGAGGCGGCGCTGTTCATGCCCAGCGGCACGGCCAGCAACCTGTGCGCGCTGCTGGCGCACTGCGGCCGGGGCGACGAGTACATCGTTGGCCAGATGGCCCACACCTACCGCTATGAAGCGGGCGGCGCGGCCGTGCTGGGCGGCATCCAGCCCCAGCCGATCACGCAGCAAGCCGACGGCACGCTGGCGCTGGCCGACATCGCGGCCGCCATCAAGCCCGACGACGTGCACTTTGCGCGCAGCCGTTTGTTGACGCTTGAAAACACCTGGAACGGCCGGGTGCTGCCGCTGGACTACATCGAGCAAGCCACTGCGCTGGCCCGTGAGCACGGTCTGGCCACGCACCTGGACGGCGCGCGCTTGTTCAACGCAGCGGTGGCCAGCGGCGTGCCGGCGGGCGCCATCGCGAGCCAGTTCAACAGCGTGTCGGTGTGCTTCAGCAAGGGCCTGGGCGCACCGGTGGGCTCGGCTTTGTGTGGGTCGGCCGAGTTCATCCAACGCGCCCACCGCATGCGCAAGATCACTGGGGGCGGCATGCGGCAAGTGGGGCTGCTGGCGGCGGCTGCACTGCATGCGCTGGACCACCATGTCGAGCGCCTGGTCGACGACCACCGCCTGGCCCAGCGGCTGGCCGATGGCCTGACAGGCCTGCCCGGCCTGACCGTGACGCCGCCACAAACCAACATCGTTTTTGCACAAGTGGCTGATGGCCGGGGCGCGGCACTGCTGGCCCATTTGCAGTCGCGTGGCGTGCTGGCCACCGGCTTGATCGGCCTGCGTTTTGTCACCCATCTGGACCTTGATGCCGCCGGCATTGACCGCACTATTGCCGCCGTTGGCGAGTTCCTTTGTTCCTGATTCGTAGCGAGCCCACCATGTCCATCACCAACACAGCCGCTCTCACGCGGATCATCGAGCACCGCGAGATATTTCATGACGAGATGCTGGCGCTGATGCGCCGCATCATGAGCGGCGAGATGTCGCCGGTGATGATCGCGGCCTTTGCCGTGGGTCTGCGCGTCAAGAAAGAAACCGTGGGCGAGATCGCCGCCGCGGCGCAAGTGATGCGTGAATTTGCCACGCCCGTGATCGTGGCCGACCGCACCCATTTGGTCGACATCGTGGGCACGGGCGGTGATGGCTCGCACACCTTCAACATCTCCACCGCCGCCATGTTTGTGGCCGCCGCCGCTGGTGCCCGGGTGGCCAAGCACGGTGGGCGCAGCGTGTCGTCCACCTCGGGCTCCGCTGACGTGATGGAGGCGCTGGGTGCGCACATCATGCTCACGCCCGAGCAGGTGGCCGAGTGCCTGGCCGAGACCGGCATCGGTTTCATGTTTGCGCCCAGCCACCACGCGTCGATGCGGCATGCCGGCCCCGTGCGCAAAGAGTTGGGTGTGCGCACCATCTTCAACATCCTGGGCCCGCTGACCAACCCGGCCAGCGCGCCCAACCAGCTGCTGGGCGTGTTCCACCCCGATCTGGTGGGCATCCAGGTGCGTGTGCTGCAACGCCTGGGCAGCGAGCATGTGCTGGTGGTGCATGGCGCCAACGGCATGGATGAAATCTCGCTGTCGGGCGAAACCCAAGTGGGCGAGTTGCTCAACGGTGAGGTGCGCGAGTACGTGGTGCACCCCAGCGATTTTGGGCTGCCGGTGTATGACTCGCGCACGCTGCGGGTGGCCAATTGCGCCGAGTCGGTGTTGTGCATCCAGCGCGCGCTGGCCAACGAAGACGGCCCCGTGCGTGACATCGTCTTGCTCAACGCCGGCGCGGCCCTTTACGCGGCGGGCGTGGCCGCGTCCATCACCGAAGGCGTCAAGCGTGCCCGCGAGGCGGTGGCGTCGGGCGCCGCGCTGGCCAAACTCAGCCAGTTTGTCGCGCTCACGCTGCGCTTCAAACCCGCAGCCTGAGGACGGGCGCCATGTCCGACATCCTGCAACGCATTGTTGAAGTCAAACGGGTGGAGGTGGCCGCGGCCCGAGCCCTTCGCAGCGAGGCTGATTTGCATGAGGCTGCGCTGGCGCAAGACGCTCCGCGCGGTTTTGCGGCGGCCTTGCGTGCCAAGCTCGCGGTGGGTGCGCCAGCGGTGATCGCCGAGGTCAAAAAAGCCAGCCCCAGCAAGGGCGTGATCCGCGAGCACTTTGTGCCGGCCGAGATCGCTGCAAGCTACGCCCGGCACGGCGCGGCCTGCCTCAGTGTGTTGACGGACGAGTCGTTCTTTCAGGGCCACGCCGACTTTCTCCGGCAAGCCCGTGCCGCCTGCGCCATCCCCGTTCTGCGCAAGGATTTCCTGATCGATACCTACCAGGTGCTGGAAGCCCGCGCGATGGGGGCCGACTGCATCCTGCTGATCGCCGCGTGTTTGTCGGACGCGCAGATGGCCGATCTCGAAGCCTGCGCCATCGAGCAAAAAATGGACGTGCTGGTGGAGGTGCACGACGGCGCCGAGCTGGATCGCGCCTTGCGCCTGAAAACGCCGCTGCTGGGCATCAACAACCGCAATCTGCGCAGCTTTGAGGTCACGCTGGATACGACTTTGGGCTTGCTGCCCAAGGTGCCCGCCGATCATTTGCTCGTCACCGAATCCGGCATCCTGGGCCGTGACGACGTATTGAAAATGCGCGCCGCCGGCGTGCACGCATTTTTGGTCGGCGAGGCCTTCATGCGGGCCGACGATCCTGGCGCGGCTCTGGCGGCATTGTTCGCTTGAGCGCGCAAGCCTTATTGCTGCCCGACGAGCCGGCGCCAGCCGCGTCCAACCGGCTGACCGAGCCGTTGGCCGACGTGCTGGCCCGGGCTCCGGCCGATTGGGCGCCTTTGGTGCAGGCCTGGCAGGCGTCGGCCGCCGGGCAGGCTTTGCTGCAATTTGTCGATCAGCGCCAAGCGGCGGGCGCCACCATCTACCCTGCCAAGGTGCTGCGCGCGCTGGAGCTCACGCCGCGCAACGCCGTGCGGGTGGTGATCCTCGGCCAGGATCCCTACCATGGCGCGGGCCAGGCCGAGGGCTTGGCGTTCTCGGTGCCAGCCGCTACCAAGCCACCGCCCAGTTTGCGCAACATCCAAGATGAAATCTCTCGCAGTCTGGGGGTGCTGCGGCCTGGCTCCGGCCAACTGGTCGGGTGGGCAAGCCAAGGTGTGTTGCTGCTCAACACCGCCTTGACCGTGGAAGATGGCGTGCCCGCAGCCCATGCCAAGCGCGGTTGGGAGGCCTTGACCAATGCATTGATCGCCGCCACCGCAACCGATCCAGGCGCCAAGGTTTACCTGCTTTGGGGAGCGCACGCACAAGCCAAGGCGCCCCTCATTGCCGCCGCCGGGGCAGGGCGTCACTTGGTGCTGCTGGCCAATCACCCGTCGCCGCTGTCAGCGCGCCGGCCGCCGCTGCCCTTCCTGGGCTGTGGCCATTTCAAGCAGGTGAGCGATTTTTTGGTGGCCCATTGTTTGACGCCAATCGACTGGTCGCGCTGAGCAAAGCGCATCACGATGGCCTGGCAGATTGCTATCGTCATTGCCCAGTCATGCAAAGTCTGCTATAGTCCGGGGTTCGTCGCGGAGGGGTGGCCGAGTGGTTAAAGGCAGCAGACTGTAAATCTGCCCGCTTACGCGTACGCTGGTTCGAATCCAGCCTCCTCCACCACGGCGAATCAAATTTGAGCCTTTGCAGGTCGGGCGCAACTTCAGGGTCGGGTTTGGACTTGCGCTGCCACGGCAAGGCGGGAGTAGTTCAATGGTAGAACATTAGCCTTCCAAGCTAAATACGCGGGTTCGATTCCCGCTTCCCGCTCCAGTGGGTTTTGGGTATTTTGTTGTAGTAAGTCGTCGATACAGGTTTGTGTATGGCTCCTTGTTCAGGGGCGGTATTCAAAGCTGTGTTGATGCCCATGTGGCTCAGTGGTAGAGCACTCCCTTGGTAAGGGAGAGGTCGCGCGTTCGATCCGCGCCATGGGCACCACCCATCTAGTCGTCATTTTCTATTTCCTGTTTGACCGCGAGGAGCGCGCAACATGGCAAAGGGTAAATTCGAACGGACCAAGCCACACGTCAACGTGGGCACCATTGGTCACGTGGATCATGGCAAGACAACGCTGACGGCTGCGATCACGAAGGTGTTG
>JAYWDK010000303.1:0-11446 GCA_043779845.1 Betaproteobacteria bacterium | reverse complement strand
CAATGCCAACTTGCAGCCAGTGCCTTGGGTGTGGGCAACGGCTGAGCTTGGGTTCTCTGCTCCTACCCGGTGATTCGTTCATGGCCTCGACGAAGGCGTTGGACCGATGGTCGAGCATGCCGCGCACGACGCCGTCGAAGTGCTCCTTGAGCGTGGTGGCCAAGCGCTTGAAGGGGTCGAGCCGGCTGCGCCGGGCCCAGCCGATCCAGCGCTTGAGGTCGATCTCGGCGGTGGCCTGGTCATTGTGCGAACGCCCGTGGGCGAACACTTCGCGCAAGCCCATCTTGAGCCGCCAGGCACGCACGGTTTTGAGGTTAGCCCGCTGCAGCCAGTGCATGGCAGTGGTCTGCGTGACAGTCCAGCTTGCGGGGTTGCGGCGCATGCCCCACAGGATGGCGCGGCGCTGGCTGGCATCGAGTTCACCGAGTTCATCGCGCACGCGCTGGCTGTCGGCCTTCCATTTGGCGCTGCGCACCTCGTCCATGGCCTGGTTGGCCAGGGCCACGACGTGGTAGCGGTCGTAGCTGATCTGGGCGTTGGGCAAGGACTTGCCGATGCCCTTGGCGAAGGCCGCGCTCATGTCGATGCAGGCGTTGGTGATCGCTGTGCGTTTGCAGCCGTGAGCCTCCAGATCGACGGCAAAGCGCTCGACCGTCGCGTGGTCGCGCCCGGGCGTGGCGAACAGCAGGCGCTTCTCGTCTAGATCATGCACGACGGTGATGTAGTCGTGGCCGCGCTTGAGGCTGGTCTCGTCGATGCCCACCAGGCGCACCTTGCTCATGTCTTGCTTGGCGCGGGCCTGGGTCAAGTAGTGTTCAATGCGCCGCCACTTTGCTTGTCGCGCACGCGCAGCATGCGGGCGGCCTGGCGCACCGGCAGGCCTTGACACATCGTCAGCGCCAGGGCCTCGAACAGCAGCGTGAAGCCGCTGCCTTCGCGCGCCCACGGCACCGCGATCTGGCTGGTCTTGCCGCAGGCGGTGCAGCCCACGCGCGGCACACCGGCATGCAGCCAGGCCTCGAACTGAAAGAAGTCCAGGTGCCGCCAGGAGCGCTGGTTGCGGTCATGGATGGGTTGATCGAGCGCGCCGCAACTTGGGCAGGCCAGCCGCTGCGCGGTGCACCCGACGAGGAAGTCGATGCGATGCCGGGCGGTGTCGAGATCGACCGACTCGACGGCCTGAACCGGCGTTCTGGCCCTCAACATTTCCTGTCGGGCTTGTTGGGTGGCGTCACATCGCGGGTGCCTGAGGTGCTTTTAACCTCGGTAGAGCCGCTGAAAGAGGGGCCTTGGCGACGGCCGCGACTGCTTGGGCCTGGCTGTCCCACGTCGCGGCTGGGTGCAGGCGTGTGCAGCCCAGGATCAGTCGGCCAGCCTCGCCGCAGTCTCGGCGATGCTTCAAACGATTCGATCGGAGTGCTGGTCCCAACGTTTGTCTAAAATGGACAAAATTGTTAGACTTGCACCATGAAACAGATGACAGCCAGTCGCGCCAAACAAAATTTCGGCGAGCTTCTTGAAGCTGTCTCGAAGGGCCCTGTTGCCATCGAGCGTCACAAGTCGATCAAGGCGATCGTTTGCTCGCCAGAGACCTTCCACGGAACGATGGAAGGGTATTCGTCTCCAGGGCGGGCCTTGGAAGACCGTCGCTCCGCCCGGGCCGCTCAACAGCTGGTCGAGAAGAACCGCCTGATCAAACATCAGAAACTGGCCATCGATTTGCTGCTGATGCCGGAAACCAAGCGTGAGGAACTCATCGCGCGAGCGCGCGCAGAAGTGCTGAGGTGGCGCCGAGATCGACTGTGCAGCACGGACTATGCGGATCAGTGGGATGTTCTTCTTGGGCACTCCATTGGAGATTTAGCCCAAGCCATGTGCTCAGAGACGCTTGAGTGGGGCGCCGCCCTGCGGCAAAACTCGCCTTGGCATGTGATCGAATCGACGACCGCATGAAGCGCGACCATTTATTCAAGCTGTTCCACGAAGCACATCGAATCACTGGACACAAAGACTATGTGATTGTCGGCAGTCTCTCCATTCTTGGAATCCAAGACGAAGATGGGTTGCCGGCAGAGATGTCGATGTCGAACGACATCGACTCTTACACCAAAGCGGATCCGGGTCGAATCCACGACGTCAACGCAGCCCTTGGTGAAGGTTCAGAGTTCCACAAGGATAACGGCTACTACTTGGACCCTGTCTCGCCGAATCTGCCCACGCTTCCGGATGGCTGGCAAAACCGGATGACCAGCATGAATCGTGGCAACGTGACCTTGTGGTTCCTCGATCCAGACGACGCTGCCATGTCGAAGTACGCCAGGAGTCAACCCAATGACTTGCGCTGGATTCGAGCCGGCATCCTCTGCGGTCTCGTTTCGCTGCCGAAGATCAAGCACCGGCTCGCTTCGACGACTTTTCTGGATGGCGATGAGGAATCGCGGGTCAGAAAACAACTGGATGCGACCCTGGCCTGGTTCGAGATCCTCAAAAGTTCGCGCAACCAGTCGCTCGACCCACCCGAGATTTAAGCGAGTCCGCGGGAAGCAAACGTCCCTGTTTTCAAGCGAGCCGCTTGAGATCGCCCACCGCTACCGCCCTGGAGATGTTGGTCTCAGGGCATTGAACGCGGGTCTGGCGGCCCCATCCAGGCGGCGTCAGGTGGCATTTGTTGGCTTGTCTAACCGTCCGTTGTTGGCTTCTCTAACGACCAAAATCTTGTTGGGTTCTCTAAGTAATCGCGCGCCGGGCACACAAAGAAAGCCGCCGGGTGGATTTGTGGACAGGCCCGCTGGCGCGGGCTTCCCGTCTGAGCGCCAACGGCGCTCACCTGTGGATGGCCGGATGGACAACCCTGCGGGTTGCCCACGCGTCCACCCACACGCCGTCGGCTGCCCACAAGCTCTACCCGGCCCCACCATCATGTAAGTGCCAGAAACCGGATTTCCACTCGGAATGACGAGGAGCCCCCAAACCGACGTGGATGGAAGAGCCGGCGCTTGGCAGACAGGCACAATCGCGCCTTTTTGCGGGTGGCCTAAGCACCACCCCGAGAGGCGCTCATGTTCAAGAACCTGATGGTGTACCGCCTGGGGGCCGATTGGTCGGCCACCGTGGCGCAGATCGACGAAGCGCTGAACACCACCCGCTTTGCAGAATGTGGCGCCACGCAGGCCCGCTCTGCTGGCTGGGTGGCCCCACGCGGCGACGAGCATGGCGTGCTGATCGAGGCGATCAACGGCCAATGGCTGATGCAGCTGATGGTCGAGCAAAAAGTGGTGCCAGGCTCGGTGATCAAGCGCCAGGTGGACGCGCTGGCTGTGCAAGTTGAAAAACAAACTGGCCGCAAACCCGGCAAAAAGCAGCGCAACGAGCTGAAAGACCAAGCCCTGCTGGATCTGCTGCCCATGGCTTTTACCAAGCGCGCCACTGTGAAGGTGTGGATCGCGCCGGCCGACCGCCTGCTGGTGATCGACGCGGGCAGCCAGGCCAAAGCCGACGAGGTGCTGACGGCGCTGTCGCAGGCGCTGCCGGGGCTGTCGGCGCAGTTGGTGAACACCGCCGTGTCGCCGGCCGCAGCCATGGCCGAGTGGCTGGTGAGTGGTGAAGCGCCGGCCGGGTTTTCGATCGACCGCGACTGCGAGTTGAAGGCCGCCGAGGGCGAAAAACCCGTGGTGCGCTACGCCCGCCACGCCCTCGACATCGCCGAGATCCGCGAGCACATCCAGGCCGGCAAGCAGCCCACCCGGCTGGCGCTGACCTGGGAGAACCGGGTGTCGTTCATTCTGACCGACAGCTTGCTGGTCAAAAAAGTGACCTTCCTGGAAGGCGTGATCAACGGCGGCGCCAGCAAAAAAGAAGACAACTTTGACGCCGACGCGGCGATTGCCACGGGCGAGCTGGCACCCATGATTGGCGACTTGCTGGACGCGCTGGGTGGCGAACAGGCGTTTGGCGAAACGCCAGCGGTGCAGGCTGCGGCAACCACCGCCTCATCGGCCACTGCCCCCGCCAGCAAGGGAATCGCGCCCGTGGCGCGCCCCAAGGCGCAAGCAAGGTCGGCCGCAGACACTGGCGCAGCAGCCGCCAGCGCCAAAGCACAAACCGACGTGCCGCCCTGGGAAATCGCCTGAGCTGAGGCGCTTGACCTGGCGCGCTTGAAGCGCACCACCGAGCGCTGCAAATCAATCGCTCAAAAAAACGGCCCACAAACTGTGGGCCGTTTTTATGGGTGAGGCGGCTCAGGCTTGGCGGCGACGGCCCAGGCCCAGCAGTGCCAGCACGCCCACCGACATCATCAGCATCGTGCCGGGCTCGGGCACGGCGGCCAGCATTTGTGCACCCAGGATGGCGTGTGCGGCTGCGGTGGGGTGGATCGAATCCCAGTACAGAAACTGCGCCGGATTGCAGCCTGCGGTGGTGATGCAGGCCTGCGTCACGTTCGAAAAACCGTTGCCCGGCGACCCACTGACCAGGTTGTGCTGCGCAGTCATCGCGTCGAACAGGTAGAAATGCTCGTCGGTCCAAGAGGCGGCCAACGAGCCGTAAGCGGCCGCGAGGTTTTGGTTGAACAAACCAGAGACAAAGCTCGCGGTGGCGGCGCCACCCGAGGCAAGGCCTTCAGGCGTGATGCCCAGATCGGGCAAATTGGGCAGCAGGAAGTTGTGCGCGCCCTCAGCATGCAGGGTGGAGACGATGGTGACGAGGTTGGAGATCGCGGCAGTGATGCTGGCTTGAATCGCTGCCTGGGTTCCCAAGCTAAGGCCGTCACGCAGGTCGTTGGCACCACCCCAGACCATGTACAGGGCATTGCCGTCAGCAGCGCCGCCGGTTAACACATTGAACTGGCTGAGTTGCGAGGTCATGCCGGTCGGCACACCGACCAAGCCATCGGCTGAGCCGGTGACACCGGTTCTCGCGCCGCCATAGGCCAGATCATGGAACTGTGCGCTGTTGGCACCCCACAAGCCCGTGGCCAACACCTCGGAGGCGACCGGGCCGTTGGAGAATCGGCCGCCGACATAGGGTGCTGGTGGGTAAACGCCGGAGGCGGCAAAAACACGTCCGTTGTCGGACAGGCTGTCGCCAAAAACCCACAAGCCGGTGAACGCGCTGGCTGCGGGCACGACGGCTGCGGCGGGCAAACTGGCCAGGCACAGGCCGGCCGCAGCGGCAAAAAAAGCCAAACGAGGTGAAAAATTGACGGTCATCGGTGCTCCTTGGTGACGATTCGAGTAAACAAATTTGTCGGTCAGCGTAGCAATAGGCACGCCGCCAGCCATCCCGTGAAACCCCAACGCACCCCCCCGGTTCAGGTGTCCTTGCTGACCTTGATGCTCGGAAACTTGCTGGAGAAGTCCTTGGACTTCTCGGCGATCTTGATCGCCACCAGCCGCGCCATGGACTTGTACAGCCCGGCGATCTCGCCATCGGGGTCGGCCACCACGGTGGGCCGACCGGAGTCGGCTTGCACGCGGATGCTCATGTTCAGCGGCAGCGCGCCCAGGTAATCCAAGTTGTATTGCTCGGCCATTTTTTTGCCACCGTCGGCGCCAAAAATGTGCTCGGTGTGGCCGCAATTCGGGCAGCAATACACCGCCATGTTCTCGACCAGGCCCAAGATCGGCACGCCGACCTTTTCAAACATGCTCAGGCCTTTTTTGGCGTCGAGCAAGGCAATGTCTTGCGGCGTGGTGACGATGATGGCACCGGTGATCGGCACTTTTTGCGACAAGGTGAGCTGGATGTCGCCGGTGCCGGGCGGCATGTCCACGATCAGGTAATCCACATCTTTCCAATTCGTCTGGCGCAGCAGCTGGTCCAGGGCCTGGGTGGCCATCGGGCCGCGCCAGATCATGGCCTGGTCGGCGTCCACCAAAAACCCGATCGAGGCCACTTGCAGGCCGTGGCCTTGCATGGGCTCCATGGTCTGGCCGTCAATGCTTTCGGGCCGGCCGGTGATGCCCAGCATCATGGGCTGGCTGGGGCCGTAAATGTCGGCGTCCAGCACGCCCACGGTGGCGCCCTCGGCGGCCAGCGCCAGCGCCAGGTTGACGGCAGTGGTGCTTTTGCCCACGCCGCCTTTGCCCGAGGCCACGGCGATGATGTTTTTGACGCCAGGCAGCAATTGCACGCCGCGCTGCACCGCATGCGCGGCGATGCGGCTGCTGACGTTGACGCTGACGTTGCCCACGCCCGGCACCTTGCGCGCGGCCTCGACGAACTGGCGGCGCAGTCCGGCAAACAAGCTCTTGGCGGGGTAGCCCAACTCAACGTCGAACACCACATCGTCGCCGTCGATCTTGAGGTTCTTGAGCTGGCGGCTCGTCACAAAATCTTTGCCCGTGTGCGGGTCAACAACGGTCTTCAGGGCAGCAAGCAGGGTGGCTTCGGTGACGGCGGACATGGTGGCGATGGCAGGTAGGGGATGGAGCCCGCGAGCGGTGCAGGGCACGGCGCAGCGGGAAGTGGGCCGCAGTCTAGCGGAGCCCGCTTGCCGCCACGCAGGCCAGGCAAAGCCCTTGCCGGGCGGGCCGGATTGCGCCGGTTTTGGCACTGGACCGGGCACGCAAGGGTTGACGGGGTCGAAATCTTCGAGAACGACCTGCTGCAATTCCCCCGCACACCGCGCGACGTGCGCCGCTTAGCCGACGATCTGGCGCTGGTGATCGACAAGTGCCACGGTGCCGGCCACCGCGATGCTCAAGCGCTTGCTGAACGAGGCAGCTGTCATTCGTGAAATTCAGCTTGGAGCCGTCACCCGCCCCTCGCCCCCCGCTCATGCCCTGTTGCATGGCGCGTCGCTTGGCGAGTCGCTTGGCGCGACAGGCCACAACGCAGCAGCAGCAAGCCCAGGGCCAACAGGCCCAGCAGATGCCGGCCCTGTACCGGCACCTTCACGGGCTGGGTCATGGCGGGTGCACGCATCGCCAGAGCCAGGTCATCACGACGGCGCAGCCGGTGGTAGCCGAGGCCGTTTTCGCTGGCCAGCAATTGCAGGTAGGGCTCACGCAGCGACGACAAATGCTCGGCACCCGGCGTGGCGCCCAGGCCGATGCCCGCAGCACCCGAGCCGCCGGTGCCGGCCGCCTCGTCGTCGACCATTTTTTCACCGCTCACGCTGGCGCCCCGGCCCTGGCTGCGCGGGTCGGTTTGCAGCACTTCGCCGGCCTGCCAAAAACCCATTGACCGGCCACTCAAATCGGTCTTGGGAATGGCTTGCGGCGTGGGCCCGCCCACGCCCACGATGAGGCCGGCCACATCGCCCGGCTTGTCGTCAAAACGCGGCCGGTGGCGGGCATTGATGGGCGGTGACTCATGGCCATCGGTGACAAATACCAGCGACGCGCCGCCGGGCACTTTGTGGGCGATGTCCAGCGCGCTGTGCAGACCTTTGGCGATCTCGCTGTCGCCTGACCAGGCCATGGCGCCCGAGATGCCGGCGAGCGTGTCGCGCAGCTCGGCGCGGTGCTCACACACCTCCAGCGGCATCAGCAACAGGTAACTGCGGTGCTCGGTGAACACTGCCCAACCCAGCTTCGAGCCGCAGGGCAAGGTGTCGAGCGCGTGGCGAAGCGCTTGCTTGGCACCGGCCAGGCGTGACTGCAACCCGGCGGCGGCGGTGGCCTCGGTGGGCCCGTTGGGGGGGGCGTCAATCGATTGATCCAGCACGCTCATGCTCTGAGTGATGTCGATCACCACCACCTGGTTGACACGCGCGCGCTGCCAACTCAGCACGGGCATCAAGCCCCCGGCGGCCAGCAGCAAGGCGGCCGCTGCCAGCAAGGCCTGGCGCGGCTGATGGTGCAGGTTCGGGCGCCAGCGCGCCAGCGCGCTGAGCGGCAATTTCACGGCTGGCCCATGGTGTCGGCGCGTGTGGTGGTGGCCGAGCGTTCTGCCATGCTGCCGGGGCCCACCACGTCGTCGTCACCGGGCTCGGGATCGGGCACCAAACGCTGTGCGCGCTCAAGGTTGTAGCGCGCAGGCCAGTACTGGGCATCATGGCGCAGCAACTCGCGATAGGCCTCCTTGGCCAGCTCGACAGAGGCCAAGGCCTGGCCGGGCTGGGTGCCCGCTTGCAGCAACACGCCCTGGCGCAGCAGCAGATTGGCACTGTTGAACCGCGCGGCCTGCCCCAGCGGGGTGTCGGCCACCAGCGTGGCATAGCGGTTGAGCGCAGCGTCCACCTGGCCCCGCACGGCCAAGGCATGGGCCTGCGCAAACTGCAACTCGGGCACCTTGGCGGCGGCGGTCTCAATGGATGCCGAGGCCCCGGCAGAAGCCGATGGCTGCGTGCCCACCACGGCACGGGCGGATGCACCTGCCGACGCACCGACAGTTGCAAGGGACGACGCCCCGGCAGTCGTGTCGACAGTTGCGCCGGCCGCGCCCGTCTCAACGATTCGCTCATTCCAGCGTTGCTGGCGCCACAGCTGCATGCCGTCCACGGCAGCGGCCACGGCCAGCGCGCCCAGCAAGGCCAGCAGCACGCGCCGGCTGCGGCGCGAGGCCATCGCGCGCATCACGCGTGGGCCCAACGGGGTGGGCTGCAAGGTGATCAAGCCCATCGCCGAATCTCCAGCCAGCCCGCAGCCAGCAGCAACAACACGCAGGCCAGCGCCACCGCGTGGGCGAGAGGCGCCAGGTCTTCACTGGGCACCAGGTCGTGGTAGACGATGGGCAGTTTCTCCTGGCGGTCCACGTCGGCGATGGCCTGCGCCAGGGCCTCGGCGTTGCCGGCTTCATACGCCCGGTACGGCGTGCTCAGCGACTGAAAATAGCGGTGCAGCAGCATCTCGGGCACGCTGTTGGCGGTGGCCTCGGCATGGGTGTCATCAGGGGCCGGCACCAGGCCGGGGCTGTTGGCCGAGCGCAGGTACAACCAGTACACCGACACCCGCAAGCGGCTGAGTTGCTTGGCCAGGCGCTCCTGGGTGTCGGGCTCCAGGCGGTCGCCGCCGTCGGACACCAGCATCAGGATGCGCGAGCCGTTGTAGGGCTGGTTCTCGAACAGCGCCAGCGCGCTGGCCATGGCATAGCCAATGTGCGTTTCCGACAAGCCCCTGCCCACCTGGGTGGCGTTGATGGCGGCCTGCACCGCCGTGTTGTGGCCGGTGAACCCCAGCACCTGCAGCGGCAAGGTGCTGAACACCACCATGGCAAAGCGGTCGTCGGGCCGGTGGGCGGTGAACTCAGCTAACAGCTCACGCGCCACCTGGCCTTTGCTCTCGCGCTGCCGGCTCGCAGTTTGGCTGACGTAGTAATCCAGTGCCTCCGGGCTGTTGCCGCGCAAGCCCGCCGGTGGCCGGCCGCGGGCATAGCCTTGGTCCATGCTGCGGCTGCGGTCGAGCACCAGCACGATCTCGGCACCCTGCCCCATGCGCCGCTGCGTTGTTTCGGGCCGGTGCGGGCCGGCAGCGGCCACGATCAGCGCGGCCAAGGCCAGCATCTCGGCGCACAACAGCGTGGCGCCCAGCAGGCGCGAGGGCCCGTCAGCGTGAGCCCGCGCCTGGGCCACCAGCCAGGTATTGGCCAAACCCGCGCCACCACGCCAAATCAGCGGCAGCAAGGCCAGCGGCAGCAAGCACAGCCAAATAGGGTCGTCAAAGGCCATGGGCATTGAATCAGCCCCCACGCTCAAGCTCATAGCAGCGCTTGCACAGCGCACGCAGCCAGGCGCCATCACGCGGCGGGGCAGCGTCCGTTGAAAAGAAGGCTTGGTTTGACAGCGCCAGGAACCGCGCCAAATCGGCTTGCGCGGGCTTGAACATCGGCTGCCGCGTGATCCAGCCCACCAGCCCGGCCTCAAACACGACCTGCCCGGCGCTTTGGTTGATGGCTTGGTGCAGGCAGCGGCAAGCGTCCAGCCACTGCTCGGCGGCGGCAGCGCCCGGCTCATTGGTCAAATCAGGCCGCGCCGCAAGACCTGGCACGCGCCGCAGGCTGGCCCAGGCCCTGCCAAAGGGCTGGTGCCGCCGTTGCCACCACGGCCAGGCCACGCTAACGCCCAAAAACCACAGGCCCAACAGTGCGGCCAAGCCGGCCCAGATTTGCAGGCGATGAAGCACGGGCGCCAAGTTGATCAAGGGCGGCGGCACGTCGGGTTGCAGGTCGCCCAGGCCCTGCCGCGACGACACGGTTTGTGGCAGCAACGGCGCCACGGTGACGGGCCAGGCGTCGATGCGCAGCAACTGCTCACGCCCAGAGCCGGCCAGGCCCGCGCCCACGTAACGCAGGCTGATGGGCGCGATCTCCAGCGTGCGCACCTCCTTGGGCGCCAGGAACACCTGGTAATCCAACAGCAGGCGCTGCTGTTGGCCACCGGGCAGGGGTTCGTGGCTCAAGGCCACGCCGCGCAGCTCAATGGCCGCGCCGCGCGTGCTGGCACGCGGCAGCGAGGCCTCGTCCAGCACCAGCCCGGTAGGCACCTGGATCAGCATCTCGCGCCGCAGCACATCGCCCACCTGGTAGCCATAAGCGCGCGGCTCGTGGGCCGTGACTTGCAATACCAGCGGCGCGGGTGGCACCGCCTGGGCGCCGGCACACGGGCCCAGGCCGATCAAGAGAGCGGTGATCGAGCGAAAGATCCTGTGTGTTGGATTGACTTCAAGCCGTGCACGTCGGACCCGGCCCTTGAGGCGGCCCACCGTGCGCATGCCCCAGCCCGTCATGCCAAAAAGTGCCGGGTCACGGCGTCGGCATCAAACGCACCCGGCATGAACAAGGGCCGCAGCCGCAATGCGGCAAAACACTGCCGCAAGTCGTCGCGGCGTTGTTGCTGCTGATCGGCCAGGCGTGCCCGCAAGGCCGGCCGCCACCACAGCAGTTGGCGCCGGCCGGTTTCAGGGTCAAGCAGGTTCAGCAGCCCATGCTGGGCCGCCGGGCCGGCCTCCTGCGGTTGCCACAGCACCACAGGCACGACGGCATGGTGAGCCAGGCTGGCCATCACGGCGCGCAGCTCGGGCAGCGGCAGATGGAAATCAGACACCAAAAACACCAGTGATCGGCGTTTGGGCAAATAGCGCCAAGCCTGCTGCAAACCCAGCGACGACGCGCCCGTCAACGCCATTGCGCGCAGCCGCGCCACCAGCGACTGGCTGGCACCCCGCGCCCGGCTGTTGGCTAACAGAAAATCGGAGCGTACGGCGGTGTCGCACCCCACAAAGCCGAAACTGTCGCCGTTGCGCCAGGTGGACGCGGCCAGGCTCTCGGTCAGGTCGGCCAGCACTTGTTGCCGAGCCGGCTGGCACGCGCCGGCCATCGACGCCGAGACATCGGCCACCAATACCACCGGCACCGCCAGGCGTTGCGCGTTTTGCCGCACGACCCATTGGCCAAAAGGGTCTCGCAGGCTGGCCTGGATGTCGAGCCGGCGGGCGTCCCGCGCGCGGGCCAACGGCACCTGGCCACGAAACTCAAAACCACCCTCGCCGCCGCCGCTGCGGTGGGC
>JAYWDK010000302.1:0-4152 GCA_043779845.1 Betaproteobacteria bacterium | reverse complement strand
CGCCAGCGCGCACGATTTGTTCGTAGGTGCTGCCCACCACCACCTTGTCGGCGCACAGCGGGTACAGCGCCCGGAAGGGCTGGTTGAACAGCACCAATCGGTCGTCCGGATCGAACACGGCAAACGCGTCGTCCAGCGCCTCGATGGACCCCCGCAGCAAGTCGCCGGCGCGTTGCAGCTCGGCCTCGGCGCGCTTGCGGTCGGAGATGTCGGCGTAGGTGGTCACGAAGCCGCCGCCCGGCATGGGCGCGCCGCGCACCTCGATCGGCTTGCCATCGGGGCGCAAACGCTCGAACTGGTGCGCCACTGCCGGCGCACGGGCGCGGGCCATGATGGCTTGTACGGCGGCTTCGGCGGCGGCGTCGTGCTGGCCATATTCGCCGCGCGCCGCATTGAAGCGGATGATGTCCTCGAAGCGGGTGACAGACAGCTCGAACAGCGAATCGGGCAGATCCAGCAGCGTGCGAAACGCCTGGTTGTGGGCCACCAGGTTCAGCTCGGCGTCCACCACGCTCAAGCCGCAGGGCAGGTTTTCCAACACGCTGTTGAGCACCGCGTTGTTGCGGCGCATGTCCGACTCCAGGGCGCGGCGCGAGGAAATGTCCTGAAACGCGCCCACCAGCCTCGCGGGTTGCCCGCCCGCCAACTCCACCTCGCCCACCGCTCGCACCCAGATGTGGCGGCCTCGCGCGGTGATCAAGGGCAGCTCCAGATCCCAGCCTTCGCCCGTGGCCATGGCAAGCTCAACCGCCTGCTGGATCACGGCCTGCGCCTCCGGGGCGTAGTAGCCAATGGCCTCGTCCAGCGTGGGCTGGTGGCCAGGTGGCACTTCGTGCAGGCGGCAGGTTTGCTCGCTCCACGTGACTGTTAGGGTGGCCAGGTCAAGCGACCAGCCACCCACGCCACCAATGCGCCCGGTGCGGTCCAGGAAGGCCTGGCTGGCGCGCAGCGCGAACTCGGTTTCCTTGCGCGCCGAGATGTCCAGGTGGATGCCCGCAATCACCAGCGGCTGCCCACGCGCGTCGCGCTCGGACACCCGGCCACGCGCCTGGATCCACACCCAGTGGCCCGCGTGGTGGCGCATGCGGAACTCATCCTCGTAGTCGGCGCTCAGGCCTTGCAAGTGGGCGTCGCGCCCGCGCCTGACGCGGTCAAGATCATCGGGGTGAATCAGCGAAAAAAACGAGGCCCGCAGCTGCTGCATGCACTGCGCGTGGGTGTAGCCCAGCATTTGGGCATAAGCCAGGTTGACCTGATCTTCACCGCTCACCAGATCACTTTCCCAGGTGCCGGCCTGGATGCCGTTGACGATGGCCTCCAGGCGCTGGCGCTGGCTTGATAGCGCCAGCGCGGCAAGCTTGCTGGCGGTGATGTCGGTGCGCACCGACACGTACTTTTCAATCCGGCCATCGGCGCCCCGGTAGGGCGCGATGATGCTGTCAACCCAGTACAGAGTGCCGTCCTTGGCGCGGTTGCAGATTTCGCCGCGCCAGGGTTTGCCGGTGGCGATATCGGCCCACATCGCGCGCCAGAACTCGGCCGGCTGCACGCCCGAGTTGACGATGCGGTGAGTGCGCCCGATCAGCGCGTCCCGCGCGTGGCCGCTGATGGCGCAAAACGCCTCGTTGACGTCGATGATGGTGCCCGTGGCATCGGCCACCGAGACGATGGCATGCGTGCGGATGGTGCCCAGCAAAGCCTCGCTGTCGCGCACCAGCGTGGCCATGCGCTGCTCTGCCACGTGGCGCTCGGTGATGTCGCTGGCGATCAGGATGAAACCCGTCACCTCGCCAGTGGCGTCCAGCGCGGGCTGCATGTCCACGTCAACCCACGCCTCCTGGCCGGTGGCCGCGCGGTGCACCAGTTCCACCCGGCAACCGATGCCCGCGATGCTGGCGTCAAAGAGGGTGGCCATCGCCTCTGGCTGGTTTTTTGGGCTGGTCAGCCATGTCGAGGGCGACTGGGCCAGCACGTGCGCCAGGCGGTGTCCAAAAATCCGCGTGAAACCGTCATTCACCCACACGATGCGCAGCTGGCGGTCAGTGATGAGCACGGCGTTGCTGGTGCGCCGCGCCACCAGCGCCAGGCGCGCCAGCTCGGCGGTCATGGCCTCAACCTGTGTGGCGACCCGGCGGCGGCCCGTGGCTCGCTGCCACAACAAAACCGCCAGCAAGGTGCTGGAGATCAAACCACCTGCGGCCACCACCCTGGGCCAGTCGCTGGCCGATGCGGCCTCGAATTGCGGCGTGCCACGCACACGCAGCGTGAGATCACGGCCCTGCATGCGCACATTTCGCGTCGCGGCGAAGCGGGCTTGGCGCGGCGGCGTGATGGCTGGATTCGCACCAACGCTGGCGCCATCGCCATCCTGTAGCTCAACGGTCACCATGCCCGCCTCAAGATCCGACACGGCCCCCAGCAGGGCACCCGGAGAACTGGGCGCCACCGCCCCGTCACTGTGCTCGTTGGCGGGCGCCGCCGCGTGTCGCGACATCTCAAGGGCCGCTCGGTTCACGCTGCGGTCGAACTCGGCTTGGGACCGCGCCTCAATGTCGCGGTGCAACCACAAGCCTGTTGCCGCCGACAGGCAAAGGCCTAGCAGCAACATGCAGGCTGGCAGGGCGGCGCCGAATCGCCATTGGCGGATAAACGTGTGCAACTGACGACACCTTTTTTGACGTGACAGGCCGGTGGAGCGCCTGTAGGTAAGAAACTTGGGTCGATTGTAAGTAGCCAGGACGATTTTCAGTCCGTGGAGAAGGCCAGTCTTGAGGCCCTTTCAGAACCCGCGCTTGTCGGGCCAATGGGGTGGCGGGCCGCCCACTCGAAACCCATTTCGGCCAGCACGGGTTTGACGGGGCCCGATCAGCGTTTGCGTCTGAAAGCCTTGGCCGGTTCTGGTGACGAATCGGCGGCAAGGGCGGGTTTGGCGGGCTTGGCGGGTTTGGCGAGCTTGGCTTTGGCCGCGCCGTGCCTCTGCAACCAGGCAAAAAACTCGGCGTACCAAAGTTGGCTGTTTCGAGGCTTCACGATCCAGTGGTTTTCATCGGGAAACCACAGCAGCCTCGCGTCCACGCCGCGCGCCTTGAGCGTGTTGTAGTAGGCCAGGCCCTGGGCGTCGGGCACGCGGTAATCGAGCGCGCCATGGATCACCAGCGTGGGCGTGTTCATCTGGCTGGCAAAGGCATGCGGGCTCTGGGCGTTGACGCGGGCCGGGTCGTCCCAGTACCAGCCGCCCAGCTCTTTGGCGTGCCAGGCCCAGGCGTCGTCGGCAAACATGGCCGTCCAGTCAAAACAGCCGGCGTGGCACACGTAGGCGGCGTAGCGGCCCGCCGGCACGTGGGCGTTCATCCAGGCCACCATGAAGCCGCCATAACTGCCGCCCGTGGCGTACACGCGCTTGGCGTCGATGTACTTGCGGCTGAGCAACTCGGTGGTGGCGGCCTCCACGTCCTGCAGCTCCAACTCGCCCCAGCGGTGGGTGATGCTGTCGAGAAAGGCGTAACCAAAGCTGGACGAGCCGTGGTAGTTGACCACCGCCACCACGTAGCCCTGGGCGGTAAACAGTGCGTTGTTCCAGCGGTAGTGCCAGTTGTCGCCCATCACGCTGTGCGGCCCGCCGTGGATGACTTGCAGCAGCGGGTATTTTTTCTTGGCGTCAAAGCCGGGGGGGTAAAACAGCCACACCTGCACCGGGTCGCCCAGGGCGCCGGTGACCGAGATCTGCTCGTGCCGGCCCAGCGCCAGGCGCACCATCAGCGCGTCGTTGAAGGTTTCCAGGCGGCGCGGTTGGGCGCCGGGCAGGTGGGCGTGCAGCTGGGCGGGGTGGTCGGCGGCGTCGGCTGCGGCCACCAGCGTGCCGGCGGTTTTGTCGAAGGCCTGCACCCAGCCACCCGCCACCACTTGCTCGGCGCGGCGGTCGGCAATGTCAAAGCGCCACACAGGGCGCTGGCCACGTGACTCGGCGGCAAACAGCACCGCCAGGCCGTCGTCCTCCCACAGCAGCGGGGCCAACACCTCGTGGTCCCATTCGGCACTGACCACGTCAAATGGCTGGCCTGGCTCGCACACCGCCAGCTGGCCTGGCATGGTGTGCTTGAGCGCCTGGTGGCTGGCGATGAAGGCGATGCGCCCGCCATCGGGGCTGTAGCG
>JAYWDK010000301.1:0-4153 GCA_043779845.1 Betaproteobacteria bacterium | reverse complement strand
GCACCGCCTCGCCTGCCGCCTGGGCGGCTGCCCAGCGCAGCGCGTGGTCGGCCACCGGCTCGCCACGGGCCAGCGCGCGTGGGTCAATGGCCAGCGCGGGCCGCCCGGCTTGTAACCAGCGCTGCACCTGGTTGTGGGTGGCCAGTGAGCAGGACCCGGCCAGCACGGCGGCGCCGCGATGTGCGCCACCCCGGGCGGCATCCAGCGCGCTGGCCTTGGCGTCTGGCACCAGCCAGCCGCGCTGGGCATACACCTCGGGCAGGCCGAGCGCCAGGCCCGAGCCTGCGGTCAGCAGCGGCAGGTCGGCGCAGGCTGCGGCGAGCACGCGCAGGTCATCGTTGTTGATGGCGTCGGTCACGGCGATGGTGATGCCGTCGCCGCGCAGCACGTCAAAGCGCGCCCGCACGGCGGCGGGGCCCTGGGCCACCACGTCGTGGCGCACCAGGCCTACCCTGCTCACTCGGCGCTCGCACTGCGCCTGCATCACGCGCACCAGGTTGGCGTCATGCATGGGCGTGAGCGGGTGATGGCGCATGCCCGAGTCACTGAGCAAGTCGTCGCCCACAAACAAGTGGCCCCTGAAGATGGTGCGGCCGTTTTCGGGGAATGCCGGGCAGACGACAGTGAAACCCGCGCCCAGGGCCTGCATCAAGGCCTCGGTAACGGGGCCGATGTTGCCCACAGGCGTGGAGTCAAACGTAGAGCAGTACTTGAAGTAGATCTGCCGGGCGCCCGCCGCCCGCAACCAGCGCAGTGCCGCCAGTGACTGCTGCACCGCGTCGGCTGCGGGCACGGTGCGCGACTTCAGCGCCACCACCACCGCGTCGGCCTGCACAACGGTGTTGCTCTCGGGCACGCCGATCACCTGCACCGTGCGCATGCCGGCACGCACCAGCATGCTGGCGACATCGGTGGCGCCGGTGAAGTCGTCGGCAATGACGCCTAGCGTCATCCGGCGGGACTCGCCTAGCGTCATCCGGCGGGACTCGCCCAGCGTCATCCGGCGGGACTCGCCTAGCGTCATCCGGTGAGACTCGCCCAGCGTCATCCGGTGAGACTCGCCCAGCGTCATTTGCTGGAACTCGCCTTCCGTCACGACGCCTCCGCCGCCTTCGGCAGCGCCAGGCCCGCCAGCGTGGCGTAGAACTTGATCACGGCCGAGTCGTCCTCGTTGCCATGCCCGGCGGCGGCGGTGGCTAGGTAGAGCTGGTGCGCGGTGGCCGCCAGCGGCAGCGGAAAACTCAGCTTGCGCGCCGCGTCCAGCACGATGCCCAGATCCTTGACGAAGATATTGACCGTGGACAGCGGCGTGTAGTCGCCCGCCAGGATGTGCGGCACGCGGTTCTGGAACATCCAGCTCATGCCAGCCGAGTTGCAGATCACCTCGTACAGCGCGTCGGGGTCGGCGCCGGCGCGCATGCCCAGCGCCATGCCTTCTGCGGCGGCGGCTATGTGCACACCGGCCAGGTGCTGGTTCACCATCTTGACGGTGGAGCCCACGCCAGGCTTGTCGCCCAGCCGATACACCTTGCCGGCGATGGCGTCGAGCAAGGGGCCGGCCGCTGCAAAGGCCTCAGGCGCGCCCGAGGCCATCACGGTCATTTGACCGGCGGCGGCTTTCACGGCGCCACCTGACACGGGCGCGTCAATCAGCCAAAGCCCGAGCGGCGCCAGCCGCTCTTGCCAGGCTGGCGGCAGCGCCGGGTCGACTGTGGCCGAGGTGATGATCACCGAGCCGCGTTTCATCGTGTGGGCCAGGCCGCCCGCGCCAAACAGCACGTCTTCGGTCTGGGCGGCGTTGACCACCAGCACCACCACCGCGTCACATGACGCGCCCAGGTCAGCCAGTGAATCGGTGGTGGCTCCCCCCTCGGCCTCAAAACGCGCGCGGGCTTCGGGCCGGGTGTCCAGACCCACCGTGGTCACGCCCTTGCGCAAGGCTGTCAGTGCGGCGCCAAAGCCCATCGATCCGAGGCCGATCACGCCCAATGTCTTTTGCGATGGCGCGGTTTTTTGGAGTGTTGTCAGCGTCATGTCTTGCCCGTTGTCTTGGGGGGTGTTTCGCGCCGTGTGCGGCGCCGGCCTGGGATCACACCGCCCTCGATCAGGCGCAGCTCACCGCGCGCCAAGTGCTCGTGTGCGCAGCGGCGCGCGGCCGCGGGGTCGCGGGCGGCGATGGCGTCAACGATGGCCAGGTGCTCCAGGCGCACCGCGTCCATGAAATCAAGCCGCCTGGCCTCGTTGCCACGGGTCACGCGCATGGCCTCGCGCAGGTATTGCTCCAAAAAAGCCACCAGCAGCCTGAACTGCGGGTTGCCGGTGGCCTCGCCGATGGTGCGGTGAAACGCCATGTCTTCAGCCACGCCGTCATGGCCGGCGGCAGCGGCCGCATCGATGGCCTTCAGGGCGCGCCGCATCAACACCACCTGGGCCCGGGTAGTGCGCTCGGCCGCCAGCGCGGCCATCTCGCCTTCGAGCACGCGCCGCACCTCAACCACGTTGACAACCGCCTGGAGCGAGTCGAGCACGGCCGGGTCAAAGGCCAGGGGCTGGTTGAGCGGCGTGGGCGCCACGAACACGCCCGAGCCTTGGCGCGACACCACCAGCTGGCGGGATTTGAGCTGGTGCATGGCCTCGCGAACCACAGTGCGCGACACGCCATGCGCGCGCGCCAGTTGTTGCTCGGTGGGCAGGCGGTCACCTGGTTGCAGCACGCCTTCGTCGATCTGGCCGCCCAGCAGCGTGGCCAATTGATCAGACAGGCGTTCGGCCACGAGCGGGCGGCTGGCAAGGGTACGCCGGCTTGCCGGCGGCTTGGCGACTGGAACTGAATTTAACATGGTTATCCGGTCATCATACAACTTTGCATTTGGCTGTTGGCTTGCGGTTTGCCCTGATGGCGAGGCGCGCGATCCCTGCCGATACTGCCGCGTCGTTGTGGCGCTTGCCCGTGTCGGGCGAGTTCGCGGCACCTCCCGGGCGAGCGTCGCCCGACGACCTTCAGGATCTCAAGCAGCATGGCCAGCGTCACCATCCAGGCAGTCAAGAAAAACTTCGGCCAGGTACCCATCCTGCACGGCGTCGACATCGAAATCCCCGATGGCTCGTTCACCGTGCTGGTCGGGCCGTCGGGCTGCGGCAAGAGCACCTTGCTGCGCATGATTGCCGGGCTTGAGCAGATCAGTGGCGGCGAGATCCGCATCGGCAAACGGCGTGTCAATGACCTGCTGCCCAAAGAGCGCGACATCGCGATGGTGTTCCAGAACTATGCGTTGTACCCCCACATGACCGTGCGCGCCAACATGGCGTTTTCGCTGGAGCTGGCCAAGCTCGACAAGGCCACCATCGATGCCAAGGTGGGGCGCGCCGCCGAGATCCTGGCGCTGATGCCCTTGCTGGAGCGCTACCCGCGCCAGCTCTCGGGCGGCCAGCGCCAACGCGTGGCGATGGGGCGCGCCATCGTGCGTGATCCCCAGGTTTTTTTGTTCGACGAGCCGCTGTCCAACCTCGACGCCAAGCTGCGCGTGGCCATGCGCGCCGAGATCAAAGAGCTGCACCAGCGCTTGAAAACCACCTCGATCTATGTCACCCACGACCAGATCGAGGCCATGACCATGGGCGACCAGATCGTGGTGATGCGGGATGGCCGAATTGAGCAAACCGGCAGCCCGCTGGCGCTGTATGACCGCCCGGCCAACCAGTTTGTGGCCGGCTTCATAGGCTCGCCCGCCATGAACTTTGTGCCCGGCACGCTGCGCCGCAGCGGCGGCTCGGCCCATGTGGAGTTGACCGACGGCACCCGGCTTGACGCGCCGCCGTCATCGGGCGGTGTTGATGGCCAGGCCGTGGTTTATGGCACCCGGCCCGAGCACATGACGCTGACTGACGCGGGGGGCATTCCTGTCAAGGTGGTGGTGATGGAGCCCACCGGCATGGACACCTTTATTGCCTGCCGCCACGACGGCGTGGAGCTGTCGGCGGTGTTCCGCGAGCGCCATGATTTTGCCCCTGGCAGCACCATCAATTTGTTGCCCGACGTGCAGCGCGCCCATCTGTTTGATGCGGGCGCCGGCCAGCGGCTGGTGGCCTGAGACCTTGTGAGCGCCACGCTGCGGCCGCCCCTGATTCATTCCCCGCGTCAACCCAAGCCCGA
>JAYWDK010000300.1:0-11495 GCA_043779845.1 Betaproteobacteria bacterium | reverse complement strand
CAGGCACGGCGGCTCAGCATGTGGCCGGCTACCTGGCCGACTGGAAGGTTTACCACTTCCACGACACCAGCGAGACCGCCAAAGTCAAGGGCGCCTACAGCCTGCATGCCACCCAGCGCCTGATGCCGCAGGGCGACAACCTGGCGGCTTTTTTGTACGGGCTGCGCGATACCGAGGCCTACGCGCGGATCGTCAACACCGTGCAGCGGGTGGCGCCGTTCTTTCAGCGCTTTGAGTTCCAGCCCGAGCCCAATGACTTGATCCGACTGCGCTGGAAGCACAAGGGCAGCGACGATTATTTTGACGCCACGATTCTGTCTGACGGCACGCTGCGCTTCATCTGTCTGGCCACGCTGCTGCTGCAACCCAACCCGCCCACCATCTTGCTGATGGACGAACCCGAGTTGGGGCTGCACCCGTTTGCCATCCAGTTATTGGCTGCGCTGATGCGGTCGGCCAGTGAGCACACGCAGATCATCGCGTCCACCCAATCGGTCACCCTGGCCAATGAGTTTGGCTGGGACGACATTGTGGTAGTGGATCAGACGGCCAACGCCTCGGTGTTCCGCCGCCTGCAAGAGGCCGAGGTGGTGCAGTGGCTTGAGCAATACCGCATGGGCGACATCTGGCAGATGAACCTGCTGGGAGGCACGCCGGAATGACGCGCCTAGGGATCAGTGTTGAGGGCGCGACTGAGCGCGAGTTCGTCAACAAGGTGCTGCGCCCGCATCTGTTGCCGCTGGGTTGGGCGGATGTGGTGGGGGTGGACTTGGGTGGCAATGTCAGCCTCGACAAGATTGCTGGCGTACTGCCGGCCTTGCTGGGTGGCTTTGATCGCGTCAGCACGATGTATGACTTCTATCGATTCAAGCGCAGGGACGGGCGCACCGTGGTGGCGCTGGAGCAAGCGATTGCTGACCGCGTGATGGACGTCGGCCAACGCGCGCGCCTGCTGCCGTATGTGCAATTGCATGAGTTCGAGGCGTTGCTGTTTGCCGTGCCCGAACAAACCCGTGAGTGGTTGGGCGGGCCCCACGCGAGCCTACTGGCCATGCGCGAGGCGGTGGTTGAAAAAGGCTCACCCGAACTGGTGAACGACAGCTTGGAAACAAGCCCCTCTCACCGCATGAAAGCGCTGTTTCCTGGCTTTGACAAAAAACTGCACGGGCCCGAAATCATCGAGTTGGCCGGTCTGCAGGCCGTCCGCGCCAAGTGCCCACGTTTCAACGATTGGGTGGCCAGCCTGGAACAAGGCGCAGGTCCGATTCAACACGCCTGCGCGCGGCGGGGCACGCCATGAGCACCAAAAAACTCTCCGCGCCCAGACGCACCAAGGCAACACCACCGCTGGTGGCCAGCCATTTTCAAGAAACCCTGGTGCTCAACCAGTGGCTGATCAGCCTGCTGGGCATTGATCCGCTGGCCCAGCACCAGCCTGCCGGCCGGCCACTGCGCCCGCTGGAAATGCTGGCCAAGACGTTGCGTGACGCCACGCCCGGCATCGCCCCCGATGGCAAGCACGGCTTTGCCAAGGCGCTGGTCTCGCACCTGCAACCCAGCGCCTTGCTGACGCAAGCCGACATCGAGCGGTATGACGCGGCCATCGTGCTGCACACGCAAGCCATCAACGCGCGCCGCAAGCACAAAGGGCCGATCCACTGGAAATACTTTCAGTGGCTCACGTTGCTGTTTGTGGAGATGTACCTGGACCGGTACTTCAACGACCGGCAGGGCTTGTGCGACGCGCTCAACGCGCATGTGGACCGCTTCAACGCCCACCACGCGGCCCAAGGGCGTACCACCGGCATCGGCCCCTACAGCCTGGATGATTTGAACAAGGTGTGCCTGCAAAACGCCACCGGCAGCGGCAAGACGCTGCTGATGCACGTGAACCTGCTGCAGTTTGCGCACCATGCGCGGGCCACGGCCCAAGCCGACCATTTCAGCCGGGTGATCGTGCTGTCGCCCAATGAGCGCTTGTCTGAGCAGCATGAGCGCGAGTTGCGCGAAAACGGCTTCCACCCCGAGCCACTGCGGCAAGAAAGTGACCTGGCCTCACGGGGCAGAAGCGCGCTGAGCACGCCGCTGCTGACCGAGATCACCAAGCTGGCCGACGAGCAGAAGGTCAAGCAAATGGCGGTGGACAGCTTTGGCGATGCCAATCTGCTGCTGGTGGACGAGGGCCACCGCGGCATGAGCGGCAGCGACTGGAAGCGCAAGCGCGACAAACTGGCCGCCACGGGTTTTACCTTTGAGTATTCGGCCACCTTCAAGCAGGCCGTCAAAGCCGCCAATGATCGAGTGCTGGCCGAGAGTTACGCCAAGGCGGTGTTGTTTGACTACAGCTACCGGTTCTTCTACGCCGACGGTTATGGCAAGGACTACCGCATATTCAACCTGCCGCGCGACGAGCTGGCGCACAAGGACGCCTACCTGACCGCCGCGCTGCTGGCCTTCTACCAACAGCTGCGCATGTTCAACGAGGCCGGCAGCCACTTTGACGGCTACAACCTGGAAAAACCGCTGTGGGTGTTTGTGGGCGCAAATGTGTCGGGCAAGAAGGTGGACGACGAAGGCGTGTCGCCGTCTGACGTGGCGCAGATCCTGGATTTCATCGCCCGTTTTTTGGCCCGACGGCCCGAGGCCGAGGCGAACATCCAGCAGGTGCTGACGGGCAACGCCCAGCAAACGGGCCTGATCGACGGCAAAGGGCAAGACATCTTTGCGCAATCGTTCCCGTACCTCAAAGCCACTCAGCAAACGGCATCGGCCGTCTATGCCGACATCTGCGCGCGGCTGTTTCATGCGCCAGGTGGCGGCCACTTGGTGGTGGAGCGGGTGCGGGGCGACAGCGGCGAGTTGCTGCTGAAGGTGGGTGAATCCGACACGCCGTTTGGCGTGATCAACGTGGGTGACGCGGTGGCGCTGGCCCACCACCTCAAGGCGGAGCTGGAGACCAAACACTCGCTGGCCGAGGTGCGGCCCAGTGAGTTTGGCGAGCCGGTGTTTGGCAACCTGCACAAGCCGACCTCACCCATCCACCTGTTGGTGGGCTCGAAAAAATTCATCGAAGGCTGGGACAGCTGGCGGGTGTCCAGCCTGGGCCTGATGCGCATGGGCCAAAGCGAGGGCGCGCAGATCATCCAGCTGTTTGGGCGTGGCGTGCGCCTGAAGGGCAAGCACATGAGCCTGATGCGCGCCAGCCGCTACCAGCCGGTGAACCCGCCGCGCGACATCCACTTCTTGGAGACGCTGAACGTGTTTGGCGTGCAGGCCGACTTCATGGCCACCTTCCGTGATTTTTTGGAGAGCGAAGGCCTGCCACCCAACGATGCGCCTCACGTGGCAACGATTGACCTGAACGTGACGCATGACTTTGGCCAAAAGCTGAAGATCCTGCGCGCCAAGTTGCGCCGCGACACGCAGGAGCCAAACGACTTTCGCAAGCACGGCCCGGTGGTGAGCTTCGGATTGGCCGCCTTGCCGCCCAGCCTGACGACTGGCGGCGTGCCCATCGTGGTGAACCGGTTCCCGCGCCTGCAAATGATCGAGGCCACCGAGGTGACGGGCCATGCGGTCGAGGCTGCGCAGCCAACGCCCAGGCACTTTGATGCGTTGCGCTTGTCACTGCTGGACTGGCAAAAACTGTGGTTCGACCTTGAGCAGCTGCGCCGGACGCGCCACTTTGACAATGTGCTGATCCACCCCGATGCGCCCCGCGCCTTGCTGGCCGTACCCGACTGGTACCAGCTGGAGCTACCCGACGCGTGGTGGGCGCTTGCGATGGGCAATTTGCGGCATTGGCAATCGCTGGCGTTCGAGGTGCTGAGCGCGGCGCTGGAGCGCTGTTTCAACTTCCACAAACGCCAATTCATCGACCCGCGCATGGAGCTGGTGCCGCTAACCCGTGGTCACGAAAACATGCCTGACGCGGGTGAAAACTACCAACTGATCGTGGAAGGCCGCGAGGACTACCTGATCGATGACATCAAGACGCTGAAGGCCGAGCTGGCGTCGGTGGGTTGGCGCAGTGGTGGCCACATTCAAGGCGTGAGGCTGGATATCCACCTGTACGCACCGCTGCTGGCCAGCGAAAAGATCAAGATCCAGCCAGTGAGCCTGAACGAATCGGAGTTCCAGTTTGTGGACGACTTGCGGCAATGGTTGATGGCCAATGGCGCTGCACTGGTGGCCAAGAAAAACCGCTTGTTCTTGCTGCGCAACGTGGCGCGGCGCGGCGTGGGGTTCTTCGAAGCGGGCAACTTTTACCCTGACTTCATCTTGTGGTGCCTGAAGGACGATGGCTCACAACGCATCGTGTTCATTGATCCGCACGGGCTGGAGCATGAAGGCCCGGGCAGCGACAAAATCGCCTTGGCCAACGGGATCAAGAAGCTGGAGAAGCGGCTGAATGATCCTGCGGTGGCGCTGGAATCCGCCATCTTGTCGCCACGAACCAACCGCCTGCGGGTGGAGCATTTCTGGACGCAACGCGGCCAGCTCAAGCCTGACCTGGCGGCGATGCATGTTTACTTCATTGGCGAAGCGGGCTACCTCGACGCAGTCATCGGCTTGGCCACTGCCTGACGGCGCATCAACCCCGACACCTCAACCGGCACAACGCAGACGCCCATGACCCCACTCGGATTCAACACCCAACAAGTCCTGATTGCCGGCGTTTGGCGCGACTGTGCCAGCGGCTTAACGCTCGCGCTGCACAACCCCAGCGACGGCAGCTTGCTGACGCAAATCGCCCGGGGCAATACCGCCGACATTGACGCGGCCGTGGCGGCAGCCCTTGCCGCGCTGGAGGGCGATTGGGGCGCGCTCACAGCCACCGAACGCGGCCGCATCCTGCTGAAGATGAGCGCCATCACGCTGACGCAGGTGGACGAGCTGGCCCGGCTTGAAGCGCTGGACGTGGGCAAGCCGCTCAAGCAAGGCCGGGCAGATGCCATCGCCCTGGCGCGCTATCTTGAGTTTTACGGTGGCGCCGCCGACAAGGTGCACGGCGAGACGCTGCCTTTCCTGAACGGCTACACGGCGCTGACGCTGCGTGAGCCACACGGCGTGACCGGCCACATCGTGCCCTGGAACTACCCGATGCAGATCATCGGCCGCTCGGTGGGCGCTGCCCTGGCCATGGGCAACGCCTGCGTGCTCAAACCCGCCGAAGAAGCTTGTCTCACGGCGCTGGCGTTTGGCCGCATCGCCCAAGAAGCAGGCATGCCTGCGGGCGCCGTCAACATCGTGCCCGGGCTGGGTGAAGAAGCCGGCGCGGCGCTGTCCCGGCACCCCGGCGTGGCGCATTTGTCGTTCACCGGCTCGGTGGCCGTGGGCCAGTTGATCCAGACGGCGGCTGCGCGCAACACCATCCCGGTCACGCTGGAGCTGGGCGGCAAGAGCCCGCAAATCGTCTTTGCCGACGCCGATCTCGATGCGGCGCTGCCGTTTTTGGTCAACGCGGGCATCCAGAACTGCGGCCAGACCTGCTCGGCGGCGTCACGCATCCTGGTCGAGCGGCCCGTGTTCGACGAGGTGCGGCGCCGCATGGCCGAGCGCTACGCGGCCTTGCGCGTGGGCCCGGCGATGGCCGATCTGGAGGTGGGGCCGATGATCTCGTCGCGCCAGCGCGAGATCGTGCAAAGCTATTTGCGCATCGCCCACGAGACGGGTTTGCCGGTGGTGGCCCAGGCCACGCTGCCGGCCGATCTGCCCGCGGGCGGGTGTTTTGTGGCGCCCACCTTGCTGGGGCCCTGCGCGCCCGGCCACCGGCTGGCGCAAGAAGAAATCTTTGGCCCGGTGCAGGTGCTGATCCCGTTTGACGGTGAGGCCGAGGCTGTGGCCATTGCCAATGGCACGAACTTTGGCCTGGTGGCGGGTGTGTGGACGCGTGACGGCGGCCGGCAGATGCGACTGGCGCGCAAGCTGCGCTGCGGCCAGGTGTTCATCAACAACTACGGCGCGGGCGGTGGCATCGAGCTGCCGTTTGGGGGCGTCAAGCACTCGGGCCACGGCCGTGAAAAAGGCTTCGAGGCGCTGTACGGGTTTTCGTCGCTCAAGACGGTGGCGATCAAGCACGACTGACGGCGCTTGCCGGGGCGGTAGGCGCTCACTGAGGCGGGTTGGGCTGGCTGATCAGCCCGTCCACCAGCCATTGGCGCAGCAAGCCCACCACCCGGGGCGGCGCTTGCTCTGCGTCGCCACACAGCGTGGCCGCGCGCTCGCACAGTTGGGCGAAGTTTTGGCCATCGGCCGCCGCGCCCAGCAACTCGGCTTCAAAGTCATCCAGCGAGCGCCAAAAAGTATCCAGGCCGCGCCGCCACACCAGCAGCGCATGCGGCAAGGCCTGGGGCGCGGGCAGCGCGGGCTCGTCACCCTGGCCCCCCGCATCCTGGTGCTCACGCAGCAAGCGCCAAGAGGCCTCCACGGCCCATTGCAGGGGCACTTGCCGCACGCTGGGGTGCAAGTGCAAATGCAGTTGGGGCCAATCATTGGCAGGCATGGCAGCCAGGGTGGCGGTGTGCATCAGCGGCGCGTCGGCGGCATCAAACGCGCCGCGCAGTGCCCAGTCCATGCGGGCCAAATCCACCAAGGCGGGGTGCGGCACCAAGCCCGTATCCGCCGCCACCTCGCTCGCCATGAAATCAGCCAGGCGGTGGCCAAACCAGCGGATGGACGGCTGGGTGGATGGATGCGCGGCCAGGTAGGCCATCGCCAGCGCCTGGAAGGCGTCGTCACCCAGCGCCAGCGCCAGGACCTCAAAGTTGTCGCGCAGCGCGCTGGCCAGGCGCGCGGTGTAAGCGTGGCGGTAGACATCGAGGCCGCTCGCGCCACTATCGGCGCGGGGCAGCAGCAGGCCCGGTGCACCTTGGCCCAGCACGGCGGCCTCAAAAGCGTGCTGCTGCTGGCGCAATACAGTGCTTGCGTTCACGCCCCCGCCTGTGCCGGTTGGCCGGGTTGGCGCGCTACGCGGCTGGCAATGCCGCGCGCTATTTGCAGCTCGGCCAGCAGTTCAGGCAACTTGGGAATGTGGTCGTCACGCTCAATCATGGTGGGTTTGAAGCCTATGCATTTCAAGGTATAGGCGTACAAATCCCACACCGCGCCACACACCGGCGCGTCGTGCGTGTCGATCAGCAAACCGCTGTTGTTCGGGTCCACCGAGTGGCCGGCCAGGTGGATTTGCACCACGCGCTCGGCCGGCAAGCCCCGGATGTAGGCCTGGGCGTCAAAGCCGTGGTTGATGCTGCTGACGTACACGTTGTTGACGTCGAGCAGCAAGTGGCAATCGGCACGGTTGGCGATCTCGGCGACAAACTCAAACTCGCTCATCTGGTCGGCGGCAAAACGAACGTAGCTGGACACGTTTTCAAGCACCAGGCGGCGGCCGAGCAGGTCTTGCGCCCGGGCCACACGCGCCACCACGTGGTGCAGGCTGGCCTCGGTCAAGGGCAGCGGCAGCAAGTCATGCAGGTTGCGGCCACTCACACCCGTCCAACACAGGTGATCGGAGATCCAGCCCGGCTGCACGCGGTTTGCCAGGGCACGCAAACTCTTGAGGTACGCGACATCCAGCGCGTCGGTGCCGCCAATCGACAGCGCCACGCCATGCATCACCATGGGCAGGTGCTCGCGGATGCGATCCAGGTGGCGCAGAGGCTTGCCGCCCGACACGAGATAGTTGTCGCTGATGATTTCAAGCCAGTCCACGCCGGGTGGCTGGCCTTGCAAAAAATCGGCGTAGTGCTCGGAGCGCAGACCCAGGCCAAAGCCTTGAATGGGTTCAGGGTTCATGACGGCGGGGGCTCCGGCGCATCAAAAAAGCGGCCCCCGATCACCGCTTGCGGTGGCCGGGCGCCATGCAACTCAACAAACCCGCGCCGGCGACACCGGGCGGGCCGGGTTGCGATTTACTTGCTGACCGTGCCGCCCGCATCAGTGCATTCTTTGGCCGACTTGGCGGTGACCCAGCCTTGGCCCTTGCAGCTGTTCATGCCCTTGCAGTCACTCTTGGCGGTTTTGCAGTCGCTGTGGCCTTTGCAGCTGTTGCTGCCCGCGCATTTGACGCTGCCGTCGGCCGCCTGGGCGGTGCTGGTGGCCAGCAGGCCGGACGAAAACAGGGCAGCGGCAGCCGTGGCAATGGCCAGGCCAGATTTGAGGGAGGTCATGGTGAGTCCTTTGGATGGCAACAAGAGGTTGAAAAGGTGTTTGAGCCGCACTGGGCCCGGCATGACCGGGCCATTCAAGCACGCAAAAATTCAAACACCCAGCTCAGTCGGCAGGGCTATCGAATCCTTACGTTGAACTCGCGTCGCCTTGAAAATTCAGCCCGCCGCCAGCACCGCCGCCAGGGCCTCGGCTGTGCGGCCCACATTGCTGGTGCTCAAGCCGGCCACGCAGATGCGGCCCGAACGGATCAAGTACACCGCGTGCTCCTCGCGCAGCCGGTCCACCTGGGCGGCGCTCAGGCCCGTGTAGCTGAACATGCCGCGCTGGCTGAGCAGGTAGTCAAAGTCGCGGCCCGGCACTAGGGCCACCAGCCGATCATGCAAAGCCCGGCGCATGGCGCTGATGCGCTCGCGCATGGCGGCCAGCTCGGCCTGCCACATCGGCCGCAAGTCAGCGTCGCCCAAGACATGGGCCACGATCTTGGCGGCGTGGATGCCGGGGCTTGAATAAAGGCGGCGCACCGTGAAGCGCAGCTGGCCCATCACCAAGGCCGCTTCGGCGGCAGTGGCGCACACGGCGCTCAGGGCGCCGCAGCGCTCACCGTAAACGCTCATGCTCTTGGAGAACGAGTTGGCCACGAAGTAGGTAAGTCCGGCTGCGGCCAGCGCGCGCACGGCGTAGGCGTCTTCGGCTATGCCATCACCAAAGCCTTGGTAGGCCAGGTCCAGGTAGGGCAACAGCTCACGCTCGCGCAGCACGGGGATGAGCGCGTCCCACTGCGCTGCGCTCAGGTCCACGCCGGTGGGGTTGTGGCAGCAGGCATGCAGCAACACGATGCTGCGTGCGGGCAGGCCACGCAGCGTGGCCAGCATGTCGTCAAAGCGCACGCCGCCGGTGGCAGCGTCGTAATACGGGTAGGTGTTGACCTCAAAACCGCTGCCCTCGAACATCGAGCGGTGGTTGTCCCAGGTGGGGTCACTGACCCACACCGCAGCACCCGGCAGCCAGGTTTTGAGGAAATCGGCGCCCACCTTCAGGCCACCCGACGAGCCCACGGTCTGGATGGTGGCCATGCGGCCTTCGGTGATCGCCGGGTGGCCCGCGCCCAGCAGCAGCGACTGCACTTGAGCGCGCGCCGCCGCGTCACCCTCCATCGGCAGGTAGGGCTTCGCGCCACCTGCGGCCAGGATGCGGGTCTCGGCCAGTTGCACGCTGGGCAGCACCGGCAGGCGGCCTTGCTCGTCGAAATAGATGCCGATCGACAGGTTGACTTTTTGCGGCCGGGGGTCGGCGTTGTAGGCGTCAACGAGGGCAAAAATCGGGTCGCCGGCATAGGGCAAAACGTGCTCGAACATCGAAGGCTCTCCAGGGGTGTGCCTTGAATTATCAAGCTGCCGGTGACGGCCGGCTGGCGCCGACGTCAGGCGGAGGTCTGCAGCGCGGCCTCGATGTCGGTGGCCAATTTTTCAGGTGCGTCTTGTGGCGCGTAGCGGCGGATCACCTGGCCAGCACGGCTGACCAAGAATTTGGTGAAATTCCACTTGATGCCCTTGCTACCCAACAGCCCCGGCGCTTCAGTTTTGAGCCAGTCGAACAAGGGGTGTGCGCCCTCGCCGTTGACCTCGACCTTGGCCATCATTGGAAAGCTCACGCCAAAGTTGAGCTGGCAAAACGAGGCGATCTCATCGTTGCTGCCGGGGTCCTGGCCACCAAACTGGTTGCTCGGGAACCCCATCACCACCAAGCCCTGGTCGCGGTAGGTGACCCACAGCTTTTCAAGGCCGGCGAACTGGGGCGTGAATCCGCACTGGCTGGCCGTGTTGACCACCAGCAGCACCTTGCCCGCCAAATCAGCCAGGCGCACGGTTCGCCCGGTGATATCAATCGCCTCAAAATCGATGATGCTGTGTTTGGACATGTGGGTCGATCGGTTCAGTTGAAGTTCGTCCAATAATCCTATCCCTAGATCTTTTCCCCATGCCCGTTGACGGCATTGGCGCAGCCACCCACGATGGTTGCTCACCACGAACGCGTCTGCCCTGTGGCGCTTGACGCCAAAAACCCTCCATGTCCAAAGCCATCCCCGTCGCCATCCTCGGTTTCCGCCCTGCCGAACGCACCTCGCTGCTGTCCTATTTCAGGCTGGCGGCGCGGCGCGTGCCCGGCTATGAAAGCGTGCTCGGCGTGGATGACGCCCAGTTCGTGATTGCCGATGCGGATGAGCCTGGCGTGGTGGCGCTGCTGCAAGAGCTGGGCCGCACGCGGGACGCCGTGTTCATCGGTGCCAACGCCCCGTCCGAGGCCGGCGCCAGCCTGATGCGCCCGGTCGATCCGGTGCTGGCCATGCGCCGGCTTGATGCCTTGCTGGGGCAGCACGACAAAAGCCCCACGGCGGCGGCAGTGGGTTGGCGATTTACGCCGCTGGAGCCGGTCGCCGCAGCCCCTGCCGCGCCGGCCGCCGTCAATGCGGCCCGCGTGCGGGCGCTGGCCGCCACCGCCGATGTGCCCAAGGTGGCGCAGCGCGCCAATGCGGTGAATCAAGCCGGGCACGAGACGGCGGGCACGCCGGGCTCGCTGCGGCAATCCCACGTGCCTGCGCCCATGGCGGCGCGCGCGCTGCTGGTGGACGACAGCGAGATTGCGCTGCATTTTTTGCACCGGCAGCTTGCCGGGTTTGGCCTGGAGGTCGACGTCGCGCACCACAGTGACCAAGCCATGTACATGCTCGTCGACCAGCCCTACGACATCGTTTTTGTCGACGTTGACCTGGGCGACAAGAGCCGCGTTGACGGTTTCACCTTGTGCCACCAGATCCGCCACCAAATGCAACTGCCTTCGGGTCAGCCCCCCATGGTGGTGATGGTTTCGGCATTTCAGGATTCGGTGAACAAGGTGCGCGGCACCTTGGCCGGTGCCGAGGGCTTTTTGGGCAAACCGCTACAGCGGCCCGCACTTGAAAAGCTTTTGGAACGCCAAGGCTTGCTGCACTCGGTGCCAACGGGCACGGCGCTGAGCCCGCAGCGCCCGCCCAATTTGTCCATTCGGCCCGCCTGACCTGACGAGTCCGGTGCGGCTTCTCAATCCCGCTGCACGGCCGCCAGCAGCGCGGCGCCCAGGATCATCACCGCACCCAGGCCGGCCCGCCAGTCCAGGCTACCGGCGCCCAAGGCCAGGGCCGACGCACTGGCAAAAAACACCTCGGCAATCATGATCACCGAGCTGGTGTTGGCCGGCAGCCGAGACGCGCCGTATTGCAGCGCCAGATTGGAGGCCAGGAACCACAGCGCCATGCCCAGCGCGGCCAGCAGCCAAGGCGCCGCCCA
>JAYWDK010000299.1:0-4167 GCA_043779845.1 Betaproteobacteria bacterium | reverse complement strand
CTGGCGCGATTGCACGGCCTGTGCAAGGGCCCAGGTGGCCGCCTCGTCCGGGGTCATGGCATCCGGAATGGCGGGCACCTTGGACACCACCTGGAAGGGCAGGCGGCCACAGAGTTCAGCCAGCCTGGGCTCGATGTCGCCATAGGCGGCGGCCGTATCCAACATTCTGAGCCCACGATCCCAAGCCACCGCCAGGATGCGCCGCACCTGCGCTTCGGGCACGGCCTGCCCGCTGCCAGCGATGCCATAGGCGAGGCCGAACTGGACAGTTCCCAGCGCCAGTTGCATGGGGGCAGGTGTTGCCATCTCGATCAACATCAGCTCAGGGCATGCGCCAGGACATCAACCACCGTGTCCTGCTGCGCCGCCGTCAATGCCGGAAAGAGCGGCAGTGAAATGGCATGGTCGTAGTAATGCTCGGCCGCTGGAAAGTCACCGCGCTTGAACCCGAGCCGGGTGTAGTGCGGCTGGGTGTGGATGGGGATGTAGTGCACGTTCACCCCGATGCCTGCGTCGCGAAGTGCCTGAAACACGGCAGCCCGTTTGGCCTGGGTGCGGGTGCTGTCCAGCTCGATGGCGTAGAGGTGCCACGCCGACACCCGATCAGCCAGCCGGGCCGGCGTCTTCACCGGCAGATTGACCAACAGCGTGTCGTAATGATCGGCCAGTGTCATGCGTTGTGCGTGCATGGTGTCCAGGCGCTTCAATTGGGCCGATCCCAGTGCGGCCTGCAAGTCGGTCAGCCGGTAGTTGAAGCCGAGGCACTGCTGCTCGTAGTACCACGGGCCATCCGGCGTGTGCTGAAGATCCGCCGGGTCACGTGTCATGCCATGCGAGCGCAAGGCACGCAGCTTGGCCGCCAGGGTGGTGTCCTGGGTGGTCACGATGCCGCCTTCGGCGGTGGTGACGATCTTCACGGCATGAAAGCTGAAGACCGTGGCATCGGCAAACTGGCTGCCCGTGGGCTGACCCAGGTAACTGGCGCCCGTGGCGTGGGAGGCGTCTTCGAGGATGCGAAAGCCGTATCGGTCTGCCAACGCTCGCATGTCGCGCAGGTCACAGGGCAGGCCGGAAAAATCGACCGGAATCACCACCTTGGGCAATTGCTGCTGCTGGGCTGCAGTGGCCAGCTTGTCGGCCAGTGCCTGCACCGACATGTTTCGGGTGTGCGGATCGATGTCGACAAAGTCGATCTGCGCGCCGCAATACAGCGCGCAGTTGGCCGACGCTAGGAAGCTGTTCGGGCTGGTCCACACCCGATCGCCCGGCCCGACATCCAGTGCCAGGCAAGCGATGTGCAGACCTGCCGTGGCGTTGGACACCGCCACGGCGTGTGCCACCTGGTGGCGTTGGGCAAACGCCTGCTCGAATTGCGTAACCGCCGGCCCCTGGGTGAGGTATTCGGACCGCAAGACCTGGACAACGGCATGGATGTCGTCGTCTGTGATGTTCTGGCAGCTATAGGGTATGAAGGACATGGCGCAATCCGGAGGGACTTGGCAACAGGGGCAGCAGGGGCAGCAGATCAGTCGACTGTTTGGCCAACCACGTGCGCTTCGATGAGCGCGCGCAGCTGCGACACGGTCAGAAAGTCGGGGTTGCTGCCGCTCTCGTATGCAAAGCCAGGCGCCACACGGACGCCATTCATGCGCTCGCAATACTCTTCAACCGAGAACAGCCCTGCCGACGGCAGGATGGCGTAATAGGCGCCGATATCCACCGTGTTGAAGCTGTCACTGGCCGTGATCATCTCTTCGTGGATTTTCTCGCCCGGGCGCACGCCGACAATCTGCTGGCGGCACTCGGGTGCCACCGCCGTGGCCACGTCGGTGATCCGGTAGGAGGGGATCTTGGGCACCAGCACCTCACCGCCCCAGGCGTTTTCGATCGACCACAACACCATGTCCACGCCTTCTTGCAGCGAGATGTTGAAGCGCGTCATCGCGGTGTCTGTGATCGGCAGCACGCCGGTCTTGCGCTTGTCCATGAAGAACGGGATCACCGAGCCGCGGCTGCCCATCACATTGCCATAGCGCACCACGCTCAAGCGCAGATCACGGTGGCCACGGATGTTGTTGGCCGCGACGAAGAGCTTGTCCGAGCAGAGCTTGGTGGCGCCGTACAGGTTGACGGGCGCCGCAGCCTTGTCGGTCGACAGGGCGACCACGCGCGTGACCTTGCTGTCCAGGCAGGCCTCGATCAGGTTCTGCGCACCAAGCACATTGGTCTTGATGCACTCGAAGGGGTTGTACTCGGCTGCAGGCACCTGCTTCAGTGCGGCCGCGTGCACCACGATGTCGATGCCTTCCAGCGCGCGGCGCAGGCGAGCCTCGTCCCGGATGTCGCCGATGAAGTAGCGGATGGCTGGGTACTTTTCGTCCGGAAATTGCTGCGCCATCTCGAACTGCTTGAGCTCATCGCGCGAAAAGACCACCAGGCGTTTGACGTCGGGAAAGCGCTCGAGCACCGTCTTGATGAAGGCTTTGCCGAAGGAGCCCGTGCCCCCTGTGATCAGGATCGATTTTTGATTCAACATGGTGTCGTCTGTGCGGTGTGGGCGTATCGCCCGGGCGGATCGGCCAGTGCTAGTCGGGCCAGATAACGGAGACAAATTCAGGTGGCTGCGAATGTTCACGGGGTGAGGTTGAACATCTCGGTGCGCAACTTCTCGAGTTCACTGCGTAGGCGCTCGTACTCTTGCTCTTTGTGAGCCACAAAGGCTTGGGTCAACCGAAGCCGCTGGGCTATGCCCTGGGGCGTCAGCACATAGATGTAGCCCAGCTTGTGGTTGCTTCTGCGGAAGTTCTCGGCCTTCACCCAACCCCGTGCCAATACGGCCCGCACGACGAAGTTGGTCTTGCCAAGGCTGATGCCCAGCGCCTGGGCCAATTGGCGTTGTGTCAGATCGGGGTGGCTCGACAACAGGCGCAACACGCTCAGGGCCAGCTGTTACTCGGCTTGGGTTGGCGGCGCGACGGGGGTGTCTGGCGAATGCGACTCGGCGTCGGGCATCTTGTTTCGTTCAAGCAATGAACGCAGTGTACCAAATGATGTCGGGCCTACGGCGCAACGAACCTTTGTGCTGACGCACCGGCTTGCCGCCAAGTGCGCAGAACGGGGGCTGTGCCCGCCAAATTTGATTGGCAGGCTTGCCTGCCTGTAACAACCGCGCTCAGCGCCTGCGGCGCAGGGCCACCACGCCGATGGATGCAACCAAGCCCATGAGCGCCCACGACAGCGCGGCATTGAGTCGTTTGGGCCGGCTCTTCACTTCAGGCGGCGTGGCGGGGTCTACCACCTAGATGTTGAGCGTGAGCATGATCAGCGTCCTTCAGTCGTTTGGCTATTGGTATTGGCCAATTTGTCCAATGGTAAAAGCTTTCATATCCGCTTCTGCCAGCCATTGCTGATGCCAATCAACCGAGGCTTGCAAAGGTGACAACACGAAGAAGCCGCCGTTGATCAGAGCGCCGTCACCCTTGGGCTTCTCTTTGAAGCTCATGACTTGGCGGTTCCTGATCACCAATGCGCCGAAGCGGCCGGGCGGGTAAGTGGCAGTCAGCGTCGCTGCCTTGCCATGGCTGCGGTGGAAAGCGATGGTCGCGCTGATGTCAATGTCGCCCACGCCGTCGCCATAGGTGAAGCAAAAGGCTTCTTCGTCTTGGACGTACTTGGCCACACGCCGCAGGCGCCCGCCGGTCATCGAGTCGTCTCCTGTGTCGACCAAGGTCACGTTCCAGGGTTCGGCGCGCTTGTGGTGCACTTCCATCCGGTTGCTGCGCATGTCGAATGTGACGTCAGACATATGCAGGAAGTAGTTGGCGAAGTACTCCTTGATCACGTATCCCTTGTAGCCACAGCAGATGACGAAGTCGTTGACGCCGTGTTGGACACTCAAGACGCCCGAACCCTCGGTGGCCTCTATGAGCCATTCATCGACCGGCAAAGGCAGTTCCAGCCGCCCTCGCTTGGTCAATTGCGCAAGCTCCCACCACGAAAACGCGGATAAATAAACCACCGGTGCGCGCTCGATGGCGTCAATGAGTGCGTGTGGCAGTGGATTCGAGTCTGCCTCAATCTTACGCGTAAGGCTTGCATGGCAAATCCCGGTGGGGTTGAAAGGCAGGGATGTGCGCCCGCATCATTGACAGACCGTCCTGGCCGGTC
>JAYWDK010000298.1:0-11551 GCA_043779845.1 Betaproteobacteria bacterium | reverse complement strand
CGGTGACCATCTTGGTGCCGATGTAGCCGGGCGAGATGGTGTTCACGGTCACGCCTTTCTTGGCGACCTCGAGCGCCAGCGCTTTGGTGAAGCCGTGCACGCCGGCCTTGGCGGCCGAGTAGTTGGTCTGGCCCGACTGGCCCTTTTCGCCGTTCACCGAGCTGATCTGGATGATGCGGCCCCAACCCTTTTCAACCATGCCCGGCACCACTTGCTTGGTGACGTAGAACATGCTGTTCAGGTTGGTGTCGATGACGGTCTTCCAGTCATCGGGCGTCATCTTCAGGAACATGCGGTCACGGGTGATGCCGGCGTTGTTCACCAGCACGTCAATCGTGCCGTGCTCGGCCACGGCCTTGGTGAAAGCCGCCACCGTGGAGTCCCAGTCGGCGACGTTGCCCACCGAGGAGTGGAAGTCAAAGCCCAGCGCCTTTTGCTCGTCAAGCCACTTGTTGAAATCACGGCTTGGGCCGCAACCGGCGATCACCTTGAATCCGGCCGTGTGCAAACGCTGGCAAATAGCGGTTCCAATGCCGCCCATGCCGCCCGTGACGTACGCTACTTTTTGTGTCATCTTCGCTCCTGTGTTGTCTGTTTATCGACGTTGAACAAGCCTCCGCCGGAGGCCCTAAAACTCAGTAAAACGCGTGGTGGCTCAGCGCTCCAGCGTGAGCGCCACGCCCATGCCCCCGCCAATGCACAGCGAGGCAATGCCCTTCTTGGCATCGCGCTTGATCATCTCGTGCAGCAGCGTCACCAGGATGCGGCAACCTGACGCGCCGATCGGGTGGCCAATGGCAATGGCGCCACCGTTGACGTTGACCTTGCTGGTGTCCCAGCCCATTTCTTTGTTTACCGCACAGGCTTGGGCGGCAAAGGCCTCGTTGATCTCCAGCAGATCCAGGTCGGCCGGGCTCCAGCCCGCGCGGGCCAGGGCCTTGCGTGCGGCGGGCACCGGGCCCATGCCCATGATGGACGGGTCCAGGCCGGCGCTGGCGTAGCTGGCGATGCGGGCCAGCGGCTTGAGGCCCAGCGCGGCAGCCTTGGCGGCGGTCATCACCATCACGGCGGCGGCGCCGTCGTTCAGGCCCGAGGCGTTGCCGGCCGTCACCGAACCGGCCTTGTCGAAGGCCGGGCGCAAACCCGCCAGCCCCTCGGCGCTAGTCTTCTTGTTGATGAATTCGTCGGCCGCAAAAATGATCGGATCGCCCTTTTTCTGGGCAATGCTGACCGGCACGATTTCATCCTTGAAGCGACCGGCCTCTTGGGCGGCGGCGGCCTTGAGTTGGCTGCCCAGCGCAAGCGCGTCTTGCTGCTCGCGGGTCACGCCGTATTGCTTGGCCACGTTTTCGGCGGTGATGCCCATGTGATACTGGTTGTACACGTCCCACAGGCCATCGATGATCATGGTGTCGACCAGCTTCCAGTCGCCCATGCGCTGGCCGTCACGCGAGTTGGGCAGCACGTGGGGCGAGGCGCTCATGTTCTCTTGACCACCGGCAATGATGATCTCGCTGTCGCCGTCACGGATGGCTTGCGCAGCCAGCATCACGGCCTTCAGGCCCGAGCCGCAAACCTTGTTGATGGTGAAGCCCGACACAGCTTGCGGCAGACCACTTTTGATCACCGATTGGCGCGCGGGGTTTTGACCCGAGCCAGCAGTGAGCACCTGGCCCAGGATCACCTCATTGATCTGCTCGCCGCTCAAGCCACTGCGCTCAAGCAGCGCCCGGATCACAGTGGCGCCCAACTCAGGGGCGGCAACCTTGGCCAGGCTGCCACCAAATTTGCCAACGGCGGTGCGCGCGGCGGCGACGATAACGATGTCAGTGCTCATTTTTGTCTCCAGAAGTGATGCAGGATTCTGGCGGAATGTCAGGCTTTTTGCTTGACGTAACGACCCGGCGCGGGCTCGATTGCCGGATGCGCGCGGTTGCCGAAGGTTTTGGGTGCGGCCACTTGCTTGCCACCAAAACCATTCAGCCAACCTGACCAGGTGGTCCACCAACTGCCCGGCTTTTCAGTGGCGGTCTTGAACCAGTCATCGGCCACTGCGGGCAACTGGGCGCCGGTGCCTGTCGCCCCGCTGACCCAATAACAACGCTTGTTTTTGGCCGGTGGGTTGATGACCCCGGCAATGTGCCCCGACGCGCCCAGCACGAAGGTTTTGTTCTTGATGCCGGTCAGCACGCCAGTGGACGCATAAGCCGCTTGCCACGGCACGATGTGATCCTCGCGCGAGGCGTAGATGAATACCGGCGCCTTGATCTTGCCGAGGTCGAGCTTCTCGCCGCAAACGGTGAGCGCGCCAGGCACCTTGAGCGCGTTTTCCAGGTAGGTGTGGCGCAAATACCAGCAGTACATCGGGCCCGGCAGGTTGGTGGCGTCGCCGTTCCAATACAACAGGTCAAACGGTGGTGGCGCCTCACCCTTCAGGTAGTTGCCCACCACGTAGTTCCAGACCAGATCATTGGGCCGCAAGAAGCTGAACGTGGTGGCCAGCTCTTTGCCCTTGAGCAGCGCTGGGCCCTTGGGCGCGTTGGGGCCCAGGGTCATTTCACGCTTGTGCACCGAGTCTTCGTCGACAAACACGTCCAGGATGCCGGTGTCGCTGAAATCAAGCAGCGTGGTCAGCAGCGTGACCGACTCGGCCGGTTGTTGGCCCCGCGCGGCCAACACCGCCAGCGCGGTCGACAAGATCGTGCCACCCACGCAAAAACCCAGGGTGTTGATCGTGGCCGCGCCGGTGATCTGCTGCACCACCTCGATGGCCTTGATCGGGCCCAGCTCGATGTAGTCGTCCCAGGTGGTGTTGACCAGGCTCTGATCCGGGTTGCGCCAGCTCATCACAAACATGCGGTGGCCTTGCTCCACGGTGTAGCGGATCACCGAGTTCTCGGGCTGCAAATCCAGGATGTAAAACTTGTTGATGCAAGGCGGCACAAACAACATCGGCCGTTCGTGGATCTTGCCCGTGAGGGGTTTGTATTCGATCAGCTGGAACAACTCGTTTTCGAAAACAACCGCGCCCTCGCTGTTGGCCACGTTGCGGCCCACTTCAAAACCACTCTCGTCGGTTTGCGAGATATGGCCTTGCTCGATGTCCTTCATGAGCATCTGCATGCCTTGCGACAGGCTCGCGCCACGGGTTTGCACCGCCTTGGCCAGGGCATCGGGGTTGGTGGCCAGGAAGTTCGACGGCGCGGCCGCGTCCACCCACTGCTGCACCGCAAAGCGGATCTTGGCTTTGATCTTGGCATCGCCCTGCATGCTCTCGGCCATCTGCATCATGGTGCGGGCATTGAGCAAGTAAGTTTGGGCGGTCAATGCCGACGCCGGGTTTTGTGCCCAGGCGTCGGCAGAAAAGCGCTTGTCGCTCAGCGGCGCGCCAGCTTTGTCACCTTTTTGCAGGCTGGGACTGAGCGCGCTGTTCCACATCAAGGTGGCTTGTGCCAGGTAGTCGGCACGCAGTTTTTCCATCGCCTCAGACGGCAAGCTCACCTGCGTGAGGCTCGACATGGCCTTGACGGCGTCGTTCATGGCCACACCAAAAGTCTGCGCGCCTTGCGCCAAGTCACCGAGCGCGGGAACCGGAATTTGCTTCATGTTTGTCTCCTTGCTTGTCTCAATTTTTTACCATCAAGCATCGCGTGCGATGCTCGCGTAACCGTCCACGTTGTACGCAGCCTAGCTTACCGTACGATGACGTGAATTTTCAATAAGTGATATCGCGTACCGCCATCTGAAATGCACATCGTTCCCCTTGCCTGGATGTTTGTCGTCGTATTGATGGCGGTGGCCGAAGCCACCTCCAGCCAGGGCAGCTTGCTTGGCGCTTTTTTCACCTTTGTTCTTTACGGCGTGCTGCCGCTTTCCATCGTGATGTATCTGCTGGGCACGCCCATGCGCCGCAGGGCGCGACAAAAGTTTGAAGCGGCTGAAACAACCCGGGCAGACGCGCCGCCCGACGGTGGGCACATGGGAGTTGGGTCAGGACCGGATGGCGACGGCAGCCGCCATTCTTCCGGTGAGGTTATTCACCCTGAAAGAGAAAAACTGTGATTTGTTTTCGGCGGTACACCACAAACCACCGGTGATTTGCTGCAAACCAAGCGAGGTCAGGCGTTGCCTGGCCAAGCCAGGCAGGTTGGCGCGCCAGCGTGGGCTGCCGTCGGCACGTGGACTGAACCTGAATATCGTCGGGTCGGGCGATAACGGGTCTGCGCCAAAAGCCAGCAGCACGTCGGGCCCCACTTCAAACGCCTGCGGCCCAATGCACGGGCCCAGCCAGGCCAGCAGTTGATCGGGGCGACACACGGCGGCCTGGCACAGCGCGGCCACCGTGTTGTCCAGCACGCCGCCCGCCAAGCCCCGCCAGCCGGCATGGGCCGCGCCCACCGCACGGCCATCAGCGCTGCAAAACAACACCGGCAGGCAGTCGGCCACCAGCACGGTACAGGCCACACCGGGCTGGGTGCTGATGCTGGCGTCGGCGCGTGGCAGCGCGAGGCCGGGCTGCAGGTCGGCCGCTGTCAGGCGCACCACGTCGGCGCCGTGAACCTGGTTCAACCACACCGGCGCCGCCCCCAGCGCGGCGGCAAAGCGGCGCTGGTTTTCATGCACCGCTTCGGGCGAGTCCAGCGCGTCGCCGGGCAGCGCCGGGGGGCGCAGGTTCAGGCTGTCAAACGGCGCGCTGCTAACGCCACCAGCACGCGTGCTCATCAGGGCGGCAATACCAGGGGGGGCGTGCCAACCGGGGCGAATGGCATCCGGCAGCAAGACCCACGCTTGGGCGTCTTCAACGCGTTCCGCGCCTTCTGCGGGCTCAGGCAGCATCAGGGCAAGCCGACGGCTCGGTCTTGGCAAAAGCATCCAGCTTCATGCAGGCCTCGTACACGCGCATCACCTGAGGCACATGCTCGGTGCGGCACTCAAAGCGCAGGGCGTTGAAGATTTGCGGCACCAGCACGCAATCGGCCAGCGTGGGCAAGTCGCCATGGCAATAACGTCCAGGTTGGGCGACCAATTGGCGCTCCACCGCCTCCAAGCCGGTTTCAACCCAGTGCTTGTACCAGCGGGTTTTGTCGTCTTCGCTGAGTTTGAGGTCATGCACCAGGTAGCGCAGAACCCGCAGGTTGTTGAGCGGATGAATCTCGCAGGCGATGTCCAGCGCCAGCGCGCGCACCCGCGCGCGGCCCAGCGCATCGGCCGGCAGCAAAGGCGGCTGCGGGTGGGTCTCGTCGAGGTACTCGATGATGGCCAGCGACTGCGTCACCACCGCGTCGCCGTCTTTGAGCAGCGGCACCAGGCGCGAGGCCGACACCGACGCATACGGCGCATCGTGCTGCTCTCGCTTGACCAGATGCACGGGCACGTAGTCATAGGCCAGGCCCTTGATGGCCAGCGCGATGCGCACCCGGTACGAGGCCGATGATCGGAAGTAGTTAAACAGCTGCAATTGCGCCGCTGGGGCTGGCGGCGATGATGGGGCCGATGGCCTGGCCTTGGCGGTGGGTTTGCTCATGTCAGTTGCTCCTTACAGTGGTTCGTACAGTGGCTCAGCCAGTGGCCCAGCGCGGCGACCACGCTCTACTTGATGCGGACTTGCAGCGTGCCCAGGCCGTCAATATGGCCACTGATCAGGTCACCCCGCAGCACCGCGCCCACACCCGCCGGCGTGCCGGTAAAGATCAGGTCACCGGGCAACAAGGTCCAGGCCCGCGACAAGGTTTCAATCGTCTCGGCCACGCTCCAGATCAGCTCGCGCAAATCACCGGTTTGCCGCTGCACGCCGTTCACGCTGAGGGTGATGGCGCCGGTGGTGAGTTCGCCCGTTTTGGCGATGGCTTGCAGCGGCCCAATGGGGGCCGACTCGTCAAACGCCTTGCCAATGCACCACGGCCGGCCCTGTTTTTTCATGTCGTTTTGCAGGTCGCGGCGCGTCATGTCCAGGCCCACGGCGTAGCCCCAGATATGGCGGGCCGCGTCGGCGGCGGCAATGTCGCGGCCCCCCACGCCAATCGCCACCACCAGCTCGATCTCGTGGTGCAAATTGGCGGTGAGCGGCGGGTAGGCCATCTCGCCAACGGCGCCATCGGCAACCGGCAGCACCGCGTCGGCCGGCTTCAAGAAGAAGAACGGCGGCTCGCGGCCGGTAAAGCCCATTTCTTGCGCATGCTCGGCGTAGTTGCGGCCTACGCAGTAGATGCGGTGGATGGGAAACAAGCCCCCGCCAGCAACCGGCACACAGGCTTGAACGGGCGGCGTGATGACAAAGCTCATGGCGGCGAATTGCAAGAGTGACAGGAGTGGCTGGGATGATGCCATGCGAGCTCGGCGATGGTCAGGCCCGGGCGCACAAGCTGCGTATCACCGGCGTATCACCGGCGCATCACCGACGCGCCGGCCCGCCCTCGCTTCGCGGGCTACACTTTTGACCAAGATGATCCTGACCCGCCAAATCAAGCACTGCCGCCAATGCGGCGCCCCCGTCACTTACACGGTGCCAGTTGATGACAGCCGAGAGCGCGCGGTATGCCCCAGCTGCCACACCATCCACTACGAGAACCCGCTCAACGTGGTGGGCACCTTGCCGGTGTGGGGTGAGCAAGTGCTGCTGTGCCGCCGCGCCATCGAGCCGCGCCACGGTTTTTGGACCTTGCCGGCCGGCTTTATGGAGCTGGGTGAAACGGTGGCCGAGGGCGCATTGCGCGAGACCGACGAGGAGGCCGGCGCACGCATCGAGTTGCAGGGTTTGTTCACGCTGTTGAGCGTGGCCCGGGTGGGCCAAGTGCACTTGTTCTACCGCGCCCGCATGTTGGACACCACGCTCAACATCGGCTCGGAGACGCTGGAGGCGCGCCTGTTTTTCGAGCACGAAATTCCGTGGGACGAGCTGGCCTTCCGCACCGTGCGTGAAACCTTGCAACACTTTTTTGCCTGCCGCAAAGCCGGCGCCTACACGCTGCATTGCGCCGATATCGGCTAGTCCACGGCGGCGTCTTCGGCGCTCAGTGCGGGCCCGGTGGCGGCATCAAATCCCAAGCGCCAAAGCACCTCCAGATCGGCGGCGGATCTCACGCCTTCGGCGGTGATCTGCAAGCCCACGCTCTGCACCAGGCGCACCAAGCCATGCAGATAGCGCACTGCGGCCTCGGCACCAGGCGCGCTGAGGCCGTTGACAAACCGGCTGTCGATGCGCACGCAGTCCAGCCCCAGGTCGATCAATTGCGGCATGCGCGCCAGGCCTTCACCCGCGTGCTCCAGCCCCAACATCACGCCCAGCGGGCGCCAGCGCCGCGACAGCTCGCGCACCAGCTGGGGCCGGTCCAGCGCCAGGGATTCAGGCAGATCGATCCACAACCGGCAGGCGGCCGACGGCGCGGCTTCGAGGCGCTGCGACACCGCCGCCACAAACTCGGCCGAGGCCACGGATTGCGCGGCCACGTTGACGCAGCGGGCCCGGCCATCACGCAAGGTGGCCGCCAGGGCCAGCGCCAGGACTTGTTCGTCCACCTCGGCACACAACTGGCTGCGCATGGCCAGCGCCAACCAGCGCGAGGCCGGCTCGAATAGGCCTCCGGCCGCGAGTTGCACGCGCAGCGGGCAATCCAGATGCAGCAAGCGACCATCGGCCGTGCGCACCGGAAACTCACCCAGCTTCACCCGCCCCTCTTGCAGCGCGCTGGTGATGCCGCGTTGCCAAGAGGCTTGCCCCTGGGCCTGGGTGTCGCGCGGATCCGGCATGGCGTCGTCAAACTGCGAGGCCCCAAAACCGTTGCCATGCTCGGCGTGGGCCAGGGCCGCATCGGCCAGAGCCAAGGCCTGGTTGGCGGTGATCGGCGACTGCAACTCCACCACGCCGGCCGCCACCGAGGCCTGCGGATCAATGCGGGTGATGGGCAGGCGCAGCGCACGCACCAGCGCCATGGCGGTCTCGGCCACGATGCCGCCCACCGGCAGCAGCAAGGCAAAGTCGGCACCATTGAGCCGCCCCACAAAACAGCGCTCGATGCGGCGGGGATAGGACTGCAAGGCCTGCGCCATGGCCTGCAAGACGTGATCGGTGGCGTCATGGCCAATACGCTGGTTCATGCCCTGCAAATCGTTCAGGCGCAGCAACAACAAGCCCGCTTGCACGGGCGCGCCCTCGCCCACCATCAAGGCGTCCAGCGTGGCCAAAAAATGCCGCCGGTTGGGCAATCCCGTGAGCCCGTCTTGGTGGGCTTGTTGGCGCAAGGCCTCCAACTGCTCGGCCTGTGCGCCGAACAAGGCACGGTGTTGCACCAGCAAGCGCTGCAAGCCGTTTGCCATCGGGCGCAGCGCGGGCGCCATGGTGGCCAGTGCATGACCGGTCTCGCGGCCAGGCGCTGCGCCCAGCGGTTTGTCCAGGTCATGGCCCGCATCGTCGAGCATGCCCACCACGGCACCGGCCAATTGCCGGCGAGCCAACAGCGCGCCAGCCCAGGCGCCCAGCACCAACAGCGGCAGGCCCAGCAGCAGCATGGGACCCCAGCAAATGGCCAACGCGATCCAGCTCAGGCCCAGAAGCAGCAGCAGCAGCCGCATCAGCCAGACCGGCATCACGGGGGGCAAAACCTGCCGCGGTGGCGGCAGCGGGGGCACTGCGTCGGGCATGTGGTGCAGGGCACGCACGACGAGCGCACGGGCGGTATCGGGGTCGGCGTTGTAGGGCCCCGCCACCCCGCCTCTACAGGCTTGGTTGGCGGGCGTCAACCCTGGTTGTCGTCCTGATCGCCCGCGACTTGAGGCCCCTACTTTCTGGCGGGCGGTAAATCGGTACAACTGCCGTGCGCCACCTCGGCCGCCATGCCGATGCTTTCGCCGAGCGTGGGGTGCGGGTGGATGGTCTTGCCGATGTCGACCGAATCAGCGCCCATTTCAATGGCCAGGGCCACCTCGCCAATCATGTCGCCAGCGTGGGTGCCCACGATGCCGCCGCCCAGGATCTTGCCGTGGCCGTGGGCTGAATTTGTGGCGTCATGGCTGTCATCGAACAACAGCTTGGTGAAGCCTTCGTCGCGGCCATTGGCAATCGCCCGGCCGGAGGCCGTCCACGGGAACAAGCCCTTCTTGACCTTGATGCCGCGCGCTTTGGCTTCATCCTCGGTCAGGCCAACCCACGCCACTTCGGGGTCGGTATAGGCCACGCTGGGGATCACGTGGGCATCAAACTGGGCTCGACGCAAGCTTGCGTCGTCAAGTGCAACGCCTGCCGCCACCTCGGCCGCCACGTGGGCCTCATGCACCGCCTTGTGCGCCAGCATGGGCTGGCCCACCACGTCGCCGATGGCAAAGATGTGCGGCACATTGGTGCGCATTTGCACGTCGACCGGAATAAAGCCCCGGTCAGTGACCACCACGCCGGCTTTGTCGGCGGCGATCTTTTTGCCATTGGGCGTGCGGCCCACGGCTTGCAGCACCAGGTCATAAAGGCCCTCGGACTGCTTGCCATCGATGCCCTCAAACTTGACGAGGATGCCGTCGGCAGTGGCCTCGGCGCCCACGGTTTTGGTGTTGAGCATGATGTTGTCAAAGCGCGGCGCATTCAGCTTCTGCCACACCCGGACCAGGTCGCGGTCGGCGCCTTGCATCAGGCCGTCCATCATCTCGACCACGTCGAGCTGGGCGCCCAGGGTTGAATAAACCGTGCCCATCTCCAGCCCGATGATGCCGCCGCCCACGATCAGCATGCGCTTCGGGGTTTGGCGCAACTCCAGCGCGCCGGTGCTGTCCACGATGCGTGGGTCTGTATCCAGCCCATCCTTCTGCAAAAACGGCAGCCGCACGGCCTGCGAGCCGGCCGCGATGATGCATTGCTTGAACTTGATGGTCTGCGTTTTGCCGGTCTTGGCTTGCGCGTCGCCACTGGTTTCTTCGACCGTGACGTGGTGTGCGTCGGCAAAACTGCCGTAGCCGCGCACGACGGTCACTTTGCGCATCTTGGCCATCGCCGCCAAGCCACCGGTGAGCTTGCTGACCACCTTGTTCTTGTGGCCCAGCAGCTTGGGCAACTGCACGGTGGGCGCCGCAAACTCAACGCCCAGGTCGGCAAAGTGCTTGACCTCGTCCATCACCGACGCCACGTGCAGCAACGCCTTGGACGGAATGCAGCCCACGTTCAGGCACACCCCGCCCAGCGCGGCATAACGCTCAACGATCACGGTCTTGAGGCCCAGATCGGCCGCGCGGAACGCCGCTGAATAACCGCCCGGGCCGGCGCCCAGCACCAGCAGGTCGCATTCCAGATCAGCAGCACCAACGTAGCTGGCGGCTTGCGGGGCCGCAGTGGCGGGCATCGCTGTTGCGGCTGGCGCGACCACGGCCGGTGCGGCCGTGACGGGCGCAGCGGTGGCCGCCCCACCCGTTGCCTCCAGCGTCAGGATCAGCGAGCCCTGGTTGATCTTGTCGCCAATGCTGAGCTTGATCTCCTTGACCACGCCGGCCGCGCTGGCCGGAATTTCCATCGAAGCTTTGTCGCTTTCAACGGTCACCAGGCTTTGTTCCACCGCGATGGTGTCGCCCGGTTTGACCAAAATCTCGATCACCGCCACGTCTTTGAAGTCGCCAATATCGGGCACAAATACATCGATCAACGCCATGTCTGTCTCCAATTTTCTGAGGGGCCTGTTTACAGCAGCACGCGGCGGAAGTCGGCCAGGATGGCGCCGAGATAACCGTTGAAGCGTGCGGCCGCAGCGCCGTCGATGACGCGGTGGTCCCAGCTCAGCGACAGCGGCAACATCAGGCGCGGCACAAACTGCTTGCCGTCCCAGCGCGGCTCGATGGCGCTCTTGCAAACGCCCAAAATCGACACCTCGGGCGCGTTGATGATGGGGGTGAAGTAGCGCCCGCCAATGCCGCCCAGCGAGCTGATCGAGAAGCAACCACCGCTCATGTCGGCCGGACCCAGCTTGCCGTCGCGCGCCTTCTTGGCCAGGTCGCCCATTTCCTGGCTGATCTGCATCACGCCCTTTTTGTCGGCGTCCTTGATCACCGGCACCATCAGGCCGTTGGGCGTGTCGGCGGCAAAACCGATGTGGAAATAGTTTTTAAGCACCAGCTGGTCGCCATCCAACGAGGCATTGAACTCGGGGAACTTCTTGAGCGCGGCCACCGAGGCCTTGATCAGGAACGCCAGCATGGTGACCTTGACGCCAGCCTTCTCGCTCTCTTTGTTCAGCTGAACGCGGAAGGCTTCAAGGTCGGTGATGTCGGCATCGTCATGGTTGGTGACGTGCGGGATCACCACCCAGTTGCGGTGCAGGTTGGCGCCGCTGATCTTCTTGATGCGCGACAGATCGCGACGCTCGACCGGGCCGAACTTGGCAAAGTCCACCTTGGGCCAGGGCAACAAGCCGGGGAAGGCCTCGCCACTGCCACTGCCACTGCCCGCAGCAGGCGCGGGCGCCTTGGCTTTTTGCATCGCCGTTTGCACGGCGCCGGCCATCACGTTCTTGACGAAACCTTGCACGTCGTCTTGCGTGATGCGGCCTTTGGGACCACTGCCAGCGACCTCAACCAGGGGCAC
>JAYWDK010000297.1:0-4186 GCA_043779845.1 Betaproteobacteria bacterium | reverse complement strand
GCGGGCTTGCTTCAGGCGCGAGGCAGGTGCCGGCTCAGGCTCATGCGTTGGTGCAATAAACGAAGCACGCCCACGCAGCTATCTTCAGTTCGATAGACGATGACATGCGCGCCCACAAAATACAGCCGATGGGTGTCGGGCAGGTCGTCTCGGCGGTGGCCCGCTTGCGGATTGCGGCCAATGGCTTGCAGCGCGCCGTCTATCTTGTCGCGGTAGAGCGCCAGCTGCTGTGGGCCCCAGGTCTGGCCGGTGTAGCGAAGGATGTCGATGAAATCCTGCCGCGCCTTGGGCGACAGCTTGATCGGCAGGCTTCGAGACGGCATCAGGGCAGCACGTCGGGGCTCAGTGGCTCGCCGCCTTGCAGGCCAGCCAAAGCGCTTTGCGTGATATCGGCCAGCGTGTTGGCGGTGTAGGCGATGCCCTCGCCACGATCAAGCTGCAAGTCGCCCAGCTTGATCGCCGCTTGCCAGGCGTTGGCGCGTGTTTCATCGGCCTGCATGCGGCGGATGGCGTCGCGGATCACCTCGGTGGCGTTGCCGTAAAAACCACCAGCGACCTTGCTTTTGATGAAGCCTTCCATTTCAGGGGACAGGTTCACATGCATCGTCATGTTGCGGATTCCTTTCAGTCAATGACTACAGAATATCCATAGCATGGATACTTCGCAAGGGAGGAACGACCACGCCGGCGAGTCAATTCAGCGCCGGCCAAGCCGCGAGACGCTGGGCAACCGCACGCCGTGGCGCGCGGCTGGATCGTTGAAACCGCAGATCAATTCCTTTCAACTTCATCGGTAAGGAGTATGATTTTTGAAAGGAATCAACACCATGCTCAGCACACTCACCAGCAAGGGCCAGATCACGCTGCCCAAGGCCATCCGCGACAAGCTGGGGCTGGGCGCGGGTTGCCAACTTCGCTTTGAGCTGCTGCCCGACAACACCATTCAGGCGCGGCCCGTCCGGGCCGATGTTCGCTCGGTGCGTGGCCTGCTCAAGTCACCGCTGCGCGAGGCGCTGACGGTGGAAGCCGAAGAGGCCGCTGTCGCCAGCCATCTGGCAAGCAAGCACCCGCGCCCATGATCGGCATCGACACCAACGTGCTCGTGAGGCTGCTGTTGGACGATGACCCCGCGCAATCGGCTCGCATCGACACCTGGCTTGCCAGCTTGCCTGCCACCGTGGGCCAGGTACATATCGCCGACGTGGTGCTGGCCGAGGCCACCTGGACACTGGCCAGCGCCTACCAGCAGCCCAAGCCCGAGTTGCTGAAAGCCTTGCGCGCGCTGCTGGCCGAGCCGATGTTCAACTTTGAAAATCGTGCGGCGGTCACCGCCGCCGCGGATCAGTTTCAAGCGGCGACCTGCGGCTTTCCAGACTGCCTGATCGTGGCCAAGAACCAGGCCATGGGTTGCGAGGCCACCGTCACGTTCGACAAACGCCTGCGGCGCCTGGGCGGCGTGGCCTTGCTGTAGCCCGCCCTACTCTGCCTGGATATTGGCGCTGCGCACCACGCGGGCCTTGCCCCCTCTCCCCCGGGTACGGTGGCGAGGGAGCCAGACAAAGCACCCAAGCCCTCAGCATCGGCTTAGCCGAAGCAGTCGCCAGCCCGGCCATCTCGCCCGCTTGCGGGAGGGCCGGGGTGAAGGCCGCCAACCAGCACCGTGCTGTAGCCCAGGACAAACGTCTTGGACGAACCGCCGCCAGATCGAAACTCGGTGGTGACAGGCGCCGAATGTCTGAGCCTGCACGCAGGCGAGTCAACAACACCGGTGCCTGAAAACATCGAGGGCAAAGCCATTGAAATTGGGGTACAGGCCCTTTTCTTTGCTGACTTTCTTTTCGGCCGTTCGAAAAGAAAGTTAGGCGCCCGCCGGGGCGAAATCCCGGCGCCGCGCCGCAAGCGAGAACAGCCGCCGGCAAGGTGATCCACCCAGGTTGGGGCCAGGCCGGCCCGTCATAGCGCCCGCGAGATCACCTCTTTCATGATCTCGCTGGTGCCGCCGTAAATGCGCTGCACGCGCGCGTCGGCGTACATGCGGGCGATCACGTACTCGTTCATGAAGCCGTAACCACCAAAAAGCTGCAGGCATTCGTCGAGCACGCGGCCTTGCGTCTCACTGCCCCACAGCTTGGCCATGGACGCGGTGGCGGTGTCGAGCTTGCCGGCCACCAGTTGCTCGACACAGCGGTCAATGAATGCCCGGCCCACCATGATTTGCGTGGCCACCTCGGCCAGCTTGAAGCGCGTGTTTTGCAGATCGCCAATGGGCTTGCCGAAGGCGCGGCGCTCACGCACGTAATCCAGCGTGGCGGCGTAGGCGCCCTCCATCGTGGCCAGCGCAGTGACGCCGATGATCAGGCGCTCATACGGCAGATCACCCATCAGCTGGTAGAAGCCTTGGCCAACCTGGCCGCCCAGCAGGTTGGCTGCGGGCACCGTCACGTTGTCGAAAAACAGCTCGGAGGTGTCTTGCGCCTTCAGGCCCAACTTGTCGAGCACGCGGCCCACCTTGAAGCCCGGGCAGTTGTCGGTTTCCACGATCAGGATGGACGTGCCCCGCGCGCCCTGGGTAGGGTCGGTTTTGCACACCACCAGCACCACGCCGGCCAGCAAGCCGTTGGTGATGAAGGTTTTGCTGCCGTTGATGACGTAGTTGCCGTCCACCAGCTCGGCCCGGGTGCGCACGCCTTGCAGATCACTGCCGGCGCCGGGCTCGGTCATGGCGATGGCGCCCACCAGCTCGCCCCGGGCCAGGCGCGGCAGGTAGTGCTGCTTTTGCGCCAGCGTGCCGTGATTCAAGAAGTAGTGCGCCACGATGGTGTGCACCGAGTTGCCCCAGCCGCTGAGGCCTCTGCGCGCGCATTCTTCGTAGATCACGGCCTCGTGGCGGAAATCACCACCCGCGCCGCCAAACTCCTCGGGGATGTCGGTGCACAGCAAACCCAACTCGCCAGCCTTGCGCCACAGCGTGGGGTCCACATGGCCACGCTGGCGGGCGGCCTCGTCGTCGCTGACGATTTCATCGTCCACGAAGCGCACGACAGTGTCGCGCCAGGTGTCCAGGTCGGCGTCGGTCCAGCTGCGGGCAAGGTTGAGTGGCATGGTGTTTTCCTATTCTTCAGATTGAGCGGCTGCTGAGCGCAGATATCGCTGGAGGTGCAGAGCCGTGGCGCGTCCATCTTCCCAGCCCTCCCCCGGGTACGGGGGTTTGATTTTTTGCCTTGCAGGCTGCCGTGCTCGCTTTCTGCATTGCGCCGGGTATTCGCCCCGGCGCCGTGCAGAAAGCGAGAACAGCCCGTGCCGGGCGCCAAAAAAACCGGGTGCCAAAGGACCAAAACTGCCAATACAAGCCCCTCACCCCAGCCCTCTCCCCCGGGTACGAGGGCGAGGGAGCCAGAGAAAGCACCGAGGCAGTGGCCAGTCCGGCCCCCTCGCCCGCTGGCAGGCGAGGGCTGGGGAGAGGGCGGGTTGGGTCAGCAACCATCAACGCCGGCCTGGTTCAGCGCCCGCGCCAGGCCAAGGCCTGTAGTGCGTCGCGCAGCGGCGGGGGCAAGGGCTCTCTGGCGGTGGGTGCGGCGGCCGCCAACTCGGCTGCGGGCTCAAGCGCTGCCGGCGGCGTGGCCACCACCGGCGCCACGTACACCATCACGTTGTCGGCCATGGCGTGCAGGCGCTCGCCATCAAACATCGCCACGCGCAACAGCACCGAGCTGCGGCCCACGCTGAGCACGGCACCGGCCAGCGCCCAGGTTTTGGGCGGCGCGCGGTGATGAGCCCAGTGCAAATCAATGCGGGCCACCAGCAGGTTGACCCAGTCTTGCTCAGCGTTGCCACCCGCGGCCGCGATGGCGGTTTGCAGCACGGCCGCGCGGGCTTGCTCGATGCCCCGCAGCACGGCCGCCTCGCTGGTGCAGCCGTCGGCGTCAAAGTCACCATAACGCGCGCTGAACGTGGCCTCCACCGGGTAAAACCGGCGCTTCACGGCGTCGGGTGGCAAGCTGGTGGATGGCAAGCCGGTTGGTGGCAAATTTTCGGCCGGCAAAACATGGCGGGACAAGGTGGCGGCAAAGCCCGCTGGCAAGGGCAGTGGCGTGCTCAGGTCGGGCGCCCAGGCGCCCAACGTGGTTTGCTGCATGCCCACGCAAAGCCCTTGCTGAAACAAGCCCGTGGCCACGGTGGCGCGGTC
>JAYWDK010000296.1:0-4189 GCA_043779845.1 Betaproteobacteria bacterium | reverse complement strand
CCTCGAAATCTACCGTCAGGCCCGACTTTGACGTGACGGCAAGGCGCAGCTGAAGTTATGGCATCGAGTTTTGACCGCCATTCTTGCCGTCAAAAGTTTCCGCTTGCCAGCCATCGCCGACAGACCCCGAAGCCCCAAAAACCAACCCCCTCACTCCCACTCAATCGTCGCCGGCGGCTTGCTGCTCACGTCGAAGGTGACGCGGTTGATGCCACGCACCTCGTTGATGATGCGGCTGCTGACTTTCTTGAGCAGCGCATACGGCAGCTCGGCCCAGTCGGCGGTCATGAAATCGCTGGTCTGCACGGCGCGCAGGGCCACCACGTAGTCGTAGGTGCGGCCGTCGCCCATCACGCCCACGCTCTTGACCGGCAAAAACACCACAAAGGCCTGGCTGGTGAGCTCATACCAGGTCTTGCCGGTGGGCTCGTCCACCGTCTTGCGCAGCTCTTCGATGAAGATGTGGTCGGCGCGCTGCAGCAAGGCGGCGAACTCGGGCTTGACCTCGCCCAGGATGCGCACCGCCAGGCCCGGCCCGGGGAACGGGTGGCGGTACACCATGTCGTGCGGCAGGCCCAGGGCCACGCCCAGTTCACGCACTTCGTCCTTGAACAACTCGCGCAGCGGCTCCAGCAATTTGAGGCCCAGCGTGGCGGGCAGGCCGCCCACGTTGTGGTGGCTCTTGATGGTGGCTTTTTTGCTGGCGGTGCCGCCGCTTTCCACCACGTCGGGGTAGATCGTGCCTTGAGCCAGCCACTTGGCGCCCTTCACCTGGCCCTGGCCATCGCCCTTGAGTTTGGCCGCCTCGGCCTGGAACACTTCGACAAACTCGCGGCCGATGATCTTGCGTTTTTGCTCGGGGTCGGTCACGCCTTTGAGGTGGCCCAAGAACTGGTCGGCCGCCTGCACGTGCACCACCTTGGCATGCAACCGACCGGCAAACATCTCCATCACCATCGCGCCTTCGTTCAGGCGCAGCAGGCCGTGGTCGACAAAAACGCAGGTGAGCTGGTCGCCAATGGCGCGGTGGATCAGGGCCGCAGCCACGCTGGAATCGACCCCACCCGACAAGCCCAGGATCACCTCTTCGTCGCCCACCAAGTCGCGGATGCGGGCCACGGCTTCGTCGACGTAATTGCCCATGATCCAGTCGCCGCGGCAGCCAGCGATGTCGCGCACGAAGCGCGTTAGCAGTGCCTGGCCTTGCAACGTGTGCGTCACCTCGGGGTGAAACTGCACGGCGTAATAACCACGCGCCTCGTCGGCCATGCCGGCGATCGGGCATGACGGCGTTGAGGCCATCAGCTTGAAGCCCGGCGGCAGCGCGGTGACCTTGTCGCCGTGGCTCATCCAGACTTTGAGCATGCCAAAGCCTTCAACGGTGTCGAAGTCCTGGATGCCGTCCAGCAGCTTGGTGTGGCCGTGGGCGCGCACCTCGGCGTAGCCAAACTCGCGGTGGTCGCTGGCCTCCACCTGCCCACCTTGCTGCACGGCCATGGCAAACATGCCGTAGCAGATGCCCAGCACCGGCACGCCGCTAGCCCACACGGCTTGCGGTGCACGCAGTTCGTGATCCTCATAGGTGCTGGCGTGGCTGCCCGACAGGATGATGCCCTTGGGGGCAAAGTCACGGATGAACTGCTCGGACACATCGTTGGGATGGATCTCGCAATACACATGCGCCTCGCGCACACGGCGAGCGATCAACTGCGTGACCTGGGAACCAAAGTCGAGGATCAGGATTTTGTCGTGCATGGTGGTAGCGCCAAGAATGAAATTAAATGGAACGGGCCTGAGCGCCGGGTTGGGTTGGGCAACAAATTCGCCCTCGCCCCAACCGCCTCCCCAACCCTCGCCCCCGAGTACTGAGGCGAGGGCGAAAGAGGCCGGCGCATCAGGCCGCGGTGGCAGCAGCAGCGGCCGCCAGCTGGGCGCGGTGGCGCCTGAAGTAATGAATGGCCATCACGGTGCTCAGCAACTGCACCGCCGCGCAAAAGTAAAACGGCAAGCCCATCAGCCAGTCACCCGCCGGGCGGTGCGACACCACGCCCAAAAGCGTGGCGCCGATCACCGGCGCGATCACCGCCATCAGGCTGTTGAGCGACGACAGCGATCCCATGGTTTGGCCTTGCTGGCGGGCATCGGCGGCGTTGGAGATCAGGCTCTGCACTGTCGTATTGACGGCATACCCCAGCACGTTGGCAAACACCACCACGTACATCATCCAGCCCTCTGAAGCCAAGCCCCAGCACAGGTAAGCCAAGGTGGACGACACCAGGCCCATGGCGGCCAGTTTTTGAGGCGCAAAGTGCTTGAGCAGGTGCTTGAGCAAACCGCCCTGCACCACCGCCGTCATCACGCCAACGGCAAACAGCGACCAGCCGTTTTGCGCCGGGCCCCAGCCAAACTTGAAGCTGGTGTACAGCACCCAACTGGTGTGCAAGACAAACTGCGCCAGGCCCGACAAGGCCACCACGGCCACCAGCGGGCCCACGCCCTCAAGTGCCGCGAGGCCTCGCAGCGAGGCCACGGGGTTGGCGCGCCGCCAGTCAAAGTCACGGCGCTTGTCCAGCGGCAGTGACTCGGGCAATACAAAGTAGCCGTACAGCCAGTTCAGCACCGCCAAGCCACCCGCCACAAAAAACGGCAAGTGCAGGTTGATGCCCCCCAGCAAACCACCCATCACCGGGCCCAGGATGAAGCCCACGCCAAACATGGCGCCCAGCAGGCCAAAACGCCGCGCACGCTCTTCGGGCGGGGTGATGTCGGCCACGTACGCGTTGGCCACCGCCGCGTTGGCCTGCATCGCGCCGCTGAACAAGCGCACCACGATCAGCATCCACAGTGCGGTGGCAAAACCGGTGACAAAAAAGCTCAGCGCCAGCCCGGCCACGCCAATCAGCAATACAGGCCTGCGGCCATAACGATCTGACAGCCCACCCAGGATGGGCGAGCCAAAAAAGTTGGCGATGCCAAACGCAAACGACACCGCGCCAAACCAGAAGGCCTGCTCGGCGGGCGACGTGGTGAAGGTGCCCACCAAGTGCGGCAGCACCGGGATCATCAAGCCAATCGCCACCATGTCGATCAGCACCGTGATCATGATGAAGGGCATGGCCGCTTGCCGCCGGCCCTTGGGTACATCTTGGCCGTCAGGCACGGGGGCTTGGGCCACCATCACTCCATGCGGTAGTTGGGTGCTTCTTTGGTGATTTGCACGTCGTGCACGTGGCTCTCACGGATGCCGGCCGAGGTGATCTCGACAAACTCGGCGCGGTCGTGCATCTCGTCGATGGTGGCGCAGCCGCAATAGCCCATAGCCGCCCGCAAGCCACCAGCCATCTGGAAGATGATCGCCACCATCGAACCCTTGTAAGGCACGCGGCCCTCGATGCCCTCGGGCACCAGCTTGTCGGCATTGGGGTTGCTGGTTTCGTCGGCTTCTTGAAAATAGCGGTCGGCCGAGCCGGCTTTCATGGCGCCAATTGAGCCCATGCCGCGGTAGCTCTTGTAGCTGCGGCCCTGGTACAGGATCACCTCGCCGGGCGCCTCCTCGGTGCCGGCAAACATGCCACCCATCATCACCGTGCCCGCCCCGGCAGCCATGGCTTTGGCGATGTCGCCCGAGTAACGGATGCCGCCGTCGGCGATCAAGGGCACGCCCGAGCCGCGCAGCGCGGTGGCCACGTTGTCGATCGCGGTGATCTGCGGCACGCCCACGCCCGCGACGATGCGGGTGGTGCAAATGCTGCCCGGGCCGATGCCCACTTTCACGCCATCGGCGCCAGCCTCGGCCAGCGCCAGCGCGGCGGCGCCGGTGGCGATGTTGCCGCCGATCACGTCGACCTGTGGGTAATGGCGTTTGACCCAGCGCACCCGCTCGATCACGCCGGCCGAATGGCCGTGCGCGGTGTCGACCACCAGCGCGTCGACGCCGGCACGCACCAGCAACTCGACCCGCTCTTCGGTGCCCTCGCCCACACCGACAGCGGCGCCCACCCGCAGCTTGCCGTACTTGTCGCGCGCGGCATTGGGAAAGTTGGTCTGCTTGGTGATGTCTTTGACCGTCATCAGGCCGCGCAGCTCGAAGGCGTCGTTGACGACCAGCACCCGTTCAAGCTTGTGGCGGTGCATCAGCGCCTTGCCGTCGTCGATGGTGGCGCCCTCGCCCACCGTCACCAGGCGTTCG
>JAYWDK010000295.1:0-11633 GCA_043779845.1 Betaproteobacteria bacterium | reverse complement strand
CGCCTAGGCTGAGCCCATTTTCAGGGTCAACGCGAGCCCGACCCCAAACCCGACAGGTTCCAGATGACGCTGCCCCGCCGCCACCTGCTCGCCCTGGGCGCCGCCACGCTGGCCGCGCCCACCTTCATCCGGCACGCCCGCGCCGCCGACGTGCCTCGCTTTGCGCTGGGGCTTGCGTCGGGCCAGCCTCAGCCCGACCGCCTGGTGCTCTGGACCCGGCTGACCGGCCGTGACCTGCCCGAGCGCGCCGAGCTGCGCTGGGAGCTGGCGTTTGACGAGGCGTTCAGCCGCATCGCCGCCCAAGGCACCGAGCTGGCCGTGGCCGCCGACGCCCACAGCGTGCACGCCGAGCCCACAGCGCTGGAGCCCGACCGCTGGTATTGGTATCGCTTCACTGCGCTGGGCCAACAAAGCATGGTGGGCCGCACCCGCACCGCGCCGGCACCCGATGCTGCGGCCACCTTGCGCGCCGCCATCACCAGCTGCCAGCGCTGGGACCACGGCCACTGGGCGGCCTGGCGCCACGTGGCCGAGCGCGAACTGGATCTGGTGATGTTCTTGGGCGACTACATCTACGAATACGGCTCGCCGCCCAGCGCCGTGCGCGCCCACGACGGGCCCTTGATCCGCACGCTGGACCAGTACCGTGCGCGTTATGCCCAGTACAAAAGTGACCCGGCCCTGCAGGCCGCGCATGCCGCGTGCCCGTGGCTGATCGTGTGGGACGACCACGAGGTGGAAAACGACTACGCACGCGACCGTGGCCAAACCCTGCAAGGCCCCGACCTGCTGCGCCTGCGCGCCGCCGCGTACAAGGCCTGGTGGGAGCACCAACCGGTGCCCAAATCCATGCGCCCGGTGGGCCCCGACGCGCGCATCCACCACCGGCTGGACTGGGGCCGGCTGGCGCGCATCCATGCACTGGACGCCCGTCAGTTCCGCGATCCGCAGGTGTGTTTGCCCGTTGGCCGCAGCGGTGGCTCCACTGTCGTCAAGGCGGCCGATTGCCCCGAGCTGCGAGACCCGCAGCGCAGCCTGCTGGGCGCGGCGCAAGAGCAATGGCTGAGCGATGGCTGGGACCTGGCGCGCCCCTGGAACCTGCTGGCCCAGCAAACGCTGATGGCACGGGCCTCACGCCAGCCCGTGGCCGACGCGGCCGGCGGCCAGGCCGCCGACCCCGCCACCGGCCAATACTGGACCGATGGTTGGGACGGCTACGCCCCAGCCCGCCAGCGTTTGCTGACCAACGTGTTGGCGCGCCAAGTGCCGGGCGTGGTGGCGCTGGGCGGCGACATGCATGCGCACTACGTGGCCAACCTGAAACCCAACTTCGACGACCCCAAATCACCGGTGGTTGCCAGCGAGTTTTGCGGCACATCCATCAGCAGCCGGGGCACGGCGCAATCGGCGCTGGACGCTCAATTGCCCTTCAACCCGCACCTGCTGTACGGCCGATCAGACCAGCGTGGCTACCTGGCTATCACGCTGGATGAGCGGCATTTGCACGCCGAACTGATGGCGGTGCAGCGCCCGCTCGACGCGCTGAGCCCGGTGGACGTGGCCGCGCGCTTTGTGGTGGATGCCATGCGCCCCGGGCCGCAGCGACAATGAACCATGATCGAACTTTTTCAATTCCCCCGCCTGTTGGGCGTGATGAACCCCAGCCCCTTCTGCATGAAGGTGGAGGTGTTTCTCAAACTGGCCGGCCTGCCCTACCAGGTGAACAGCAGCACGCCGCCGATGCGCCTGCCCAAGGGCAAACTGCCCGCGCTGCGTGATGGCGACACCTTGGTGTGCGACTCACAAGCCATCATCGAACACTTGCAGCGGCGCTACGCCGCCCAGTTGCCCGCCCATTTGCGCGAGCCCGATCGTGGCGCCGACCTGGCGCTGCGACGCTTGTTTGAAGATCACTTTTACTTCACCGCACTGTGGGGACGTTGGCTCGACGACGACGCTTTCAAAGTGGTGGCGCCGGCGTTTTTTGGCGACCTGCCCTGGCTGATACGCGGCTTGGTGGCCAAGCTGGTGCGGCGCAAGATGCGGCGTGATCTGCAAGGCCAGGGCATGGGCCGCCACAGCCCGGCCGAGATCAGCGCCAACGCCATCGCCGATCTGGACGCGGCCCAGGCCATGCTGGGCGACAGGCCGTTTTTTGGCGGCCCTCAGCCGTCGGCGCTGGACGCCACGGTTTACGCCTTTTTGGCCAACCGCCTGTTTGTGAACATCCCCAACCCCGCCCGCACCCATCTGCAAAACCAGACGCCGCTGGTGGCCTACTGCGCCCGTATGGAGGCCTTGGTGGGCCGGTGATCGACGGCGCTAAACCGCCTTCAGTCCAGCCCCCTGGCCTTGCCGGCGGCTGTGCCCGTGCCGGGCGCCAAAAAAACTTGGCCCCGAACAACCCCCTCGCCCCAACCCTCTCCCCCCCGGGTACAGGGCGAGGGAGCCAGTCAAGTCAGTGATCCCTCTGAGGTTGCAGGCCCGCAACCCTGACTGACAACGCTGCCGCCCAAGAACGGTCGGCCTGCAGGGATACTGCCGCCGCACCACGCAAGCCATTCTTTCCATCACCGCTCCGTTCTTCGCGCTGCTGGCCGACTCCGCCACGCCGGTGGCGCTGTTCACTATTGGCGCGCTGCTGTGGCGGGCCGGCGTGCATGCCCACGCGCGCACCGCCGTGTCGCACTACCTGCCGGTGGCGCTGATCAAGCTGCTGCTGCACCAGCTGCTGGCGTTTGGCAGTTTCAGCGCGCTGGCGTGGTGGTTTGGCGTGCGGCCCACCTGACGACCGGCGGGCGGCCAATGTCGCCCGCCCGTGCCCGCTCAACCCGCGCTCAAATCCCCAGCGGATCGACGTCGATGGCCCAGCGCGTCAAGCCCTTGTGGTGGCTGCGCAGCCGGTGCAGGCCAGGCATCCACGCCGCCAGCAGGCGCTGCAAATGTTGGCGCGAGCCGGCTTCAACCAGCATTTGCAGGCGCTCGATGCCGGCCACCTTGCCCACGGGCGGCGGCACCGGTGGGTACAGCGTCACGTCGGCGGCGTGGCCGATGCCCGCCTGCTCGTCGGCGGCCAGCAAATCCGCTGCCAGCGCTGAGGCGTCCCGCAGCCAGGCCAGCGCCACCGCTGGATCCCGCGCCTCGGCGCGCAGCAGCGCCAGGTGGCTGTAGGGCGGCAGGCCGGCGCTGCGGCGCTCGTCGAGCTGGCTCTTGGCAAAAGCCGCAAAGTCGTGCTTTTTGAGCGCGGCATACAGCGGGTGCAGCGGGTGCCAGGTCTGCACCCACATCTCGCTGCGGGCGGCCGCCTCGGCATCACGCCCTGCCCGGCCACCGGCTTGCATCAACAGCGCAAACAGCCGCTCTGGCGCCCTGAAATCGCTGGCAAACAGGGCCGAGTCGGGGTTGACCGCCACCACCAGCGTGATGCGCCTGAAATCATGGCCTTTGGTCACCATTTGCGTGCCCACGAGCACGTCCACGTCGCCGGCGTGCACCTCCGCCAGCTTGCTTTCGAGCTTGCCCTTGCCGCGCGCGGTGTCGGCGTCCAGCCGGGCGATGCGCGCGCCGGGCAGCATCTCGGCGAGCTGCTCTTCGAGCTTCTCGGTGCCCCGGCCCAGCGGCGCGATGTCGAGGTTGCCGCAGTCGGGGCAGGCATGCGGCACGCGCTCGGTGAAGCCGCAGTGGTGGCAGCGCAGCGTGCGCTCGCCCTTGTGATAAACCCGCCACGCGCTGCAATGCGGGCAGCCGCTCTTCCAGCCGCAATCGGCGCAGTGCAGCACGGGCGCGTAGCCCCGGCGGTTCAAAAACACCAGGCTTTGCTCGCCGCGCTCGATGCGCTCGCGCAGCGAGTCCAGCACCATGGGCGCCAGCACGGGGGACTGGCCGTCAACCTTGGGCAGCACGCCCATGTCAAACAAGCGCACACGGGGCAAGGCGCCACCGCCCACGCGCTCGGCCAGGGTCAGACGCTGGTAGCGGCCCTCATCCGCCCGCTGCCAGGTTTCAAGTGACGGCGTGGCCGAGCCCAGGATCACCGGCACGCGCTCGAGGTGGGCGCGGTAAATGGCCAGGTCGCGCGCCGAGTAGCGCGCGCCTTCTTGCTGCTTGTAAGACGGGTCGTGCTCTTCATCGACCACGATCAAGCCCAGGTTGGGCAGCGGCGCAAACACCGACAAGCGTGTGCCCAGCACGATGTCGGCCCGCCCCAGGTGGGCCATCAACCAGTTTTGCAGGCGCTGCACCGGCGTGAGGCCGCTGTGCATGGACACCAGACGGCGCTGCGGAAAACGCTCGGCAAAGCGCGCTTCGAGCTGCGGCGTGAGGTTGATCTCGGGCACCAGCACCAACACTTGCCGCCCTGCCGCCAACACTTGCTCAGTGGCGTGCAGGTACACCTCGGTTTTGCCACTGCCGGTGACGCCGTGCAGCAGCATGGGCGGGGGGCGCGGCTGGGCCAGTGCGGCCTCGAAAGCAGCCATGGCCGATAGCTGCTCGGGGCCGAGCTTTGGGCGTTGCACTGACGCTACACCGTCGGCCGCCCCAGCCGGTGCAGTGGGGGTTGCCTTGTCCAGCTTCTTGATCAGTTTGGCCAGCCGCTTGGTGAGGCCGGGTGCGTCCAGCTTGCGCAGTTCGGGTGGCAGTACGGCCAGTGCCAACTCACCCACGCTGCGCTGGTAGTAGCGGGCGGCAAAGTCAGCCAGCGCCAGCCAAGCCGGCGCCAGCGGCGGCAGATCAGCAAACACCTCGCCCACAGCGCGCAGCGCGTGGGTGCTGGGCGTGGCGGCCTGGCCCGGCCAGACGATGCCCAGCATGTCGCGTTTGCCCAGTGGCACACGCAGCAAAGTGCCGGGCGTAAGCGGCGCCGCGCTGAGGTAATCAAGCGCGCCTGTCAACCCACTGTGCTGAGGTGCGTCAACGGCCACGCGCAATTCAAGCCATTCGACACTGGCGCTCACGGTGCGGCGCATCCCAGTTGCGCGGTGTTTTTCGTCTTCACATCAAGAAACATGTCTAAGTTGATGATTGAAAACGAGTTTTCCACCTATCCCCGTTTTCTGTGGATAACTTTGTGGGAAACCTGCTGGCGGCCGCGCTAAGTGCTTGATGTATTGGGCTTCTGGCTGGAATGCCCAATCCTGAAGCAGTGGCAAAAATATGTTCCACATCAATCAGTTAGCACGGATTTCCGAGATTCCTGATGCTGCACTGCACATTTTTTGACGTGAATTTGTCGCACCGGGTTTTTTGGGGATAAGTCAAGGCCTGAGCGCTCACTCACCCCCTTTTAAGCGACTTTTTTAGCGCGGGGCCCGGTCTTTGCGCAGGGTGCGCGAATGGTTGTGCACAGCCTCAACCAGCGCCTGCACGTGCTCGGGCGGGGTGTGCTGGTTGATGCCGTGGCCGAGGTTGAAGACATGACCGCCCCAGCCGCCATCGGCCCGTTGCGGTGGGCCAAAGCTGTCCAGCACGGCGCGCGCCTCGGTGGCCACGGCCTCGGGGTTGGCAAACAACACCATGGGGTCGAGGTTGCCTTGCAACGCCACGCTGTCCTGGAGCCGCTGGCGCGCCTGGCCCAGGTCACAGGTCCAGTCCAGGCCCACCACGTCAGCGCCGGTGGCGGCAATTTGCTCCAGCCACAAACCACCACCCTTGGTGAACACCAGCGCGGGGATGCGCTGGCCGTTGTGCACCCGGATCAGCTTGTCCATCACGCGCTGGGTGTAGGCCAGGCTGAACTGCTGGAACGCGCGGTGCTCCAGCACGCCGCCCCAGGAGTCAAAAATCATCACGGCCTGGGCGCCAGCTTCGATCTGGGTGTTGAGGTAGGTGGCCACCGCGCCGGCGTTGATAGCCAGGATGCGGTGCAGCAGGTCAGGCCGGCTGTACAGCATGGTTTTGACCTGGCGGTAGTCGTCAGAGCCAGCGCCTTCAACCATGTAACAGGCCAGCGTCCACGGGCTGCCCGAGAACCCGATGAGTGGCACGCGGCCGTTGAGCGCCTTGCGGATCGAACGCACCGCGTCAAACACGTAGCGCAGTTTGTTCATGTCGGGCACGGCCAGCGCGGCCACGGCGGCTTCGTCGCGCAGCGGGTGCGCAAAACGGGGGCCCTCGCCGGCACCAAAGCTCAATCCCAGGCCCATGGCATCGGGCACGGTCAGGATGTCGGAGAACAGGATGGCCGCGTCGAGCTTGTAGCGCTCCAGCGGCTGCAAGGTCACCTCGGTGGCCATCTCGGGGTTGGTGGCCAGCCCCATGAAGCTGTTGCCCGCCCGCACGCGCGTGGCCTTGTACTCAGGCAGGTAGCGCCCGGCTTGGCGCATCAGCCACAGGGGCGTGTAGTCAGTGGGCTGGCGCAGGCAAGCGCGCAGGAAAGTGTCGTTTTGCAGCGGTGCGGTCATCTTTGGATTATCGCCGGGGCCCTGGGCGCAAGCGGAGTTAGGGATGGGCGGCCCAGATGCGCCACAGGGGCGGCCGCCCCAGGCCTACATTCGCTGATCGCTGTCGCACCCGGTTCGCCGCCGCCCCCACCGATCAGCCATCAACGTCATCCCGGAGACTGAAATGAACTTCAAAACTTCGCACCTGCCACTACTGGCGGCGCTGTTGGTGGCCCAATCCCTGCCTGCCGCAGCGGCAGTGGTGGCCAACCCGCCGGTGCTGGTGGGCGGCACGCTGAACATGTTTCGCGACTTGCGCGGCGCCAACGATGTGGGTGCCAGCGCTGGTGACCTGCTGCAGTACGGCGCCGACATCGTGGGGGGCTCGGCCAACGTGACGATCAGCGCGACAGCCACAACCGGTTTCTTCGACGCCGCCGCCCCGTGTGCGCCGCTGGCTGTCAATGCCAACTTTTGTGCCAACGCCACTGGGTTCAACTCGGCCAGGCTCAACCCCTGGCAGATTCAGTTCACGCGCGGCAGCGACACCACCACAGTGAGCGGGCCGTCGATGGTCGGCGTGGCCCCAATGCCGTTTCCGACCTCGGTGACTTTGTCGGGCACCGGACTGACGCCGACGATCACCTGGCAAACGCCCGTCGGCGCCACGCCCGACGCTTTCCGCGTCAGTATTTACGACAAGCATCTGATTCGCGCCAACGGCATCGCCGACGTGATTTTTTCTACCCCGCTGGCGGCATCGGCCACGTCATTCACTTTGCCAAACGGCCTGTCGGCCACCGGCAGCTATGCCATCAACTTGCAGGTGATAGAGACCCGCGGCCATGTTGCCTTTACCAGCAACAACAACGCGCAGATCTTTTCGCGCTCCAGTTCATTCTTTGACTTCTCGCCGCTCACCGGTAACGTGCCCCATGACATCGCCTTGCCCACCATCGATGCCAGCGGCGTCTACAACTTCCATGTCGGCAATGTCGGCGCCGACCACGTGACCTTCATCGATCCCGACGTGGCCACCGGCTACCACTACGCCGTGGGTGCCACCGGGCCCAACTTCCAGTCGCTGCTGCTGCCCAATGTCGGCGACGGCGCCTACACCCTGGCTTACACCGACGGCAGTGGTGCCCACAGCACGGCGCTGCAACATGACCAGCAATTCTTCTTCGGCTCAGGCGGCGTCTCGGCGTTCACCGTCACCGGCATCGAGACCTCAGCCATGCTCGATCCGGGCAACGCCACCGCGTTCATCACCGGGCTGACTTTTGCGGCTGCCGGTGACTTCACCGGCACGATGACGCCGATCACCACCTTCGTGCCCGATGTGCCTGAGCCCGCAAGCTATGCGCTGATGCTGGCCGGGCTGGCCGGGCTGGCGGCGGCCAAGCGCCGCAACAGCTAAGAGCCTGTCGGGCTTGGGGTCGGGCCCGCGCGGCTCAGCTATGCTGCCGGGGCTAATTGCCCAGGAGAATCTGATGCACCCCACCCGCTCAATCTTGACCGCTGCCACGCTGGGCAGCGCGCTGCTGCTGTCCGGCTGCGGCTACAACCAGTTCCAAAGCCTGGATGAAGAGGTCAAAGGCGGCTGGGCCGAGGTGCTGAACCAGTACCAGCGCCGCAGCGACCTGATCCCCAATATCGTGGCCACCGTCAAGGGCGAGGCCAGTTTTGAGCAAGACACGCTCACCAAGGTGATCCAGGCCCGCGCCAGCGCCACCAGCATCCAGGCCACGCCCGAGTTGATCAACAACCCCGAGGCCTTCAAGAAGTTTCAAGATGCGCAAGGCCAGTTGACCGGCGCGCTGAGCCGCCTGATGGTGGTCAGCGAGCAATACCCCAAGCTGAAGGCCAACCAGGCCTTCCAAGACCTGCGCGTACAGCTTGAAGGCACCGAGAACCGCATCACCGTGGCGCGCAACCGCTACATCAAGACGGTGCAGCAGTACAACGTGCTGACACGCAGCTTCCCCACCAACCTGACGGCGATGATGTTCAGCTACAGCGTCAAGCCCAGCTTCACGGTGGCCAATGAGGCCGCCATCAGCGCGCCGCCGGCGGTGAGCTTCGACAAGCCGGCGTCCAAGTGAGCCATTGACATGGCGCACGCTGGGCTGCGCACGGCAGCGCCTGGGCGGCAGCGCTGGCCTGCTGCCACGCTGGGCGCCTGGCTGCCTGGCCTGCTGATGTTGCTGCTGCTGGCGGCCGGCACCCAGGCCCAGGATGTGCAGGCGGTGCCGCCGCTGAAGGCACGGGTGGTCGACACCATTGGCTGGCTGAGTGCGGCCGAGCGTGAGGCGCTGGAGCAAAAGCTGGCCGCCTTCGAGGCCCAGGCCGGCCCGCAGATCGTGGTGCTGCTGGTGGCCAGCACCCAGCCCGAGGACATTGCCAGCTATGCCCAGCGGGTGGCAGATGCCTGGAAGATCGGCCGCCGCGAGGTGGGCGACGGCGTGCTGCTGGTGGCCGCCCGCGACGACCGCAAGCTGCGCATCGAGGTGGCCAAGGCCCTGGAGGGCGCGGTGCCCGACCTGGCCGCGCGCCAGATCATCAGCCAGCAGATATCGCCGGCCTTCAAGCGCGGCGAGGTGGCGGCGGGCTTGGGCGCCGGGGTGGACGCGCTGATGGCCCGCATCCGCGGCGAGCACCTGCCCGCACCCAGCCGCCAACCCGGTGGCGCGGGCGCCGATCAGGGCTTCGACTGGCAAACAATGGCGATGTTCTTCTTCGTCGGCGTGCCGGTGGTCGGCGGCGTGCTCACCAGCGTGATGGGCCGCAAGCTGGGGTCGGTGGCAACCGCTGGCGGCGCTGGCGCGCTGGCCTTCTGGCTGAGCACCAGCTTGCTGGTGGCGGGCGGCGCTGGGGTGGTGGCGCTGGTGCTGGTGGGCTTGTTGGGCGTGGGCAGCAGCAGTGCTGGGCGCGGTCGCAGTGGCGGCTTCGGCGGCATCCCGCCGGTGATCTGGGGCGGCGGTGGCGGGCGCGGAAGTGGTGGTGGCGGTGGCGGTGGCGGTTTCAGCTCGGGTGGCGGCGGCGATTTTGGCGGCGGCGGCGCGTCGGGAGACTGGTGATGAACCGCGTCACAAGACTGATCAAACATCGCCTGTGGGACGAGCGCGACGCCCGCCGCGCGCTGCCGGCCGCCGCGCTGGACCGCCTGCAGGCCCGCTGTGCCGGCAGCGAGGGCCGGCACAGCGGCGAGATTCGCCTGTGTGTCGAGGCCGGGCTGCCGCTGTCCTACCTGCGCCAGCGCCTGAGCGCCCGCGACCGCGCCATCACGCTGTTCGGCAAGCTGCGGGTCTGGGACACCGAGCACAACAACGGCGTGCTGGTCTACCTGCTGCTGGCCGAGCGGGCCATCGAGATCGTGGCCGATCGCGGGCTGGACCGGCAGGTGCCGCAGGCCGAGTGGCAGGCGCTGATCGCGCCGATGCGCCAGGCCTTCCAGGCCGGGCGGTTTGAGGACGGGCTGAACCAGGCCATCGATGCCTTGAACGCCAAGCTGGTGCAGCACTTCGCGCTGGCCCCCGGCCAGGCCAACCCCAATGAGCTGCCCGACCGCGCCACCCTGCTGTGAGGCGGCAGCGCCCCGCTTGCCGGGCGCTCAGATCGGCTTGAAGCGGCTGCGCAGGCTTTCGGTCAACGGCGCCTGGGCCAAGGGCGGAAGCGCCAGCGGCTCGGGCGCCACCTTGGTGTCGGGCAGGTGGGCCAGCAGATGGCGGATCAGCGCGATGCGGCCGCGTCGCTGGTCATTGAAGTCCACCAGCGTCCACGGCGCCTGCGGCGTGTGGGTGGCCTTGAGCATGGCGTCGCGGGCGGTGCCATAGGCGGCGTATTTCTGCCGCGCCTGCAGGTCGATGGGCGACAGCTTCCAGCGCTTGAGCGGGTCTTGCAGGCGCTCGGCAAAGCGCGCCTCCTGCTCGGCCTGGTCCACCGTCAGCCAGTATTTGCACAGCAGGATGCCGTCGTCGATCAGCATCTGCTCGAAGGCCGGCACCGCCTTCAGAAAGGCCTCGGCCTCGGCCAGCGTGCAATAACCCATCACGCGTTCGACACCGGCGCGGTTGTACCAGCTGCGGTCCATCAGCAGCATCTCGCCAGCGGCCGGCAGGTGCGGCACATAGCGCTGGAAATACCACTGCGCCATGTCACGCTCGCTGGGCTTGGGGAGGGCCAGCACCCGGCATTGGCGCGGGTTGAGGGTGTCGGCAATTGCCCCGATCACCCCGCCCTTACCGGCGGTGTCGCGGCCCTCGAACACCACCACCAGACGGCGTTTGCTGTACTGCAGCCAGCGCGCCAGGTTGTTGAGTTCGAGTTCCAGCGGCGCCAGTTGTGCCAGGTAGTCGGCCTTGCTCAGGCCCTTGTCGCCCGCCTCACCGCCCGCCTGCGGGTCTGCCGCCTCGGCATCTGCCGCCGCCTTTTTCTTGCCCTTGCCCATGGTCACCACCTCCTGCGCTTTAGCGCGCAGGGGGTTTATAGCGGTTTCAGCGCTTACGCAGCTTGGCGATCGCAGCGATCTGCGCGGCCATCATCGCGAACTCGCCCTGGGCCTTGGCCAGGTCGATGTCGCTCTTGGCGTTGCGCATGGCCTCTTCGGCCAGCTTCTTGGCCTCGCTGGCCTTGGCCTCGTCCAGGTCGTGGCCACGGATGGCCGTATCGGCCAGCACCGTGATCTTGCCCGGTTGCACCTCCAGGATGCCGCCGGCGACAAAGACAAACACCTCTTCGCTACCGTCGGCCGGCTGGATGCGCACCGCACCCGGCTTGATGCGGGTGATCAGCGGCGTGTGCCGGGGCAGGATGCCAAGCTCACCGCTTTCGCCCGGCAGCGCGACGAACTTGGCCTCGCCGGAGAAGATGTTCTCTTCGGCAGATACGACGTCTACGTGGATGGTGGCCATGTCGGCTCCTTATTGGATCTTCTTGGCTTTCTCGAAAGCCTCGTCGATCGTCCCGACCATGTAGAACGCCTGTTCCGGCAGGTGATCGCACTCGCCGGCCACGATCATCTTGAAGCCGCGGATCGTTTCTTTCAGCGGCACATACTTGCCGGGCGAGCCGGTGAAGACCTCGGCCACATGGAAGGGCTGGCTCAGGAAACGTTGGATCTTGCGGGCGCGGGCCACCGCCAGCTTGTCCTCGGGGCTCAACTCGTCCATGCCCAGGATGGCGATGATGTCGCGCAGCTCTTTGTAGCGCTGCAGCGTGGACTGCACGGCGCGGGTGGTGCTGTAGTGCTCT